>JBNKMO010000070.1:0-3079 GCA_050293165.1 Anaerolineales bacterium | reverse complement strand
GGAGATCAACTCTCCGCTTCTTTTTTTATGGCACGTCGCCAGGGGACATTTTCAACAAAGGCGTATTGTGCCTCTTTTGAGCGTAACTTTGAGACCTGTTCATTTAATAGCTGGTTGGCGTTTTTTATCACGGTTTTTGCACGCTCATCCTTGTTTTGCTTTAGTGTCCTGTAAAGAGCACGATAGATGCGTAAGGGCTCCTCTGCGCCTTCAAAACTTGGCTCTCCTTGCATGTATTGATAAATTGCTTCGGCGTCGCTGCTTGCCGCAGAGAAATTACCAAGCGCCTCGTGTGCTTCCGCGAGCCCTGCCTGAGTTTCGATCAGGAGTATGGCTGCGGCTTTTGTTTCCTTGCGAATGCACAAAGATTGCATAAAAGCCCTTCTAGCATTAACAAATTGACCGTTGAGTAAATGAGCGTGTCCTAAATAAAAGTATGCCCATCCTTCAGCGATACGATCTTTTATTCTGGTGGAAAAATCCAAGCCCTTATGGATGTACGAGAGGGCATCTCCTGGTACCCCTTGTCCTATCGCGGATGCGCTCATATTGATATAGGTATATGTTTCGTTTCGTAAGTTTCCTTGCTTTTTATTAATGAGAAGAGAGCGTTTGTAATACGTTATTGCGGTTTCATAATCTCCCAGCATGGCCGCTGCCCAGCCTAAATTTGCCAAGGCCAACCCTTTGCCGGTTTGGTTGCCCTGCTCTTGAAAAACGGATAGTGCCTGGAGAAAATATTTATAGGCAGTGTGGTAGTCGCCTTGTGCGAGGCCAACGGCGTTGGCAAGGTTGTTGAGCACTTTTCCTTCAAGATAGCGATTCTTGAGTTCACGCGCTATGGTTAGGGCTTCTTCTTGATATTTTTGTGCCGCGATGGGACCTTCCAGTTCAAGTGTTGCCAATCCCAGGGCGGTGAGCATATGGGCTTCTCCATAGCGGTTCTTTGTTTTGCGGGCATAGGCAAGACCTTCCATAGCTTGTTCGTGTGCTTCTTTGGGTTTACCTGTGCGTGATAACGCATCTGGAAACGAGATATACGTTGACATGAGTACTTCGTCCGCTTGTGCAGACTGCGCCAGTTCTTTCGCATCTGATACGTACTGGATCACCTTTTGCGAATTGCCTAATGCAGAGTATCGCCGTACATGCCGCATATAGGTACGTGCTAACAGATTGTTATCATTTAATTTCTGTGCCAGGTTTTCCATTTCTTTTAGGTCTTGCTCTTGCGATTTTGGGTCACCGATATTGTATAGACACTCTACACGCTTAATAAGTAATTCAAATTTTGTGCGCAGCTCATCTTTGGGGAGCAATGCCAGTGCGCGTGTAAAGTAATCGATTGCTGGACGGTTTTGGTAGGCGCTCATTGCCAGATCACCAGCTGAGATCAGGTAGTGAAGGGCCTTGGTTTTCAAACCGCCTTTTTCTGCGTGATAGGCTAATTCACCGTAATGAGTTGCGATATCTTCCTGATAGAGCTCTTCCATGGCTTCGAAAGCCAGGATATGCAGATCACGTTGACGCGCTTCAAGCTGCATGGAATAAGCAGCATCACGCAGCAGCGCATGATGGAAAAGATACTCAATTTCGCTGATATGTGCCCATATGCTGGCTTGTTCGGCTTTGTGGACATAGTCGGGCAGTTTTTCGCGCTGTGAATGCAGCATTTTCAGTAGAATGTCGATGATGAATTCACGCCCAAGCACGGATGCGGTTTGAACGGTTTCGCGTACCTTTTGGGTGAGGCGGTCAAGGCGGGCGATCATCACTGCGCGAATATCCAGCGGAAGAGATGTTTGCGCTTCGTGTGAAGCGCTGTAGATGCCCTTTTCGTCTAATATAAGCAGTTTGTTTTCCGAAAGGTAGCGCAGGATTTGCTCGCTAAAAAAGGGATTGCCTTCGGCGCGTTTTTCCAACAGGGAGACCAGATCGTTGTCGATGGGGGCATCCAGAATATCGCCTGCGAGCGCCTGAATATTTTCCCGTGATAATTTTCCGAGCATAATCTTTTGCGTGTAGGATGGCTCTGCAAAGGCCGGATTCTTTCCGGGGCGTTGCGTGGCAATCAGCGCTACAGGGTGCTGCTCTGCGTTTTCAACGCTGAGTGTGTGCATAAAGTAAGCCAGGAAGGTGGCGGAGTCTTCATCGAGCCAGTGTGCGTCTTCAAGGAAGATCACGACGGGGGTGTGGAAGCTTTCGGCGAATAGGAGAGTGCTGAGGGCGGTGAAGGTGTTTTCGTAGCGAGCTTTTGCATCGAGGGTCTCGTAGAAAGTTTCGGGTTTAAAGAGGTTAACGAGCGATGCTAAAACCGTATCGGTTCTTCTTAGCTCGGAAGCAAGCTTAGGGTCCGGGAGCGATGCGGCAAGCATCTCGATGGCACGCGTGAAGGTTGCCCAATTCTTCGCGTCCGATTCGCGTTCGTTGATCCCGAAGCGTTTCCGCAGCCAAGGTTTGAAAGGATTGAAGGCGTCATGGATAAGTTCGTCGGCGCGTATCTCGATCCATTCTGCGATGAGGTCTTGATACTCTTCGGCATTGCGATAGGCGTAGAGAAGCCTGCTTTTGCCAATGCCTGCCTCACCTTCAATGATCAGTGCGCCAGCGAACTTTTTCTCGTGTAGTGGATCAAAGAAAGTTTTCAGTTGGACAAGCTCTTCGGAGCGTCCGATCATTTTGCCGGGATATATGGCCTGTTTTTCTGATTTCTTGCCCAGAAGTTGGTAGGTGCGTTGTTTTTTTGCGAAACCTTTGTATTGGGATTCACCAAGATATTTCAGATCAAAATCGTGTTGAGCGCGACGTGCGATGTCTTCGCTGATCCAAAATTCGCCTTTGTGGGCGTAGGCCATGAGGCGGGCTGCCAGTGTAATCCCCCAGCCATAGGTTGTGTAATCTTCACGCAGTGGAGCGCCCATAAATCCGGCGTAGGCAGTGTGATAAGAAATTCCGGCGCGTAGGGTGAGTTTTGTACGCGTGCTCAGATCAAGCATAAAATTAAGTGCACGCTCAATATCGCGCTCATGCGCGGTGGGCGCACCCCAGAATATGAGCAGGTTGAATCCCTTATCGCCGA
>JBNKMO010000069.1:0-2585 GCA_050293165.1 Anaerolineales bacterium | reverse complement strand
CTGCGACTGGTTACTACTATGACGCAGCCCTGAATGTGGTTTCCTCTGTTACAGTTGCCAATCCTTAATCTAATCGCAAATTAAAAAGAAAAGCCCGCTTTTGCAATTTGCAAAAGCGGGCTTTGTGTTTAAACCAAAACCGCGCTTTGGAGCGGCCCAGCTCCGGCGCGGTTGGTATTGAGGAGAATGCTCCTAAAGTATACGGGGATTTTAAAAAAAGAACTTAATAAAAGATAAATGCTTGATAAGAGATTTTTAATTTTTCAGCACTCTCTGAATCTCTGCAAAGCTGATTGGACCCTTGCGCAGGATGCGAATCTCGGATTGGGTACAGTCCACGACAGTAGATGATGTCCCTCCGGGCGTGCGCCCTCCATCCAGGATGAGGGGCAGGATTCCGTTTAATTGCCGATACACATCTCCGGCATCAACCGGACTACTTTCCCCAGAAATATTTGCCGAACTGACCGCCATCGGACCGGCAGCATTTAGTAACGCCCGTGCAAAATCATGATCGGGAATGCGAATGCCGATGGTGTCCAATGAAGAAACTTCTTCCGGAATATCGGGATGTTTAGGCACAACCAGCGTTAACGCCCCAGGCAGGAAATGCTCTGCGAGTTTGAGAGCAGCATCTGGCAAATTCACCGCCACGAGCGGAATTTGGCTCACATCCCCAAGCAGGATCGGCAGGGCTTTATCGGGCGGGCGTTTTTTTGCGGCATAGATTTTCGTCGCCCCCTCAGCGTTGAATGCCAAGGTGCCCAGCCCGTAGACAGTGTCAGTAGGGAAGGCGATCAATTCGTTTGCGTGGAGTGCTTCCAGCGCTACAGGCATGGCGTTTAGGTCGGAGGTGAGGATGATGGTTGTTTTCATGACCTATGTTTGGATACGGATAAAGCGATCTCTGCCTGACAGGTCTTGGAGTAATTCGTTCCTGGCTTTTGGGAAAAATTCTTTGGCGGTTTCGAGTGCTTTTTGTCCGTGTGATGAATCAATTTCTAGCAAGACTAACCCCTCGGGGGCAAGGTAGTGTGGCGCATCTGCCAGCAAAGAGCGAATGAGATCAAGCCCGTCTGCGCCGCCATCGAGGGCGAGGCTGGGTTCGCGAGTGTAGACATCGAGTGTTTTGAGCGTTTCGGTGGGAATATACGGTAAGTTTGCGGTTATCAGATCGAAGGTTTTAACGTTTAAACGTTCCAGCGTTCCAACGTTAGAAAAAAGGTCGCTTTCGACGAAGTCGATTCGCTTGCTTACACCGTGTTTCGCGGCGTTTTGACGGGCGATGCTGAGGGCGGCAGAAGATCGGTCAACGGCAACCAAATGAAGGTCGGGGGTGTTTCGCGCGAGGGAAATCGGGATGCAGCCGGAACCGGTACCCATATCCAGTGCGCGCATATCTTTTTTGTCGCGTAACCACTCCAGCGCATATTCCACCAGTTCTTCTGTTTCAGGGCGAGGAATGAGTACATCCGGGCTGATGATGAAATCCAGGCCGAAAAACTCCCAATGACCGATGACATAGGGCAGCGGGATGCCTTGCTGGAGTTGTCTGAGGGCGTTTTGGAGGGTTTGCTTTTGGAGTGCGTTGAGTTCGTTTTCAGGATGCGCAAGCACCCAACTGCGTGGTTGCTGGAGAATATGCGCCAGGAGAACTTGCGCGTCTAGATTGGGCGTTTCGCTGATTTCTTTGAGTTGGAGGGCGAGTTGGTGCAGGGACATAAAAAGAAGGCGGCTTGCGCCGCCTTGTTAATTTAGTCTTCGTCGCCAGCGTTGACGGCAGCAAGACGTTCTGCTTCGTCACGGGTGGTGAGCTCTTCGATGAATTCTTCGATGCCGCCTTCCATGACGCCCGCCAGATTATACGATGAGAGGTTGATGCGATGATCGGTGACGCGTGATTGGGGATAGTTATAGGTGCGGATTTTCTCGGAGCGTTCGCCGGAACCCACTTGTGAACGGCGTGCGTCCGCTTGGGCGCTGCGACGTTTTTCTTCTTCGGCTTCGTAAAGGCGGGCACGCAGGATGGCCATGGCGCGCAATTTGTTCTGAAGCTGTGAACGCTCATCCTGACAGGCGACGACCAAACCGCTGGGTTCATGGGTGATGCGCACAGCGGTGGAGTTTTTCTGGACGCTTTGCCCGCCCGCACCTGCGGATTTGTAGACGTCGATGCGGATGTCGGTTGCCGGGATTTTGATATCGACTTCCTCGACTTCTGCCAACACTGCAACAGTTGCCGTCGATGTATGGATGCGCCCCTGTGATTCGGTGCTGGGCACGCGCTGGACGCGGTGTACCCCGGACTCGAATTTGAGCTTGGAGTAGGCGCCAGCGCCTTTGATCAGGAAGGTGATTTCTTTCAAACCGCCAATGCCAATGTCGCTCTGTGACATGATCTCGGTTTTCCAGTGCATGTTTTCAGCATAACGCGTGTACATGCGGTAGAGATCGGCGGCAAAGAGGGCGGCTTCGTCGCCGCCGGTGCCTGCGCGGATTTCCAGAATGACGTTTTTATCGTCGCGCGGGTCTTTGGGGACGAGCAGGAGTTTGATCTCTTCTTCCAAAGGTTCTACCTGGGGCTC
>JBNKMO010000068.1:0-29188 GCA_050293165.1 Anaerolineales bacterium | reverse complement strand
AATCAAGATGATAACAATTATTGACTATAAAGCAGGAAATCTAACATCCGTTAAACGGGCATTGAATCACCTTGGCATAGAGAGCCAGATTAGCAAAGACCCCGATGTGATTTGCAAGGCGGAGCGGGTCATTTTCCCTGGAGTGGGGGCGGCAGGTTCGGCGATGGAGACGCTTAAGGAGCGCAATCTCGATTCTGCACTGAAAGAGTCTTTCGAGCGTGGCACGCCGATTCTCGGTATCTGTTTGGGGAGCCAGATCATTTTGTCCATGTCGGAGGAAGACGGTAACACGCCGGGGCTGGGCATTATTTCGGGAAGGGCAACCAAGTTCAAATTCACGGACGAGGCGCTGAAAATCCCGCATATGGGTTGGAACGAAGTGAAAGTCAGTCAGCCGCATCCTGTCTTATCCCATCTGAAATCTGGCGATGAGTTTTATTTCGTGCACTCGTATTATCCGCAGCCCGATAGCGAAGCAAACGTCTTCGCTACGTCCGATTATGGTTTTGAGTTTCCTGTGGCGGTGGGCGTGGACAATCTCTTTGCGGTGCAATTTCACACCGAAAAAAGCGGTCCCGTGGGGCTGCAAACGCTCGTAAATTTTGCGGAATGGAGGCTGTGATGCTCTCGAAACGAATTATTTCCTGTCTGGATGTGCGTGACGGCAAGCTGGCGAAGTCGGTCAAGTTTGTGGATACGAAGGACATCGGCGACCCCGTTGTGCAGGCGAAAAAATATTATGCCGAGGGGCTGGACGAGCTGGTTTTTTACGACATCACGGCGTCGAGCGATAAGCGCGACATCATGCTGGACGTGGTCAGCGCGGTGGCGGAGCAGGTTTTTATCCCCTTTTCGGTCGGCGGCGGCTTGCGGACGGTGGAGGATTGCTCGCGGGTGCTGCTGGCGGGTGCGGAGAAGATCAATGTGAACTCGGCTGCCGTGTTGCGACCTGAATTGATCAGCGAGGCGTCGGCGGCGTTTGGCGCGCAGGCGGTGGTTTTGTCGATGGACGTGCTGCGGGTCGAGCCTGCCCCTGGGCTGGAGAGCGGCTACGAGATCGTGATCGAGGGTGGACGCAGGCGGATGGGTCTCGACGCCATCGAGTGGGCGAAGCGTGGCGAGGCGCTGGGGGCGGGCGAGTTGGTTGTGAACTCGATCGACGCCGATGGCACCAAAGAAGGCTACGAGCTGACCTTGACGCGCATGATCGCCGAGGCGGTTTCGATCCCCGTCATCGCTTCGGGCGGGGGTGGGACGCCTGAACATCTCTACGATGTCCTGACCGAGGGCAAAGCGGATGCGGCGTTGGTCGCTTCGATGTTGCATTATGATGAGTATACGATTGATGAGATCAAGGATTATTTGATTGAGCGAGGGTTGAAAATTCGCAAAACGTGAAAACGTGATACGTAATGCGCTTCGTCTTGATTTCGATCGCAAAGCACTCAATCAGCGACTACGCTGGTTGATAGAAGGATATAGCGGTGGTTGAGTAGCCTGACAGCTTTATCGTCAGGCGTATCGAAACCATAGCGGAGTTAAGAAAGAAAATGAAAACAGAATTTGAACTTTTTATCAATGAATCCGAACTAAAATTCGACAAATATGGTTTGATCCCCGCCATTGTGCAGGATGTTGAGACGAAAGATATTCTCATGGTCGCATGGATGAATGCCGAAGCCTTTCAACGCACCAGAGAGACCATGCAAGCGCACTTCTGGAGCCGCAGCCGCAACGAGCTTTGGCTTAAAGGCGCGACATCGGGCAATTTTATGTATGTCCGTCAAATTTTGGTAGACTGTGATGCCGATACGCTCGTGCTTTTTGTTGAGCCTACGGGCCCGGCTTGCCATACGGGTGAGCGGAGTTGCTTCTATCGCGTTATAGAGAATTAACCACAGAGAGCACGGAGCGCACAGAGTTTTCTGAGTAAAAGAGAAAAACAAAAAAAATCTCAGTGATCTCTGTGTTCTCCGTGGAGAAAAAGGAAAAAAACATGTTGAATGAATTATTTGAAATTATCGAAGATCGTAAAGCCAACCCCACTAAAAAATCCTATACTGCGAGCCTTTTCGCGGAGGGTGAAGACCGTATCTGCCAGAAGGTTGGCGAGGAGGCGGTTGAAGTCATCATCGCCGCGAAGGGACAGGGCGATCAGCGCATTATCGAAGAGGTCAGCGACCTTTTTTATCACACGCTGGTTTTGTTGAGCGCCAAGGGGTTGACGCTGGCGGATGTGGAAGATGAGCTAAGAAAGCGGCATCAAAAATAAGAAACGGACGTGCGTCGCACCAGCCTTTCAGAACGAAGCCGCTAAACGGGACAAAACCTGTCTACGAAAGCTTCCGTTAAACCTGGTGCGACGCATGCCCTTCTGGGAGAAACTATGAAAAAAACACTCATCTTCGATATGGACGGTGTTTTGCTTGCCCCGCGCGGCTATCATCGTGCCTTGCAGGAGACTGTTCGCTTGGGGGCGGAGGCGCTCGGCTACCCGGGTATCACGCTCACCGACGAACATATCGCCCAATTTGAGGGGTTAGGTATTGCGACCGAATGGCATTCGAGTGCGGCAGCCCTCGCGGTGCTGGCGTTTGGTGGCGAGCTATCCCTCGAGCCGCTTTTTGAGCTGCTTAAACGGGAACCAGTTCAAATCCCGGCGCGCATCCGGCTCGAAAGAGTCATCCAACAGCTCACGGGCGACGAGAAAAGCGTCCAGATGATCCGGCAGAGCGAGACGCTTCAATCACCGATTTATCGGACTTTTCAGGAATTGATCTTGGGAAGCGCAGATTTTGAACGGATATATGGGGAGAAAAGCAGCTTGGATGTGGAAAGTTATCTTTTGCAGTTCGATAAGCCCCTGCTCGAAACGTCCACACGAGAACGGCTTTTGGCGTGGCTCGAGCATCCCGAGCATGGATGCGCGGTGATGACCAACCGCCCCTCGAGCGAGATGCCCGACGCCGACTATGGTCTGCGATTGGTGGGTTTGGAGGGCATTCCGCTGGTGGGATATAACGACATGGAATGGCTGGCGCAGCAGGTTGGTGGTGATGCATCTGACTTCTCGAAACCTGCTGCGGCCCATGCGCTCTCGGCGGCGTTGGTTTCGACGGGAAGGGAGTTACAGGAGAGTTTGTTGAGCACGCACGGGCTATTGAACGGCGCCAACGCAGAAGGTTTGGTGTTTGAAGAGATCGTCGTTTTTGAGGATACGCCAGTGGGCTTAATTAGTGTTGGGGCGATGGGGGAGGTGCTGCGCGAGAAGGGGCTGCCTGTACAGGTGCAGAAGATTGGCATCGCGCCTGATGTGGTGAAGGGCGGGTATCTGCGGGCGCAGGGGGCGGAAGTTTTTGATGATATTAATGTGGCGTTGGGGGATGTGCTTTAAAAAGAAAAAAGCATTGCATCTGACAGGATGCGTTGTGCTCCTTTCGAGGATGAAAGTGCAACGCACGTTTTATGAGATGATTGCTGGATTGGGATGACTTAAAACGTGCATCGCACTTGTGTTTATTGCATGGATTGGCGGATTTGTTCGGGATCAATAGTGCCGAGGGCGCGCCAAAGTTCGTTGCCTTCGGCGTCGAAAAAGACGAAGGTGGGGGTCATGGAGCCAAATTCACGGGCAAAGTCTTTGCTGTTTTCGGATTGTACGTCCACGCGGAGGACAAGCAGGTCTCCGCTAAATTCTTCTTCCAGCCCATCGACGATGGGTTTCGCCGCAGCGCAAGCTGCTCAATAGGGGGATTGGAGTTCGAGCAGAACAGGCTGACCCTGCCCTATTTCGGCTCGGAGCGTATCGGCTGCTTCGTTCGATCCGCTTTGGGGGCGAATGGCGAACCAAGTGCCCACGAGGGCAACTCCGATCAGGACGAGGGTAAGTTGTTTTTTCGCGGAGCGTTTTCCGCGCAGGAGGAAGTAGGCGGCGACGGCAAAGATGATGCCTAATCCCCACAGGGTGGAGTAGTGGTTGATGAGTGACATAGGCTTTCCTTTTGATGGTTGAAAGTTTCGTTGATTGTACCGTAGGCGCGGATCTACGTGTTTGCTCTACGGTTTATCTTTTGGGCAGACACGCAGGTTTGCCCCTATGTTTTTTTTAAAAGGAAAAGTCCCCAGCAAAATGCTGGGGACTTTTGAGTGAGTGGTGTTGTGCTTTACTCAGTTGCAACGTAGTCGGCTATGGGGAGCTCTGCGGCTGCCCAGCCACCGAAACCACCTTTGAGACTGGTGACGTTGGTGTAGCCATTGGTGAGCAGGATGGTCATTGCCATGGTGGAGCGATGTCCGCTGCCACAATAGATGACGATTTCGGCGTCTTTGTCGGCGGGCCACATGGAAGCATCAGCGATGAAGCTTTCAAGCGGGATAGAAATCAGTTCCTGGCCTTCAGTGGCGATGACGCCATTTTCGGTCAGCTCTTCTGCGCGGCGAACGTCGATCAGGATCATGTCCGGTTTTTCGAGCAGCTCAGTGCTGAGGGCGTCAGCAGCTTTGCCACCCCAGCCGTTGTCTTTTGCCCAGATGACAGCGGCGTCGACGGGAGCGGTGAGACCATCACCTACGCTGGCGACATCAAGAACCATCGGTTCGGGGAGACCATCAGCAACGGGGTTGTCGGCAGCGACCCAGTCAGAAAAGTTGACTTTGAGAGTGCGAACATCTGTCCAGCCCATGCCGTGGAGGGCGGTCATCGCGATGGTGGCGCGCCAACTGCTGCCACAGTAAGCTACGATGGGGGTGTCGAAGGAGGGGAGCAGGTCGATGTGTTGGGCAAGTTCGTCCAACGGAATGTGGGCTGCGCCTTCGATATGACCCTGTTCTTCAACTTCCGCGTAGCTGCGAACGTCGAGGATGAAGGGAGGGGTGTCCAAAGTCAATTCTTCGAGCAGACCATCAGCTTTGACGGTATTGTAGCCTTCCATAGTGGAGAGCATAGTTGTGTAGTTCTGGGTGATGGTGGGAGTGCCACCAACGGTGGGAAGACCAGCGTCAACCCAGCCACCGTAGCCGCCTTTGAGGCTCTGAACATTTGTATAACCATAGCTCATTAGTATGCTCATTGCCACAGTTGAGCGATGTCCTGCTTTACAGTAGGTTACGATGGGAGCATCCAAATCCGCGGGCCATTGATCTTGCAAATTGGTGAAATCATCCAGCGTTACCCAAATTACATTTGGCGCATCGATCGTGCCTGCGTCCACTTCACCTTCTGTCCGAACATCAAGTACGATCAGGTCTGGATTCTCAATAATTTCAGTCGCCAAGCCATCTGATGTGATTACTCCCCAACCTTCTGGGATAGAGGTCAGCATTTCATCCATAGCAGCGACAATAGCAGCATCGGGCTGTGCAGCATTCAGTACAGGTGCTTCTGTGGCAGCGCCTTCAACAATGGCGTAGCCTTGTTCAACCCATCCACCATAGCTGGGGGGGTGGAAGGTGACTACATCTGTCCAGCCAAGAGCGTAGAGAGCGGTCATGCCAATTGCGGCACGCCATCCACTGCCACAATAGACCACAATAGGCGTATCAAAGCTGGGCAGAAGATCGAGGTTTTGGGCGAGTTCACGGAGCGGTATATTTACTGCACCTTCAATATGGCCGGTCTCTACAAGCTCGGAAGCTTCACGGACATCCAGCATAAATGGAGGAGAGTCACTAGCAAGCATCTCGTTGAGAAGGGCCATATCTTTAAGTGCATAGTAGCCTTCTCCAGTAATATCACCGATCATGGCAGCGAAAGCTGCATCAAGGTCAGGAGCAGCATCTACTGGTTCTTCAACAACGGGAGCCTCTTCAGCAGGTGCTTCCTCGGCGGGAGCTTCTGCAACAGGTGCTTCTGCAACAGGTGCTTCTTCGGCAGGTGCCGGAGAACATGCGCTCATAACGATGCTGAAAACCATCAGCATGGTGAAGAGCAGGGCTAGCATTCGATTCTTTTTCATTACTTTCTCCTTATAGATAGAAAAGTTATTGTTTTTATTGACCTAAGACGGCGGGGACATTTTCGACGATAACCGGAAGGTTGGCTTCCAATTCGTTTTCGGCGACTTTGTCGGCTGTTAGGAAAATTGATTCGTTTCCGTGGCAGGCATTGCAACTTTCAGCCTGTGGAGTGATGCGCTGGATATTATGTGGTGTTGTATAAGCCCAGGTAGGCAGTGCGTTGAAATTCTTCAGCAGGTCTTCACCATAGAAAGCATAGCTGTCTTCTGATACTGGAATGTGGCGCAGCGTGATAAATTCGTACGGCTTTTGCTCACTCTGGATCGGGTTTTTACCGATCAGGAAGGTCATATAAGTACCATCGGTGGCGAAGAAGGGATTGCCGGTTTCTTCACTGATCTGTACATGACATCCATCACAACTGGTGTAGCTGACCGCGTGGCAGACCTGGCAGGCGAGTTTACTGCCGTGCGGCTGATGCATTGTGATGTCATCCAGACCATTGGCTGCCTCTTTATGACAGGATTCGCAGGTTGGGGTGCCGAGATCATCATCTGCGTAACGGTGATCGGGAGGCAGGGTGTCGGTTGTGGGCATCTCGGTGTGACACGTATCACAATCCGCTAACTGACCGTGCATCTCATGGCCGGTATGACAATCCGTGCATTTCATGCGTCCCTGGCGGAAGTGGATATCCGATTTGACATCTTCGTTCTTGCCGAGATATTCATTCCCAACGCGGCTGCCGTGACAGGCCGTGCAATTATTGGTCATTGACGGGGTCTTTTCAAAATTGTGTCCATTGATGAAACCAGCGCCTGCCGATTGTGGACGGCTGACATGGCAGTCACCGCAAATGGTGTGGCAGGATTGGCAGTGGTTACCAAACATTTCGTCGATCACCGGGTGATCTTCAGGAGCGGTGCGTTCATCGAGTGCTGTCCAGTAGCCGGTTTGGGCTGCGTGGAGGCTGTCATCGTAGGTCATGGTAACGGCAGGGTGACATTTGCTGCAAACACGTTCGTTATCTGTGCTTGGCGTTGCAATTAGATCTGTGTGGGCAATCTCTTTATCGGGATCCTGAATACCGTTATGACATTCAATACAAGAAATTGCGCCGTGAATGGTGGTGGGGAAGACTTCCCCGTCCACAAGAACTTTCTCCCAAGGCTCCAACGGAGCCACTTCGCCACCTCAGCCTTCGCCTTCGTTCTCTGAGACGACAACTTCTTCTGGTTTAGCGGTATCAATCAGACGGTCTTTGTCTGTGTGACACTCTAAACAATTGTTGACTTTAACCGGCTCACTAACGGTAGCAAGTTTCGGGGTAGGGGCGCTTTCTTCCTCCGCTGGTGCATCGGTGGGCGTTGCGGGTGCAGGCGTCGCTCCGGTGCAGCCTGACAATCCCATAAAGAGCAGTGCCAGGATCAGGGTGAAAAGAAAACGAGCTTTTTTTGTCATTGCATCTCCTCTGGTGCGTGCGACATTTCTATCGATTATTGCTTGTTTTGTAACAAGATTATTCACAAAAGCATACTTTTGTAACTCTAACCGTATTGATTGTAATATTTTTCACCATTATAATAAGTAAAAGTCATACTAACAAGTGATAAACATAATTGTTACTTATAGTTTCTTCTTATGTATATCTATAAGGAAAAGCTATTCAAAAAAGATGTTTGACACTTGAAATTACTATAGTAGCCGTGCTAGTATTCAACTGATATAGTTTTGGAGGATTAATGTTAGATACCCATCAACTCAATATTTTCCTTGTTGCCTCTGATGAATTGAATTTCACAAAAGCTGCGCAGCAGTTGCATATGTCACAGCCAAGTGTAAGTCAGCATATTCAATCACTTGAGCGTCATCTTAATGTGACTCTTTTTGAGCGTTCTGGACGCCAATTGATGCTTTCTGACGCGGGTTTGGCTTTGGTTCCACTAGCGCGCGAAATCGTTCTTCAATCTGTGCACATCGAAGAGACAATGGCATCGTTGAGCGGGGATGTCTTTGGACATCTCAAAGTAGGATGTAGTACGACCCCGGGAAAATATGTTTTACCGCAATTATTGGCACGTTTTCACGAGGAGTTTCCGTTGGTGAAAGTTACTTGTCTGGTCGCCCCGCAAGCAAGTGCCCTTGAGAAATTATGTGATGGGGATGTCCATTTCGCACTTTCGAGCCATAGCCTTAAGCAGGCTTGTACGGATGTTGAATTCCGTCTTTTTATGAAGGATCCGGTTAAGCTGATTGTGCATAAAGATCATCCCTGGGCAGCGCGTGCAGAAATCTCGCCCGATGAGCTTTTAGGTGCCAGTTTTATCCTGCGGGAAGAAGAATCGGGCACCTTTGCCACGGTTGATGAAGCTTTGCAGCTCGTTAATATTTCCATCCATCAATTGGATACTTCGCTGACTTTGGGAAACTCGGAAGCGATCGCATTGGCGGTGGAAGAAGGCTTGGGGGTTGGCTTTGTTTCCAACGCAGTAGTGGCGGGAATGCGCTTGGGGGGGATAAGAACCGTGCGTATTACCGGGATGACCATTTGCCGGGATATTTACATCGGTCGCCACACGCGTCGACCTGCTACCGCTGCCCAAAGAGCTTTTTGGTCTCTAATAGAGAACAGCAACCCGGATGAGATATGCAGTGCCATGTCCTAAAGAGAGAACTTTTTATCGTTAATACGGTATCTGATCTTTGCGTAGCAGTGAAACAGTAAATTTACATATCCGCATATAAGCAACTAGTATAAGTTACATTTTGTTCGCTTGTCCGTTACATCTTTCACTGTAAAGTAGATTCACTGGATGTTAATATTGCGGGAGCAAAATTAGAAAATTTTAAGTTTTCTATATTTTTACGAGGAGATGCATAAAATGCTCTATAAAAGAAATTCTATTTGGCTCATGCTTGGGATAGCACTTGTAACAATTTTTGTTGTTGCTGGCGTTATGGCAAGTGGAAGTGCCTTGGCTCAAACGACCAACGCTGAAGAAGGCGTTGGAATGGCTGTCGGCATGAATACGGGGTTAAATCAAGACGACGATCCGCCCCCTCCCCCGATCGCAGTCGACCACAGTGAATTCCCGATTCTAAATCAAGATTTTACTGACCCCACCGACCTGACCCGCGCTTGTCTTAACTGTCATGTGGATGCTGCTGACCAAGTTCAGCACACTATCCACTGGACGTGGGAATTTGTCAACGAAACTACCGGACAAACTCTCGGCAAGAAAAATCTGGTCAATAATTTCTGTGTAGCGACATCATCCAATGAACCGCGCTGCACAAGCTGCCATGTTGGTTACGGATGGAAAGACGATAGCTTCGATTTCACGGCCTCTGAAAATGTTGACTGTGTCGTCTGCCACGATACCACCGGCACCTATAAAAAGGTACCCACTGGCGCAGGCGCACCTGATCCCGCAGTGGACCTTGTTGCAGTTGCTCAGAATGTTGGCCTGACCAGTCGCGAGACTTGTGGCGCTTGTCACTTCTACGGCGGCGGTGGTGATGAAGTTAAACACGGTGATTTGGATAGCTCACTTGTCAACCCCGACCATGAGCTTGATGTTCACATGGATGCGGCTGGCTTGGATTTTGAATGTACCACTTGTCATACGGCTGAAGATCACAATATCACTGGCAGCCGCTACAGCATGAACCCCGAAGAATGGATGGGCTGTGAAGAATGCCATACATCAGAGCCGCATCAGCTTGCTGTTTTAAATACCCATGCAGCAAAAGTTGCCTGCCAAACCTGCCATATCCCTGAGTTTGCGCGTGGCGATATTCCCACCAAAATGACTTGGGATTGGTCAACCGCTGGCAAGAAGAATGAAGACGGCACCAATATTGCCACAGAGGAATACAATACGCTGAAAGGGAACTTCACCTGGGGTGAGAATGTTGTTCCTGAATATGTTTGGTTCAACGGCACTGTGGAATACACCCTCTTGGAAGACACGATTGATCCCAGCCAGACAGTTAACATCAATAATTTTGTCGGCGACAAGAACGACCCTAACGCCCGCATTTGGCCTGTCAAACGTTTCGTTGGCAATCAGCCCTACGATTCGGTTAACAATACACTTGTTGTCCCGCACCTTTTTGGTAAAGATGATACCGCTTACTGGGCGAATTTTGACTGGGGCAAGGCAATTACTGCGGGTATGGAATACGTTGGCGCTCCATATAGCGGCGAATATGGCTTTGTTGAAACCGTCATGTACTGGCCTATTACCCACATGGTTGCACCTGCTTCTGATGCAGTCACTTGTCAGGAATGTCACACTGATGAGGGTGGTCGTCTTGATTTCGCAGCATTAGGTTATCAAACATCTGATGTTTACCGTTTGACCAACTTCCCACCGGCTATGACATCAGATGTCCAACATACCCAAGTCTACACTCCGGCAAGTTGTGTGAATTGCCACGATAACGAATACACGATGTGGTTGAATAGCAACCACGGCCACTCAGGAACAGGCTGTGTTGCTTGTCACCAACTCGAAGGAGAAGGCGAACATCCCGCGGTTGCATTTGGCATTGATCACTCTGGTGAACTCTGTGGCACCTGCCATCTTGACCAGTATGAAGATTGGAAGACCAGCGTACATGGCGAAAAGATGATCGCATGTTCTTCATGCCATGAACCCCATAGTCAGGGCATGACCCTCTCACCTGATAGCCAGTCGGTTTGTGAGAACTGCCACCTTCTGAGAGCGGATGAGGTTGTTCACTCTACCCATACGCTTGCGGGTGTCTATTGTGATGATTGCCATGTGAACACCAGCGAAGGCACAGGTCATACCTTCAATGTAGGGACCGGGACTTGTATTGAATGCCACGGTGGAGATATCCATACGGCTAATATGATCGCTTCAGGTCAGAATCTCGAAGATATTGTTGCGCCTGCAGTGATCGACCCTACTCATTTGGCCACAGAGACTCTGGCGCAGGAAGACGAAGCTAATGCCGGCATCCATGCAAAACCGCCGACCGCTCTAATCGCGATCATTGCAGTGATCCTGTTGGTCGGCGCTTATTGGGTTTTCTTTAACAGTAAAGATTCCGCGTCAGAATAAGACGAGATCTCCGTTTTCGTAAACTCTTAAGGAGTAATCGTATGAATGATAAAAAGACAGAAGAACTGTCAGAAAAAGAAGTTTCTCGACGTGATTTTCTGGGGATTGCCGGAACGATGGCAGGAGCGATTGCACTTTCCAGTGTAATTGGTGTGAGTAAGGTGAAGCAAGCTAATGCCAGCTCTGGAGGCGATGGCAGCGGTCCCCAATGGGGCATGCTCATCGACGTAAATCTTTGCATTGGCTGCAATTACTGCACCTATGCCTGCCAGGCGACGAACAACCTTGCCGACGATATGCGCTATAACATCGTTACGCTCGAAACCACCCAGAACGAGAACGAATATTACCTTTCACGCCCATGTATGCACTGTGAAGAAGCACCTTGTGTACACGTTTGTCCGGTTGCGGCAACTTATCACCGTCCCGATGGTATCGTGGCGATGGATTACGACCTCTGCATTGGATGTCGTTATTGTCAGATTGCTTGCCCTTACGATGTGCGTGTCTTCAACTGGAAAGACCCCATCGAGACCAGTCCACGCGTACCAGACTTTGGGTTCCCCGAAGTTGAAAACCGTCCGCGTGGCGTTATGGAAAAATGCACCTTTTGCCAGCATCGCATTGATGTCGGTCAGGAGCGCGGGTTAACGCCGGGTGTTGATGCTGCAGCCACTCCTGCTTGTGTGGTAGCCTGCCCAACCGGCGCGCGTGTCTTCGGTGATCTTACCGATCAGCACAGCCCCATCTCAGGAGCATTGCACGAGCACGATAATACTATCCGCTTGCGCGAAGAAATAGGCACTGAGCCCAGAGTTTTCTACGTTCCGCCAGCACAGGAAGAGGAGGCATAAGATGCAGAATACGATCGTTGTTCCTAAACTTCGCGTCGGAAAGCGTCGCTTTGACCTTTTCCCCTTGTGGATCGCTCTTTTAATCAGCGGCTTCATTTTTGGTATCTTTGGTGCCTACGAAGTCCTTACGCAAGGTTTGCAGGTGACCGGTTTGAATAACCACGTCACCTGGGGCTTGTGGATCATTATCGATCTTTCCGCGATTGGTCTGGGGGGGAGCGCTTTCCTCTTCGGGGTTATCGTTTACCTGCTGCGTCTTGAACGCTTCGAAGTAGTCGGTCGCTTGGCTGTTTTGCTCGGTTTTCTGGGATATTCCACAGCAGGCATGGTGTTGCTCTTTGACCTTGGTCAACCGCTACGCTTCTGGCACCCGGTGGTTTACTGGCAGCCGCACTCCCTGCTCTGGGAAATTACCATGTGCGTGGTGCTCTACCTGACTGTGCTGTTGGCTGAGTTGTTGCCGATTATCCTCGAGCATTCGGTTTTTCGCACTCACCCGTGGTTGGAACGCTTCCCCATTTTGGGCAAACTCTTCGGCTTGCTAAACAAATTTGCCCACGCCCTCCATAAATTGGGACCGCTCTGGGCGGTTGCTGGTCTGACCCTTTCGATCTTGCATCAGGCTTCCCTTGGTGCGACTTACGGGATGCTCTCTGGACGTGGTGTCTCTTTTGGGCCGACTGTCCCGATTCTCTTCATCCTCTCTGCGATGGCAGGCGGAACCGCTCTCCTCTTCATCTTGAGTGCCTTCGTCTTTCGTAAGATGCGCCCTGGCTTGGTTCCAGACGATGTCATCAACGACATTGCCCGTATTGCCGGTGCGATCCTGTTGCTCTGGGTCTACATCCGTATGTGGGACTGGGCTGTTATCAACTACTACAGCTTTAACTTAAATATCGCCAGCCAGACAGAGTTGCTCAACACGATTGCCCCCTTCTCCGCCAGCTTCTGGATTGGGGAAATCCTTGCTAGTGTTGTTGCCGGTTTTGTCCTCATCTATGCCAAACGGATCAATAAATTCCGTGTCACGTTGGTTGCAGCGATTTTCCCCGTACTGCTGGTTATCTTGCTGCGCTGGAACTACAACTTTGCCGGTCTGATCGCGACCATTAGCTATGACCCCTACACGCCTATCATCTGGTTGCGCTCCTATACGCCAACCTGGCAGGAGTGGGCTGTAGGTACAGGCGTGATCTCCTATTGGTTACTCGGCTTTAGCTTCGCTGCTCGCTTCCTGCCCTTCCATGCGGGAGAAGAAGCACATCACTAAAAGAAGCTAGTCGTTACAAAAACGAAACGCCCGCTCATTTGAGCGGGCGTTTTTTATCTTTGGACGAAAGTGCTTCGCCTTTTTTTGTTGTCTTGCATTTAGGGCATAGGCGTGATATTCGGTTGAGGGGTTATTGTTTGCGGGGCATAAACGGGAAGAGTTGGTTGCGGGTTTATAACGGCTGTTGTCTCATATCCTACGAAATAATAGAAGCCCCAGCTAAAGAGCGCCAGAACAACGACGGCTATTGGAATGAAGATTTTTTTACGTTTGCGTAGAACAGCCTCTGGAATGGGCGTTTCGTGTCCGCCCGCTTTTTTGATTTGTGCAAGTTCCGCAGGATGTTCATGCTCCATCTCTTCTTCGCTCATTTTGCCCGTGAACATGCTTAGATTCAAATGCTTAATATGCACATGATAGAAATGCCAGATGATAATAGCCAGCACAGCCAGGATTGCCTCGCCACCATGCGCTGCCTTTGCAGCAGGGACGGCCTCGCCGGGCAAAAAACGCAAGGTGGAGATTGGGTTCCACATCATGAACCCCGTCAACCCCATGACAATTGTTCCCCAAATCAGAGCCAGATATTCGACCTTCTCAGCATAGGAATAGCGTCCATAGTAGGCTTTATGCTTACGTAAACCGAGATAGTACTGTATATCCTCGTAAACGTGTTTGAGATCGTTCACCCACGGGATCATCGAAATGGGATGTCGCAAGACATACACCAGGTAGATTACTTCAAGCACGTGATAGATGCTAACAATCATCATCACGATGGCAGAGGCGTGATGAATGAGACGTGTTGTCTCGATTCCGCCCAGAAGTTTGAAAATATTCATGCTCAACGGCGCTTCCGGGAATTTTTGTGGCAGGCCGGTAAAACCCAAGATGCTGAATGAGAGTAGGAAGATAATGTGCTCAATTCTCTGCATCAGGTTGAAGCGGACGAAAGTTTTGGCGTCTGAACCTTGGGCTTCCTTAGTCATCAGATGCCTCCTCGTTGGTTGTTGATTCCTGCGGAGCAGGCGGAGTCTCATCCTTTGTTTCTGTTTTTGTAGATGGTGACTTTGCCCCATGGCTTTTACTCTTCTTGGGTTTGCGGAAGCGGTTAATAAGCGCGCGACCAAAATCCATCACGACCAGCATTCCCATGGGAATCAAAACGCCTGGGATCAGGTATTTGTAGAACAGGTTGATGTAATAGACGATAGGATATTTTTCAGGCGAGGGGATGTAATGCGAAAGCCAGGTGTCTGGGAAGTTAGCGTCCGCTTCTGGATGGCAAACCTGGCAACGTACAAGCAAATTTTCCTTAATCGACACTCCTCGTGTGGGGTCATCCGTCTTAACAATATCATGAATGCCATGACAGTCTGTACAGACCGGCTTATTAGTCGGTTGGTCTGGGAAGGACTTGTTGAAGACTTCCACTGTGGTTCCGTGGAAATCAGCCACATAGGTATCCAAGACCTCTGTCGAAAGGTCATACTTGCTCATTATGCTCTCATCAGTATGACATTTGGCACATAGGGATGGGGTGCTGTTATGGAAGGATGTAACCGTGGCATCTTGGACATTGTGGACACCATGACAATCAATACAGGTGGGCACATCTATATTCCCCTCTTCGGTAAGTGCTTTTCCATGAACACTTTCCTCGTAGGCATCATAGATGGCGCTGTGGCATTGCGCGCATGTTTCCGGGATATGTATACGGGCAGTATCCAGCAGAATTCCGCTTTGTAAGTTCGTGATTCTTTGCTGGGTGTGCGGATTATGGCAATCTGCGCAGACCGCCGCGTTTTTGTTTCCCTGTGCCAGTGCCCTCTGATGGACAGAATCAAGCGTTAACTCGAATTGTTCCGCATGGCATTTCTGACAGGATGTGTAATACTTTAGCTTCACTTCCCTCAGTGATGGCGTGGGGAATTCCTGATGCGGGTACTTCGTGATACTCGTGTGACAAGTGACACACGTCATCTCGGCAGAGCCATGAACGCTATGGTCAAAGGCATTTTGGTCAATGGTTAATGCCAGTATCTCGCCACTATCGAGTGTTACGTTTAAGCCTTCCTCACCATGACAGTACAGACACGTGTCGTTTTCAATTTCCTGCGGAGAAGACAATAATGCAACAGTCGCTCCTTCTTCCTGATTCTGGGCTGCTGCCGTTTCTGAGATGCCAAATCCAAAGCTGACGATGCAAATAGCCAGTCCTGCCGTGATAGCCAGGTTGCGGAGTTTCATCACTTTTCCTCTCCTGCGCGACCTGTCAGACGCTCATATTCCTTCTCATGGAAAACTCGCATCTCCTTCTCACTCAGGCGGCCGGTGAATATACTCCAGTTCATGCGCTCGATATGGACATGATAAATGTGCCATATCAAGATGAAGATCACCATGACGATCGACTCGGTGCTATGCGCCAGTTTGGCAGCGGGAACCACCCCGCCTGGAAGAAATTGTGTCGCCTGCACTGGAAACCAAACAATTAAACCGCTGATTCCCATAACAGCAAAGCCAAAGAATACAGCCCAATAAGTGACCTTCTGCTCAAAGTTGTATCGACCGAACTTCGGTTTTTCCTTACGCAGGAATAGTAGATATAGGATCATATCCTTGGCATCGTGCAAATCCTGAACGGTGGGAAGCAGGTCGCCCGGCAGTTTGCGGCGGCTCATCAAGTAGAGGATGCGCCCTAAATGGTAGAGGACTAGCAGCCCCAGAATGATGGCGGCGATATGATGGATCTGGCGAATTAGCATTATCCGGTCAGGAGTAGAAAGCATGTCCTGGCTGAAGGATAGATCGCGATATTTTTGGGGCAGACCAGTCAGAATGAGAACCAGGCTGCTCAACAATAAAAGGGCATGTTCCCAGCGCTGGCCTAATGTAAAACGCTGGAATGTCCGTTCCTGCGGGGTATGATTGACTGTTTTTGCGCTCATGATCGGTTACTCCTCACGCGATCAACAGTGGCTCGTAAAATTTGCAGAGCAACGTAAACAATACACACCCATAGGGTAAAGTGGGTAAAGGAGCCATAGAATTTATCCACGTAATAAAGGAAAGGGGTGCGTTCGAAACTGATTTCATTGTGACCTGTCCATGCATCGGTCCAATTTGGACCTGCATCTGGGTGGCATTGTTGACAGGTGGTGAGCAGGTTTTGTTCGTTCACCATTGATTCAGGATCGTCTGTGGTACGAATGTTGTGAACGCCATGACAATCGGAACAAATCGCGCTATCGTGCCAGATAGTTGGCCAGCGCGCCTTGTACACCGAAACATCTACGCCGTGCCAGGAGCGCTTGTAGATGTCGTATACGTTCGCTGAAAGGTCATATTTTCCCATCAACTCAGCATCAGCATGACAACCAGCACACATTTCAGGCTCGTCCACACGGAACTGGTTCGTTCGCGGGTCTTGGATGCTATGCACACCATGACAGTCTGTACAGACCGGCACATCGGGATTTTCATCCTGCATTAACGCCGCTCCATGCACGCTTTGCCGATATGTGTCCACGATCTCGGTGTGACATTGTCTACAAGTTTCGGAAATCAGGGAACGGGGCTGGTCAGGCGGGCGGACATCGTGTGCGCCATGACAGTCGGTACAAACCGGGGCGTCTTCATTCCCATCAAGTGCGGCTTGCGCATGCATACTATCCAAGGTTTCTTCATAATTTGCTGAATGGCATTTTTCGCAAGTTTGATAGTATGAAAGTGAAAGTTCTCGGACCGTCTGATACGTGATCGCAGGATGTGGATATTCAGAAATATTGTTATGGCAGGCCTCGCATTCGATCCCTACCGAAGTATGGACGGAATGGTGGTAATCATCCTCGGCGATATACAGTGAAAGGGTTTCTCCGCTGGGGAGAGTCATTTCCAACGACGAGTTGCTGTGGCAAGATAGGCAGTACTTCTCCGTTTCTTGCGTAGTATCTTTCGCTTGGGCGGGGGATATTAGGAATGATAGACCGATTAACGCTGTCAGTAGGCCCGTCAGGCCAAGCGCAATGATTGGTCGATGAAAAATACGCGGTTTCATTGGCTAGCCTCCTCGGATTCATCAATAGGCTCATCATCCCCATTCAAATTGGTCACTGATATCTCCGGACTGGGATGCTCATCCTCGACGGCCGCCGAGGTAGATGAATCATTTTCATCGCGTTCGTCAGGCGGTTCCGGGGGATCTGTCGCCACCAATCCCATTTTGCGTAGCAAATAAGAGACTCCAAATAAAATGGCAACAGGAATAAAACATCTCAGAACGAACAATAAAGCCACGAAAATCGAATTGGCAGATGTATCATTCATCGTGCTCTCCTCCTCGGCAAGACTTTCCTTGGCTTGCAAGATGTATGGCAGGCATTGAGACTCCGAATTCAGGTAGGTAGAATCAACTTATTGGTTAGTATAACCCAACCAATACTGCCGAAATACTGACATTTGTCACTTTGTGAAAGTAGATTGTTATCGCCTATAACCTTGGATCAAGGCTTAAATCTTGGCTGCTGCGTTTTTATCTATGCCTTTGGCTTCCCTTGAGTTAGATGGTTTTTAAATATCTGTTCCAAAATTCAAACAAAACAAATATGCGGCGTACACTCGCCCAAATTGTTTTTTTTAGAATAGGTACTTAAAGAGCGGAGATGCATATACATCTCCGCTCTTTGGTTTAGAAATAAAGAATTGGTTTGTTTTTTTGTTTAGCTGCGTAACTTCACACCGCAAGAGCGGCAGAATTTATCACTGGAACTGGCGCGGCTGCCACATTCGTGACAATAAATATTACCGCCAGCCGCAACAGTGCTGGGCGAGTGACGCTTGCGTCCGCTTTCTCGAGCGGTATCCCGCCGTCCAGCGGTGAAGAAGTAGAGCAAGCCTCCAGCGATGAGCAAAATGCCGATACCGACCAAGATAAAGGGGAGAGCGTCGCTCAATGAGAAGCTGTTCGGGATTTCGTTGGTTTCGGGCAGTGTTCCCCCGCCAGCTTCTATCGGCATCGCGGAGACGGTCAGGTCGTCATTCTCTTTTTGATAGGATACGCTCCATGTGAAATTGCTGTCCTCTGCTAATCCACCAATATCCAGATCATGATAAGTGATACCGCCGCTGACAGGGGAGATATTCGGCAACACAGGTGTGGATGTGAAATTGGTAGACGTGGGTGGTTGCTGGAATTGAACAAGGAAAGAGTCTATCGTGTACCCTGCCGGCCAAACCAGGTTGTAGCTGCGCTTGGAGCCATCTTTTTCGATGGGTGCGTAATATTCTACGCGGTAGCTCGAAAGGTCATCCATCAAGAAAGTAATGAGCACGGAATCGCCATCTTTTACGGGAGCATCATAGGGAATGTTTACCATGGTGCCGTCTTCCACTTTCGCGACAGCATTCAAATCCGCATTTGCAGGAATGCTCACCTGCATCTCGGCGGGCAGCGCGCTGTCGGCTGAAAGAGTGAGGCTATACATCACCAGCATTTCAGGGTGATCGTATTCAGGCCAAAGCTGGATGGTCAGTTCGCCGATTTTTACATTGCCCTGTGCCTGTGTAAGCGTGGGAAAAAGCATCATACTGATTAAAAGAACGAAAAGAAAAAATTTACGCATAAGAGAAGTTCTCCTGAATTTTATTTTTGCGAATATTACCATGTTTCACACCTCGACGCACGCTTTCACAAGTTCAAAGCAGGTTGCATTCAATGGCGTTGCTACGCCGTGCTGCCTGCCAGCGCGCATGATCGCGCCGCAAATGGCCTCGATCTCTGTTGGTGCGCCACGTCGTAGGTCTTGCCGCATCGACGAGCTATTTCTGGCCGTGCGCTCGGCAATTTGCGCCACAGCTTGCACCGGGTCATCAAACGAGAGCGGAATATTTTGCGCTTCGGCAACGGCGGCTGTCTCGAGGGCAAGTTTGCCCATCAGTTTGCGTGCCGATGGACGTTTCAGCAACGCTCCGTTGGGGACATCTAAGAGCGCGCTGAGCGGATTGATCGCAGCATTGATAACCAGTTTGCTCCAGATCAGGGACGCTGCGCTCGGGACAACCTCGGATTGGAAGCCTGCTTCCGTTAAAAGAGCCGTAAACGCCCCCAAACGTGGGTGCGCCTCCAACGAGACCAAACCTTCTCCGCCAGCTCGCACAACACCGGGCACAACAAGGGCTGCGCCAGTGGTCGTGACGCCCTGCACTACACGCTCTGCCCCCAATGCAGATGCGAGAATCTCGCCGTTTCCCAGACCGTTTTGGAGTGTGATTGCCAGCCCATCCGGCGCGAGACAGTTTCTAAGCTGCTGCGCGGCACGCTCCGTTTGCCAGGCTTTGACCAGCACAAGGGCAAGATCGGCGCTTTTGCATTCTGTCACCGCTCGCACAGAATGTGAGCTTTTGTAGTCGTCGGTATCAATCAGGCAGGCACCCTTTTCGTTGAGCGCATCCAGCGCAGCCTGCCATGTGCCAAGCATGGTCACATCCGCGCCAGCTTTCGCGAAGCGTGCGGCGAAGAGTGTGGCGAGTGCGCCAGTGCCGATGATGAGAATGCTCTTTCCGCTTTCTTCTTTCCTTGCGCTCATCACGTTTTACGCTTCACTTTTTACGGCGGTTAAAAATGCTTCCCACTCTTCATCTTTCATGCCGACACTGTGTTCCTCGGCGGGAAAGGCTCTGCTCTCTACGTCAATGATATATGCTTGGAAAGCATCTTCGAGATCACCATGCAGTTCGGCGTACTTCTTGACGAAGCGCGGTGTGAAACGCTCGAAGAGGCCGAGCATATCATGCGTGACGAGCACTTGCCCGTCACAGCCGTTGCCTGCGCCGATTCCAATGGTTGGAATGTCGAGCTGTTGGGAGATGTATTCCGCTACTTTGGCAGGCACAGATTCGAGCACGAGACTAAAGCATCCAGCTTCTTGCAGGCGATATGCATCGTCGAGGAGCTGTTTGGCAGCGGTAGCAGATTTACCCTGAGGGCGAAATCCGCCAAGCTGATGCACGGATTGGGGCGTCAGCCCGAGATGCCCCATTACAGGGATACCTGCGTCAACAATGTGTCGAATCGCATTCAGCCGCTCTTGTCCACCCTCGAGCTTGACGGCGTCCATACCGGCTTCCTGTAGGAAGCGTCCGGCATTGCGCACGGCTTCCTGCGTGGAGACCTGGTAGGACATGAAGGGCATGTCGCCGATTAGGAGGGGGGCTTTGGCACCGCGTGCGACGGCTTTGCAATGGTGCAGCATGTCGTCCATCGTGACAGGCAGCGTGGTTTCATAACCGAGCACGACCATGCCGAGCGAGTCGCCGACGAGGATCGAGTCGACGCCAGTTTTATCCATCGCGAGGGCGGTGGAGTAGTCGTAAGCAGTCAGCATGGAGATGGGGCTGCCGCTGGCTTTCTTTTGTCTGAAGGTATGCGTGGTGACTTTTTTGCGCACCGTTTTTTCGGGCAGAGTGGGGATTGTGGACATGGTACCCTCCTTTGGTAGGTAGAGTCCGATTGGATGGAGTGTGGTGGTTATTTCTAAAATGGCCACGACTTTCGTAGTAAATAAAACATCTGTCGCGTTCACAAGGATACGCGCGGTGGATTATTATGGCACAAAACGGATGGCCTGTCGTTAAAATGGAATTAAAAGCGGGCTGAAGAAAGTTCTTCAGCCCGCTTTTCTATTGGTCTCTTTTGTTATTTTTTGTCTGCGTCGGCGAAGGTGATGCCCAGATCGCGCGCGGTCAGGATAGTGTCACTATCGAGGGGAACGTATTTCATCTTACCTATAGCTTCCGAAATCGGCACATATTTGACTTTGGGCGGGTCAAGGGCAACCATGACGCCATCTTGGCCATCTTCCAACGCACGGACAGCGGCAGCCCCGAAGCGCAGAGCGCGTAAACGATCGAGGGAGGTGGGCGTCCCGCCGCGCAGGAGGTGGCCCAGAACAACAACACGGGTTTCTTTATCGGTAATGGCGCGGATCTCGGCAGCCACTTTTTCACCGATCCCGCCAAGACGTTCATCTTTGCCTGCTTTGCGCTCGACGACCATTACAGAGCCACCGGATGGCATGGCCCCTTCAGCGACGACGACAATCGTAAAGTGTCTCCCCCTGTCATCACGGTCTTTGATTTTTTGAGCGACCTTGTTAATATCGTAGGGAATTTCGGGGATCAGGATGACATTGGCGGCTGCGGAAACCCCAGCGTGAAGTGCGATCCAGCCTGCATAGCGCCCCATCACTTCGACAACCATCACTCGCCCATGCGATGCGGCGGTGCTATGCAAACGATCAATACTTTCGGTGGCAAAGCCAACAGCAGTATTGAATCCGAAGGTGACATCGGTTTTATCGAGATCGTTATCAATGGTTTTCGGGACATGGACCACGCGTAAACCTTTTTTTGAAAGCGCATCCGAGATCACCAAAGAACCATCTCCTCCGACGCTGATCAGTGCGTCAATTTGATGCATGCGCAAGGAGCGCACAATCTCATCGGTGCGGTCGATCTCTTCAACGGTGCCATCTGGTAATTCGACCGGAAAACGCATCGGGTTGTTGCGGTTGCTGGTGCCGAGCATGGTGCCGCCCAAATGTGTGATCCCGCGTACCTTATCTGCCGTCAAGTAGATGATGCCGCCTTCTTCATATTCTTCCGGCGATAAGAGGCCATGGAAACCATCCCGAATACCGTAGACTTTCCAGCCTCGTTTAATGCCGGATAAGGTCACCGCGCGGATCACCGCATTTAACCCGGGTGCATCGCCGCCGCCTGTGCTAATGGCGATTCTTTTAATTACTTTTTTCTCTGACATAGTTCTACTCCTGAAAAATTATAGTCTTTCAACCAATCTTGTTGGAAAGACCACTGAAAATTGCTTTATAAATTCAAGAAGATATTTTACCCCTTCTTTTCTCTTTATTGGTCGTCTGGTTCAATGAATTGCGACGATTGAAGAGAATAAAGGAATGTGCGCCTCTACCTTTCCAGAAAGAACCCGTTATAATAGATTATAGACTAGTAGATAATAGGAGAAACCCATGCGAAAAATCTTTGGCTTTATGATCGGCATTGTTGTCGGTGGCTTGGTTGGTTCGACGGTAGCACTTTTACTCGCCCCTGATTCTGGTGAAGCATTACGTTCCCAATTACGCGAGAGCGGAATGGCATTCCAGGCAGAGATCCGCAACGCTGCGGACGCTCGCCGCATTGAATTGCGTGAGCGTCTCGATGAATTGCGCACCCCGCCTGCTGCATATTAATAGAAAAGAGAGCGAGTGTTTTCAAGACACTCGCTCTCTTTTTAAGCAGCGATCTTTTTGTAAAAGTTTTCCGCCTGTGCCATGCACTGAGAATACTCAGCGCGGCTGGCGATTATTTGCTGGTTTTTATCGAGAGCTTGCGCAAGCAAGCTCTCGTCATTTAAGGCACGCAGGATTGCATCGGCTAACTCTTGCGGCTTGGATGGATTGATCAGGATACCGTTCTCTCCGTCGGTGATCCACTCGCGGATAGATTCCAAATCACCGCAGATCGGGAAGCAGCCACATGCCAGCCCTTCGAGGAGCGAGTTCGGCGTCCCGTCGTGGATGCTGGGGGAAACCAGAATCTGTGCGGAACGGAACTTGTCCGCCATTTGCTCTCGTGCAAGGGGCGGAGTCAAGGTGACGGACTTTGTGATGCCCAACTCCTGAACCCAAGCCTCTGCCTGTGCCTCACCCGTCATCGTCGGACAAATGAACTTTGCATCTGGGCGTTTTTTTAGTACAAGGGGAATGGACTTGAAAAAAGTATCATTACGGACATAGCTGCGAACCCCGCGCGGGTTGATAATAAGCGGTTCAGTCTCTGAGCGGAGGCTGGAAGCCGTAGTCGAAGAGCGGTGTTCCACAGATTCGTCTTTCGACTGCACTTCGCTCCGCTCAGGAACTTGTATTGGCGGATAAAAAACACTCCTATCAATCCCGCCGCCGCCGGGGAGCACGATACTGGGACGCGATGCGTCAAAGCCCCATTTCGCCGCGAGATGGATATCGCGTTCGCAGTCGGCGTGCAGGGCATCTGCCGCGCGTAGTGCGATGCGTGTAGCACGCTGCATCAGCGGCGTGGAGGGGGCGTGGAGCGTAAAATCGTTTCCCCAGATGGAAATCAGTAGCGGAGGAAAATCGTCGGCGATGGATTTCGCCAGGCCCGCCAGCATCCCTTCGTAGGGCACGCGCATAGCGTGGACGATGTCGGGCTGCACTTCAGCGACGATCTCATTCAGACGTTGGGCAGCTTTGGGGAGGGTGAGTGGTCCTAGCCAGTGCCGCAGGGTGATGCGCAGCTTCAAGGTCGCGGCACCCCAGAACAGGGATTTCTTTTTAACGGTAGGTGTCGTGGGCGAAACTTTTGCTCGGCTGAAAGCAGCAGGCACAAAGTCCACGCGCGAGAGCGGTAACTCCGGTTCCGCTGGATAGGTGCTGACGAGGGTTACATCGTGATTTTGTGTTGTCCAGTATTTAATCCAGTTTAGTGCTGTAGGAGAGCGGCCATCGGCAACGAAGAGTATTTTCATAGGGGAGACTATACCAAGAAAGGAAAGGGCTGCCAAGTTGCAGGATGACATAAGGCATAGTATATTTAGCGGGTCTTAAAATGTGATTTTCTGGAGCATTTATGAGCAACCCTTCAACATCGAACGAAAAGAAAAAGACAGATTTTACACTTTCGACTGAAGTGATTGTCGCTATTTTGGGTTTTCTGGGCGTAGGTATTTCAGCTTATTTTGGCTATTTGCAGACGACAGAACCTTATCGCTATGCACGTAGCGCAACGCAAACTGCTGAAGCGCGTTTGACACAAGTAGCGCTTTCTCTTACGCCAACGGCAATGGATGTACCATCTATGGGGACGTCGACGACAATACCGACAATAACAGAAACTGCCATGGTAACAAAAACACCTGTGGATACAGCAACAAGTACACCTTCTCAAACGCCATCGGTGACCCCAACGAAAAAAGGTCGTCCAGAGGGGTTACGTTATTGTGTGAATGCCTATTTGGTGAATGTTCGTTCTGGTCCTAGCACACAATACGGTGCGATTGGTAATTTGGGCAGCGAAGATTGTCTTTATTTTGATGCCAGTAACGAAGAGGGTACCTGGTTGCGAATTGCTCCAAATCAACCTGAAGAATATATAGCGTTAGAGCGGGGTTGGGTTTATATTGAGTTGTTGGGCTTGTTGGGTAACTCCCGTTTACCGATAATTACCCTGACGCCTACACCGACTGATACACCAACCCAAACTTACACGCCTTCTCCAACATTGACTCCATCTATGACCCCAACTTCTTCAGCAACGCCAACGCCAACTCCGGCTGGGTAGATTTGGGTGATAAGAAAATAATTTTTGACATTTATGATCGCTGCTTTTTCTGGTATATTAAGGGCCGTTTGGATTGTGCAAAAAAACACTAACTGTGAGGAAAAATGAAACAAATTTGTGTTGTTGGAGTCGGTTATGTAGGCCTCGTTTCCGGGGCTTGCTTTGCTGATCTTGGAAACCGCGTCATCGCGCTAGATATTGATGAAAAACGCGTTGAAAATCTGAAAAAAGGCATTCTGCCGATCTACGAGCCAGGCCTTGAAGAATTGGTAGAACGTAATGTGAAGGCAGGCCGCCTGTCTTTCACGACTTCTTACGAAGAAGCCCTCGATGGAACCGAATTCGCGTTCATCGCGGTAGGCACGCCATCTGGTGTTGAAGGCGACGCCGACCTGCAATATGTGGCCGCCGCTGCTCGCTCGATCGCTGAGAATATGAAAGACGAGCTTATTCTGATTAATAAATCGACCGTGCCGGTTGGCACCGGTGATTGGGTGGCTGATATTGTCAAAGAAGCCCAGACCGAACCAATCGACTTCTCGGTTGTTTCCTGCCCTGAATTTCTGCGCGAAGGTTCTGCTATTGGCGATTTTATGCACCCACACCGCACGGTTTTGGGATCGCAAGATCAGGAAGCGGCTGAAAAGGTGGCTCATCTGCATTTGCCGCTGCGCGCTCCGATTGTCATTACCAACTTGCGTACCGCTGAAATGATTAAATACGCCTCGAATGCTTTCCTGGCGACTAAAATCTCCTTCATCAACGAAGTTGCCGACATCTGCGAAGCCCTCGGCGCGGACGTGAAGGAAGTTGCCGTTGGCATGGGCTACGACAAACGCATCGGCCCGATGTTCCTCGATGCTGGCCTCGGCTGGGGCGGTTCCTGCTTCCCGAAAGATGTCAAAGCGCTCGCCTTCATGGCAGAAGAGCAAGGGCTTGAGCCTTTCATCTTGAACAAGACTCTCGATGTGAACTACAAGCGTCGTGATATGGCGGTTGAGTATGTTACCGAAATGCTGGGTGGTAGCGTTAAAGGCAAGACGATTGGATTGCTCGGCCTCGCCTTCAAGCCCAATACCGATGACATGCGCGATGCCCCCTCGATTGACATCGCCAATGCCCTGACTGCCGCCGGCGCGACCGTGCGTGGGTTTGATCCCGTTTCGATGGAGGTTGCCCGCGGAATTATGCCCGCCGTTAAAATGTACAACGACTCCTACTCGATGGCAGATGGCTGCGATGCCTTGATGGTTATCACCGAGTGGAACGAATTCAAGCAACTTGATCTAAAGAAAGTCAAAGAACTGATGAACGATAGTGCAGTCCTCTTTGATGGACGCAATATCTACGATCCTGAGCAGGTACGTGAACTTGGCTTCACCTATCGTGCGATGGGACGTGGATTTAACGGCACTGGAATTTAGGCAGCTAATTAGGAAAGAGTAACCAGTAGATCAGGAATCAGGCAAACCTTGTCCTGATTTCTGATTTCTTTTATCATCGCACCTGATACCTGATACCTGATACCTGATACCTGATACCTGATACCTGATACCTGATACCTGATACCTGATACCTGATACCTGATACCTGATACCTGATACCTGATACCTGATACCTGATACAAAAATCTATGACACAAGAAACCCCTCCCGTATGTGACTACGAAGGCTCCGACTACCAAACCTCCTTTTGGGAAGAAGGTGGTCGCGCCTATGAAGACAAAGCCGAAGAGATTGCGCTGAAACGCCTCCTGCCGACAAGCGGAAAGCTACTGCTTGAAATCGGCGCAGGTGCCGGGCGCAACACCCCGCGCTACAAAGGCTACGAACGCATCGTTCTGCTTGATTATTCGCGCACCCAACTCCAGCAGGCGCAGGAACGCCTCGGCGAGAGTGACCGTTATATCTACGTCGCTGCTGATGCCTACAAGCTGCCCTTTGTCGATGGCCTTTTCGACGGCGCAACCATGATCCGCACTCTGCATCACATGGCTGATGCCCCCGCAGCCCTGCGTCAGGTACGGCGCGTGCTTCAGCCTGCGGCGACCTTCATCCTCGAATATGCCAACAAGCTCAACTTGAAAGCAATTGCTCGCTACCTCCTGCGCAAACAGGATTGGAGCCCCTTCACCCTTGAGCAGGTTGAGTTTGTTGCCCTCAACTTCGATTTTCATCCCAAAGCCGTGCGCCAATGGCTAGGTGATGTCGGTTTCGATCTCCAACGGCAGCTAACGGTTTCACACTTTCGTATTGGCGTCATCAAACGCCTCTTCCCTGCCAGCTTTTTGGCATGGCTTGACTCTCTTGCCCAACTGACGGGCGACTGGTGGCAGCTTGCGCCCTCCGTCTTCACGCTCAACCATGCACGTGGTGAAAGTGCAGTTGCTGAAGAAGGCGCATTCTTCCAATGCCCGCAATGCGGTACGCCGTTGGCAGACACCCCCGAGGTGCTCACCTGTTCCGAATGCGGCGCGAAATACGCCGTCCGCAATGGTATTTACGATTTTCGAGAACCAATCCAATAAACATGATTCTGCGAGGAGCGTATTTTTGCGACGAAGCAGTCTTCCATTTCACGAGACTGCTTTGTCAGGCTAAAGCCTTCCTCGCAGAATCATAAAAAACAAATGCGCTACATTTATCTCTCTCCTCACCTCGATGATGCCGTCCTCTCCTGTGGTGGCATTATTCTTAGCCAGCGGAAAGCGGGCATTCCCGTCGAAATTTGGAACTGGATGTGCAGGATTCCGGCGGACGATATGCCCCTCTCCGACCTTGCCCGCTCGGTTCACGCCGAATGGGAACTTGATTCCGTTAAAGAAGTCTATGCCACAAGATTGGCAGAAGATCGTTTAGCCGCCTCTCGTGTAGATGCATCTCTCCGTTATTTCGATTTCCTCGACTGCATCTACCGCCGCGCCGATGACGGGACTGTTCTCTACCCCGACGAGATATTTGTCCCGCCGCACCCTGCCGATGACCATCTTGTGGACGAGATCGCTGCTCTCATCAGCGAAAACCTGCAAGCGGATGATGTGCTTGTCTCTCCATTGGGGATTGGCAATCACCCCGACCATGCCATTGTCCGGCGTGCTGCCGAGCAGACCGGGTATCCGCTGCGCTACTATGCCGATATTCCCTACACGATCTGGTATCCCGAGCAGGCTGCTGAGATAACGGATACTCTCTTGCCCGAGATATTAGCGGTTTCAGAAGGGGAGTTAGCCTCCTGGCAGGAGGCGGTTGCTGCTTACGGTTCACAATTAGCGGTACTCTTTGGGAGCGAAGAGATGATGAAAGATGCGATCAAGTCATATTGGCGTGCGCAACGGGGAATCCCGTTGTTTGCGCAACCTTAAAAAAGCTCTCTAAATCGCCAATCCCATCTATAATCCTCTCGTTGTTCTTAAAAACTTTCTATAGGAGGAAGAAATGTCAAAAGTAAGTGCTCGTGTTTTGGTTCTTTTGGTCGTTGTTGCCGCCCTTGTTGGGGCTTGTGCACCGCAGGAACCGCAGGTTGTAGAGGTGGAAGTTACTCGTGAAGTCCCTGTTGAAGTAACCCGTGTCGTAGAGGTTGAAGTGGAAGTCACTCCGGTGCCCACTGACGCCCCTGAATATTTTGTGGAAACTGCGGTACAGAATATTCCTTTGGCGGGTGTTCTCGCGGATCGTAATGCTGAGATCTCCGGTTTGGCTTGGTATGGGGATTACTTAATCCTTTTGCCCCAGTATCCGAACTTCTATCTTGATGAAGGCACCACGGAGCATGGCTCCCTTTTTGCAATTGCAAAGGCTGATCTTGATGCCTATCTCAGCGGCGAAAGCTATGCCCCTGTGGAATCTGTCCAAATTCCTTTCAGCGCTGGAGACGCTTATGCGATTGAAGGGTTTGAAGGCTTTGAGTCGATCCTTTTCGATGGCGATAATGTCTTTGTGACCATCGAGGTTTCTGGCGCAGATGGTATGTATGCGAATCTCGCGGCTGGCACGATTGCACCTGATCTGAGCAGCATTTCGATCAGCACCGACAATATGCCACAGATGATGACGCAGTCGGGCGTTGATAATATGTCTGATGAAACCATGATTCTGGCGGATGGCAACCTGATCACCTTCCACGAGGCGAACGGTGTGGCGGTGAATGCCAACCCGGTCGGACATGTCTTTGGCACCGACTTGAGCGAAGCAGGTACCGTGCCTTTGCAGAACGTGGAATTCCGCGTCACCGATGCAACCGCGCTGGACGAGAATAATAATTTCTGGGTTATTAACTATTTCTTCCCCGGGGAAGAAGTTTTGGGCTCAGATGCTGACCCCATCTTTGAGACCTTTGGTAAAGGCCCGACACACGCAGCCAGCGCTGGTGTGGAACGCCTGATTGAGTTGAACTACAGCCCTGATGGAATCACTGTGATGGATACTGCTCCGATCATGCTCCAATTGATGGCAGACGGCAACCTGCGCAACCTTGAAGGTTTAGTGCGCTACGATGCTGGATTTTTAGTTGCTACCGATAAATATCCCTACACCATCCTGGGCTATGTTCCGTTGCCCGTGGTCGAAGAATAGAAAACTCCTAACTTGTCTAAAAGCCGTGACCTGAATGGTCACGGCTTTTTTCTTTAACTTGTGTGGACA
>JBNKMO010000067.1:0-28603 GCA_050293165.1 Anaerolineales bacterium | reverse complement strand
CAGAAGCTGGGACAGGGATCGGCTCGCCCGCAACGATGCGGCCTGCTACCGGTACCCTAAACATCTCTCCAAGTGGATTACTGTTCGCCAACCGTACCCCGCGCGAGATCTTGCGCTGACGCTCGATCTTGCCCATTTTCTCCAACTGCTCCAAATAATAATTGACCACCGAAGTCGACGTAATCCCCGTCTCTTCACCAATTTCTCGGATGGTAGGGGGGTATCCCTCACGATCTTGGTACTCTTTCAAAAAGGTTAATATCTTTTTGTGGCGTTCACCAAGACCTTTAGATTTGCGTGCCATCATAGAATTACCTCCAGAACGAAAAAACCGCTCATTTGTGCTATGAAATAATAATCGAACATGCGTTCGCTGTCAAGGGGCCTAGCTTTTTTGTTCTATGCTTTTTCTGAAAGAATATCTTTTTTGCGATACTCTTCAATAAACTGAAGTCGATATTGATAATATCAAAGTTTCGATTGAGAAAAATCAATATTTAACTTGACAAAATTTAAATATTTCATATAATGCAATTAGATAAATTTAAGCGTTCTTGAGAAAAGTGAAAGGAGCTTTAGATGTTTTCGACAAACGGTAATGATTATATGCCCTTATATAAGGCCCGGAAGCAGGATCTTGAAGCAGCCGCTGCGAAACATCGGCTGCTAAAAACATTAAAGCAAAATGGAGAAGTCTCCCCTCTGCGCCAGCGTGTTGGTTCCTTGTTGATTGAAGTTGGCAAGAAAGTTGCTCAAGAGTCCGAGAAAGATGCGCGTTTGATTTTGTCGCCGCGGCACCAATCATAAATGTGTCGGCGATGCTTTTTGCCTCTCGCTTTAAAAAGTAGGTTTTGATGTTGAAGAATCAATTTGAAAATTGGAAAAATATTTATCACGAATATCCACGCACGTTTTGGGTGCTGATTGCTGTCTCTTTTATTGACCAACTCGGCGGCGCGTTGCTTTTCCCGTTCTTTGCCCTGTATGTGACGATGCAATTCAAGGTCGGGATGGTGGAAGTTGGTTATCTTTTCGCCTTCTTCTCGGTCTCCAGCTTTGTGGGCAGCATCTTGGGCGGAGCGCTCACAGATCGCTTTGGTCGCAAGCAGATCATTATCTTTAGCCTGATCGCCACTTCCATCAGCAGTGTCTTTATGGGATTGGCAGCTAGCATGACTGCCTTTTATGTCATCGCGGTGCTCTCGGGCATTTTCAGTGTTGGCGGCCCAGCGCGTCAGGCAATGGTGGCGGATATTCTGCCTGAGAAGAAACGCGCGCAAGGATACGGCATCTTACGTGTCGCCGCAAATTTGTCTGTAGTGATTGGGCCTGCCTTGGGCGGGTTGCTGCTCGGGGTAACCAGTTACCTGACGCTTTTCATTATTGATGCGGTCGTCAGCTTGATCGTGGCGGGGTTGTTTGCCACCTTTATCCCGGAGACAAAATCTGAAGCAGCGGTAGCAAGCCAACCGGAGAGCGTTTCGCAATCCTTTAGCGGATATTTCGTCGTCTTTCGCGACTTGCTCTTTATGGCCTTCATTGCAGCCTGCATCCTGATGGGGTTGGTTTATACAAATTTGAACACGACGCTCGGTGTGTATTTGCGCGATATGTTCAGCGTGACCGAAGCGGGTTATGGACTACTTTTGAGCCTGAATGCTGCGATGGTGGTACTCTTCCAGTTTGCGATCACACGTCGTATTGAAAATCGCCAGCCCATGCTGGTGATGGCCGCCGGAATGCTGCTCTACGCGATTGGTTTCGGGATGTATGGCTTTGTCTCGTCGATGGCAATGTTTGCGGTTGCAATGGTTATCCTGACGACTGGTGAGATGCTGATTGCGCCCGTTTCGCAGGCGTTGGTGGCAAAGTTCGCGCCCGAAGAAATGCGTGGACGTTATATGGCGGTTTTTGGCATTTCGTGGATGATTCCCTTTGCCGTTGGCCCCTATTTGGCTGGACTTGTTTTGGATAATATGGACCCGCGCTGGCTTTGGTATGTCGTCGGTGTGCTCGGGCTTATGGCGACGCTTAGCTTCCTGTGGTTGCACCGCAAAACCGAAGAAAATGAACCTGAGCAACTCCCTGATGTTGAAGTTGCGATTGAAATGGCTTGATCTGAGAAAAAGGAGAATTTATGAACCCCGTACTAACCCAATGCCCTGTTTGCAAAGATGAGCTTGCTATTACACGATTGCAGTGCCAATCTTGCAATACTTCTATCGAGGGACACTTCTTTGCCGGACCTTTCTCGAACTTGTCGCACGCACAAATGGAATTTATTGAAGTTTTCGTGCGCTCCGAAGGGAAACTAACCCGCATGGAAGATGAGTTGAAAATCTCGTACCCCACCATTCGCAATCGTTTGCACGAAGTGATCCGTGCGATGGGTTACGAACCTGGCAAAGATGAGAGCCCTGATCTTGACGAAGAGAGGCGTCGCGCTATTCTCGCCGATCTTGATGCTGGTCGCATTTCGGCAGAAGATGCCATGCGCGCCTTAAATGGAGAGGAGGCATAAGATGGAACGCAAGACTTTAGCCGTTGGCAAAAAGACACACTTGCACATCACCGAAGTGCCCGGTGATCTGCGCCTGACAGGATGGAAAGAATCACAGATCAAAGCCAAGACCAATGGCGATGTGCTTGAATTAGTTAGTGAAGGTGAACTTGTCACTTTAACCTGTGATAATGATTTGATCCTTTCCGTGCCGGAGGACGCTGATATTGAAATCGATCTTGTTGGTGGCGATGCCAGTCTGCGCGTACTCGATGGCGGGGTAATCATCAAACAGATCGTTGGAGACATCGCACTGCGCAAGGTTGGCAGCGTTTCGCTGGACCATGTTTTAGGTGATCTGGTCGTGCGCCATGCCAGCGGTGCGCTTCGCGTTGAGCAACTCGATGGCGATGCCTCTGTCCGCGATGTAGAGGGCGATGTTACCTTCAACAATATCGAGGCCGATTTACACATCCGTGATTTGCAGGCCAGTCTGAGTGCGGTTGTCGAGGGCGATGTGATCGCCTATCTTCATCCTAAAGCAGGCCTAACGTATACCCTGCAATCTGAATCCGATATTCTTTTGCGTTTGCCTGCTGAAGCAGATGTTGAGATGACGCTTTCAGCGGGGGCAGACTTAAGTGTGAACTTATTGGGTGTTGAAGAAATGGATGGAACGTCTCGTACGCTGACTTTAGGGGCGGGTTCCGCTAAAATGGATGTTTCCGCCAGTGGAGATCTGCTCGTTACCTCCCAATCCGACGATTGGGCAGCAATGGCTGATTTCGACATCAGCCTGCCCTTTATCGGTGCCGACTTCCCCGGTTTATCGGACGATTTTGGCGAGGAGCTTCGCCGCAAAGCAGATGAAGCTGCCCGCAAAGCGGAAAAAGCGGCTCGCAAGATCGAAGAAAGAGTGATGCGACAATCCAGCCGTTATATTAGAGACGCTGGACGCCATGCCGAACGTGCGGCTCGCAGTGCGGAAAAGCATATTATCTTTGGTAAACACCCCGGTAAATATGCATCCCCGCCCCGCCCCCCTCGCCGACCGGCGCCGCCCGATGAGCCGGTTACCGATCAGGAACGGATCCTTATCCTGAAGATGCTTGAAGAGAAAAAGATTACTGCCGCAGAAGCTGAAAAGCTGCTCGCAGCCTTGGAGTAGCACATGGTTGCTGACGAGAAACGACAAATTTTAAAAATGGTCGAAGATGGCAAGATCACGGCTGAAGATGCAATTGCGCTGTTGAATGCCATCGAAGAGGATGCGGCTGAAGAAGAGGCGGATGCCTTTGAAACGGAAGCAAGCCCAAATTCCGCGTATGAACCGGACGAGAATCTGGAAGAAATTGCAGAACGCGTCAAACGCTATGGCAATATCCCCTTGTGGGGTGGTGTCATTTTGGTCGTTCTCGGTGGTTTGTGGATGTTTGGCGCGATGCAGGCATCTGGCTTTGGTTTCTGGTTTTACTGTTCCTGGTTCCCGTTTTTGTTGGGTGTTTTAGCGGTTGCAGCGGCGGCAGGCAGTCGTAAGTCTCGCTGGGTTTTTGTGAATATTAAGCAAGCCCCGGGTGAGACACCCCAACGGATCACTTTTGGACTTCCCTTACCTTTGCGTTTTGCTGCCTGGGCAATGCGTACCTTTGGTAATTGGGTGCCTGATATGGATATGGATGCTGCTGCGGTCGCTGATTTGATTGATTCGTTCGCGGATGCCCCCACAGACGAAGCTGCTGTGATCGTGGATGTACATGACTCTGACGATGGTGAGCATGTACAGGTTTTTATTGGCTAAGAAATATTATTCCAACCGTTTGTGAGCAAACGAGTAAGGAGATGAGAAAATGATGGCAACAACTGAAGAACGTATGAAAATTTTGAAGATGATCGAAGATGAGAAAATCTCTGCCGAGGAAGGCGCGAAATTACTTTCGCTTTTAGGCAGCAGCAGCGGTGGGACCAAAAACACCCCGCGTGGACGTGCCGGTGCGCCGCGTAGTTTGCGCGTGCGTGTCACCGATGTGAATACGGGGCGCTCGAAGGCTTCGGTGCAAATTCCGCTCAGTTTGGTGGATGCAGGCATGAAGATCGGCGCACATTTTGCACCTGAGATCGAGGGTGTGGAAATGGATCGCGTGATGGAAGCTTTTCAGTCTGGCATGACCGGCAAGATTATCGACGTGATCGACGATGAAGACGGTGAACACGTCGAGATCTATATTGAGTAGCTTCTTCCCCTTCTTGAGAAGGAAAAAGCACCCCTGCGGGTGCTTTTTTTTTAATTCACAATCGTTTCACAATTGTTTGTTGTGTCGGTGCCTTGCTTGGCGTTGCAGATATCATTTCCCGCACCCCCGTCGAGATAATCATTATTTTGGCCGCCATTAATGTCATCATTACCCCCGCCGCCAAGAATGATGTCGTTGCCCTTCCCGCCGTTGATCGTATCGTCGCCATCTCCACCAAGAATGCAGTCATCGCCGCCGAGGCCTTTAAGCTGGCTTCCGCCCGTATCTGAAAGCGCACTCCCCAAAATAAGATCGTTGGCTTGGGTCCCGTTGCCATCGACTACGATATTCGTCAGGTTCATTGTGCAAATCGCAGGTTTGAGTTGATTTGCGGTTACCGGGTGGCTGGTGTGGCTAAGTCCGCTTTCAGAGACAATATTCGTTGCTGCCGCGCCAGATAAAATACCCACAACGATGAAAAAGCTCAAGAAAATAAAGACGAAAAGCAAAATGCGTATGCGTGAAAGAGAGCGTAACATCTAATTTTCCTCCGCATCTATTACCGCTGGTAGAGTCTCGTCACCGATGGCCGTATCCAGTTTGAGCACTTTGGAAAGAAAAATATTCAGAATCTCAGGGTCAAACTGTTTGCCTGCTGCTTCCCGAAGGTAGCGGCTAACTTCTTCTTGCGTCCACGCTTTGCGATAGGGGCGTGCCTGTGAAAGCCCGCTCCAGACATTGACAACAGAAATGATGCGCGCCCCAATCGGGATCGCATCGCCAGCCAGCCGCTCTGGTTGTCCTGTTCCATCCCAGCGTTCGTGTTGATAGTAGATCGCCTCGGCGATGGGTTTGAGAAGTTCGGTCTTATTCAGGTTTTCACGCGCATAGGTGGGATGCGCACGCAATATATCCATCTCTTGTTTTGTGAGCTTCTTTTTCTTTTCAAGAATCTCATTGGGCACGTTCATCAAGCCGATCTTGTGTAGGTAGGCTGCCATGCGGATGTCTTCCAATTCCTTGCCGGTGATCCCCAATTCCTGCGCGAGTTGGTAAGCCATATCTGCAATCCGATTATGCTGCCCCTCGATTGCGAGATGTTTATCCACTGCTTCCGCCCAACCTTTTAGGGCATGTTCATAAGCAGCCTGCAAGTTTTTTGTGCGGCGTGATTGAAACCGGGTCGGTAGGGTAAAAAAAGGATTGGCTTTGGGAGAGTTAATCCCCAAGGTGTTGCTGCGATCTTGCTCTTTTATCTCGTAATGGTAGAGTTGTTCTGGGGTTTGCACAAAGAGATGTTGCTCTTCACCATCCGGTAGGTACAGGATGGTACGCTGATCCTGCTCCGCCAGATTGGCTAATCCATCCAGGCTGGCAATTTCAACCCGATTGGAATGCGTTAGTAAATTCGGGTCACGGGCTTCGATCAGGCGCGAGCCGTACCAAATTTTCAGGCGTTCCAACTCGTTCTCTTGCGATGAGCGGTACATCTGTCCGAGCGAAATCAGCAGCAAAAATAACGAGGGCAAGCCGAGGCCAAGAGCGATCCAGCGCGCGGCTTTCACGGGTAAATGCATGCCGAAGATGCTGATTGTATTTGCCTCGTACTCCTTTCGCATGAGCGCCGCGCTTTCCACCGGCTTGAGTATGTCGGCGTTGGCGCTATCCCCTTTGAGCACCACTTCCAGTTCGCTTACATCAAAATCAATTTCGGGAGAAAATGTCGCCGACAAGGGCAACCCGTCCAGCGTTCCTTCAACCTGGATTTCTGTCATAATGGATAGCGCGTATCGCCCGCGTTGGATGCCTGTTTCCGTTTCAAGAACATCGATGAACGCCTGAATATCATCCAGCACCAGTGTCCCGGACGTGGTGAATACATTCCCGTTAAAGGTGCTTTCTGGCGTGAGTTCAATCGTGCGCTTCCAGCCTGAGCCGTCACTGACTCGTGCCAATAGGCGATACTTGCCGCTGATATTGTTGGGGTGCGTTGAGATGAAGAGATAGTCCATATCCAGCATGAACGAGCCGTTCAAACGCCGAAAGATCGGCTCTCCCGGGGCTACCTGCGTGGAATCATAAATCCCGCTAGGGACATTTGCCGTATAACGAAAGATGGCTTGCTGCTCATAGGCGACGGGGGTGGAGATTTCGTTTAGCACTGGTTGGCGAAAGGCGGAGATGCCCAAGACCAGTGCGCCTAAAAACAGGGCCGCTAAAATGAAAAGGTGTTCGCCAGCATTCTGGTTTGAACTGGAATTCATAGCGCCTCGATTGTTTTTCCCCTTTTGGGGAAGTGCAGAAAAATATAAGAGAAGAATGAAAACTAAACTAAGAATAGCAAACCCCCACGGGGAGCGCAAGGTTTGCAGGGTTTTTCCAGCTTGTGGAATTTGCAGCCAAAACTTGCCGACGATCTCATCGCTGGTGGGCATGTAGGAATCAACCCAATCATTGTGATCGCCCTTGAGCTGAAAGCTGCCATCGGGATTAACAGCAATAATACGATGAAAAACATAGCCGATGGAAGGGTGCTGGTAGGCGACTATATCACCCTTTTGATAGTGATCTTTCTCGCGCAGGATGACGAGATCGCCTTTCCAGTATTTGGGTGACATGCTGTTGCCCGATAAAATCACATAGGCCGCATTGCCGCCCGATTGGATGGGTGCAAAAAGTAGCCAACTGGTAATGATTGCTACCAGTAGAGCCGCAGAAATAATGCTTTTTCGTAATCCCTTTGTTTTGAACATTGGTAGAAAAAAACACGGAAGATATTCTCTCCCGTGTTTTTTCGATGTAGTCTTGTTGTCTGCCTGCCTTAGTCGGTGGCCACAACCTGAAGCGATGCCGCTGCCAGGGCGGTCGGTTCGGAACCTGCTGCGAAAGAGCATGTCCAGTTTCCGCCACCGCCATCAACACAGCTTACCCAAGTTGTGCCGCTATCAATGGTGATTTCAACGACAGATGCGGCAGCTGCACCAGCGGTGGGCGAAACATTAAAGTTGACTGAAGCAACCTTGCTCGGGTCAGAACCCAGAAGCGAATATTGGATATTCGTGATGTCGTAGCCGCTGATGGTGCCAGCGCCGTCACCAGCGCCACTTTCGGGAACGGTGTTGGCTGCGGCAAAACCATAGGCTACTGCGGTGATGATTAATGCAAGTAAAATGACAGTGGTGGTGCGGTAGTTGAGAAAACGACGAAAAAACATAAGAGAACCTCCGTAAATAGAATCTGTGTGGGATACAACGTGTATCATCCAAATATTGTCAACGATGTGGGCAACAAAAACCGCAGGGTCCCCCGCGGTTTCACAATATTTGCCACTTTTTTAAGTTGCGCCGAGTCTAACATAGGGTTTTATAGAAAGCATAATTAATTCATAACATTTGCTTTTCATCTTTGTTAGGTTTCTTTTGTCGTCAGATTGACGTGATAGCAATAATGGGTACCTACATAATTCAGACACAATTACTGCACATCTTCTGAATAACTTTTTTATAAGATAGCAGCAGTTCGACAAACACTATTCTTAAAAAGGAGAATAAAAATGAAAAAGAAATTTGGTTGGATTGCAGGTACGTTGATGCTCGGTCTTTTGGTAGTCGGCGCTTTTGGCGCGACCGTTGCCTACGCGGATGATGGTGGGCCGAAAGGCCCCATGGGTCAGCACGGCGATGGGGTTGGCGGCAAACGCAGCTTGGATGGCACAGCCCTCGATACCGTTGCCGCGTTGCTGGATATGACTCCCGAAGAAGTGACTGCCGCACTTGAAGCTGGGCAGAACTTGCCTGAACTCGCTGATGCTGCCGGAGTTGATATGCAGGACATCAAAGACGCACTTAGTAAACTGCGTGGTGAATCTGGGCGTGGCCGCTTTGATGGCGATGCACTCGACACGATTGCAGACTTGCTTGGCATGACTCCCGAAGAAGTAACTGCGGCACTCGAAGCCGGACAGACCCTGCCCGAACTCGCAGACAAAGCTGGCGTCAACATCGAAGAAATCAAAGATACGATGAGCGCTCAGCGTGAAGAAGCCATGCGCGAGCGCATCAACAGCGCTGTCGAAGATGGTTCGATGAGCCAGGAACAAGCCGATTGGATGCTCGAGGGGCTTGATAAAGGCTTCCTTGGCAAACAAGGCGGCTTTGGTGGACACGGTGGTCATGGCTTTGACCGATCACCATCACAGCCCCCTGCTGCTGAATAACTTTCAAATATCGAAAAAAGCGGAGCGCAATTGCGCTCCGCTTTGCTGTTAAAAGTATGCCTTTTCTTTGGCATTACCTTTATAATTGAAAAGACTCATTCTTAAGGAATTCTAGCAAAGAGGGCTTTAAATGGATATCAATAACTACGACTATATTGCTGATTTGTACGATATTTACGTTCCCGTAACCTTCGATGTCGACTTTTTTCTTCAGGAAACGAAAAAGGTTTCTGGCGAAGTTCTGGAATTGATGGCGGGTTCTGGCAGAGTTTCTCTTCCTTTGATCGAAGCAGGCGTTAAGTTGACTTGTGTTGATCTCTCTCAAGGCTTGAATGAAATTCTTGAAGAGAAGCTTCGCGTAAAAGGCTTGCGGGCGGATGTTCATCAGATGGATATTTGTGAACTTGATCTGAAAAAGCAATTTGAAATGGTCATCATTCCCTTCCATTCCTTTGCGCATCTCATTTCTCGTGAAGATCAACAAAAAGCACTTGCGCGCATTTACGAGCATTTACTGCCGGGCGGAACGTTCATTTGTACATTGGGGAATCCAAAACTAAGACAGGCAGATGTCGATGGACAGTTGAGGCTGTTTCGTAAATACGAACTCCCTGATGATGAAATATTATTACTCTGGATCGCCGAAAAGAATAACGATGAAGATGAGCAAGTCATTGAAGCGATGCAGTTCTATGAAGAGTACGACAAGCATGGCGTTCTAAGATCGAAACGTCTTTTGGAGCTTCATTTTCGCCTTTCTCATCGAGATGAATTTGAAGAGTTGGCGAAAGAAACAGGCTTCAAAATCAAAGCTTTTTACGGTGATTATGAATATTCCCCCTTCGAAGAAGATAGCCCTTTTATGATCTGGGTACTTGAAAAAAAGGATTGAAAATCAGAAAAAACTCCGAGAGTTTGAACTCTCGGAGTTTTTTTCTTTTAGGGCTCGTTACACTCGTTTGATAACAACCTGTTCGGCGCTGATCTCGAATTCCCAGTAGCCGAGATCACCAGCCTTATAAACCAAATATAGCGCATCAGCTTCACGCGTGACTGAATCCAGTTTGAAGGGACGTTTGGGGCCAAATGTGACTAATTCCGGGTCCCACTCATCTTGCTCTTCCTCATCGTATCCATCAGGAGCGGCATATAGGCGTTTGATCGCCACTTCGTTGAGCAACAGGCGCAAGATGGTTTCGGGCGCGTCCATCATCCATAACAAACTGGCTCTGGCTTGCGTTTCAAGTTCTTCGATGCGCTCTTCTTCGGTTAATTCCCATTGGATGGGCGACCAAATTGGCGGTAAATTGTCAACGTGAATGGTTTCGTGGTCAATAATGGAAGGCATTTTTTTCTCCTAGTCTACGGTCAGTGTTTTCGACAGATTGCGCGGAAAATCGGGGTCGTAGCCACGTGCCACGCTCATGTGATACGAAAGCAATTGCAGCGGCAGCACCGCCAGCAATGCGCTGATCTCCTCCGGCGCATCGGGGATGACGATCAGCTCGTCGGCATTGGCGCGCAGGCGTTCATCGTTGGGGCCGATCACGATCGAGCGCGCGCCGCGCGCCGCTACTTCGCTGATGCCGCTGATGATGAGCGGGATGTCGTTCGGCCCTGCCACGAAGATGATTGGGTAATTCTCGGTCACCGCCGAAAGCGGCCCATGCTTGAACTCGGTGGACAGCATCCCCTCGCAATGCGCATAAGTGATTTCTTTGAGCTTGAGTGCGCCCTCCAGTGCGATTGGAAGGGTCGCCCCGTACCCGAGCGTGTACATGTCTTGGACATCATCCAGCGTGGAGGCTAGGTCGGCGACTTGGGCAGCCACCATCTCGAGCGTTTTTTCCATTAACTCGGGCACGATTTTTAGCTCGTCCGTATTTTTGCCCGCCATTCTGTAGGCGAGATAGATGAAGTTGTAGACCTGATTGGTAAATGTCTTCGTCGCAGGGACGCTGATCTCATAGCCACAGCCGAGCGGTAGACAGCTATTTGTGAATTGGGTCAGCGTCGAGCCGATCACATTGGCGATGCCGTAGGGCGTCATCCCTTTTTCCTGAGCGGCTTCGAGGGCATTCAGCACATCTTTGGTCTCGCCCGATTGACTGACAAAGATACCGACGTCATCGTGATTAACGGTCGGGGCGTATTGGGGCATGAACTGCGGGGCCAGCACGGGGATCGCGGCGCGCCCAGCCAGTTGCGCGAATGAAACGGAACCGGCTAAACTGGCGTGATAACTTGTTCCGCAAGCGACCAGGTACAGGTTACGGGCGTTGCGCATTTTATCCACAATCTCGTCAATGTCGACAGAATCATCCAGTAGATTATGCAATTCCCGCGCAACTTGGGGCTGCTCGTGGATTTCCTTGAGCATGAAATGGGGGTAGCCGCCCTTTTGAACCGCATCCATTGTTTCGGTGATGGTTTCGGGCGCACGCTCGATGAGTTTGCCATCGGTGACAGAACGCAGTTCGACGCCATCGTGCGCGAGAACGATGATCTCGCCGTCTTTGGGGCGGATGATCTCGCGGGTGAGTGGCAGCAGGGAGGGCAGATCGGAGGAGAGACAGGTGAAATCTTCACCGATGCCGACGACGAGACCGGAGCCTTTTTTGAGCGCGTAGAGTTTATCGTCATTGGCAGGAGCGAGGACGAAGGCATAGTCGCCGTTCAGATCGCCGTAAGCCAGGCGCATGGCGTCGATGATTTCGTAGCCTTTTTTGATGTAGCGCTCAACGGCGTGGACGCAGCTCTCGCCGTCGTTCTCCGAGCGGACGGTCAGTCCCTCGGCGATGAATTGTTGGCGCAATTCGATGTTGTTGACGACATTGCCGTTATGCGCGCCGACCATATTGCCATCCGAGTCGAGATGCGGTTGGGCGTTGATCTGCGATGGTGCGCCGAAGGTCGCCCAGCGCAATTGCGTGATGCCGCGCTGACCGCGCATCTCCGCGACGTTGTACTTCGCCGCGACAGAATCGACTTTACCGACATCCTTGCGCAGGTCGATCTTGCCGCCAAGAATGGTCGCCATGCCGACTGAGTCATATCCGCGATAGGTGAGCCGTTCGGCAGCACCGATCAGGATTTCTCCAAGATTATCTGCTTCTTTTTTAACGATACCGAAAATACCGCACATTGAGTTTGAGTCTCCTATTTTTTTCACCATACATGCCCTCTAAGGGTACAAAGGCACGAAGGTTTTGTGGTGTGTTTTTTTGTGCGGGAATTATAGCTGAGAATGATTTATGTGAAATTAAATGAAAAAAGCCGAGAGATTTCTCTCGGCTTTTTTTAACAAAGATCACGCCGCATCCCCGATGTGAAGATGGGGGCAGTTTAACGCTGGGTTGGACTACGATACGATTCTACGGCTGTAGATTGATTGCATTTAAGAGACTCTTTTTGTCATTAGGAGTTATCAAATCGCCATACTTGATTACTCTAATCAAATCTTCTCGGCGCATCGGACCATTCGAAATGCAGTGTTTATACAATGGAGCAACTGCGCGTACAACAGCTCTCACATCTTCATAAACTATCTTACCAAACGACTGGATAATAGGAATTAACTCAGCTTCCACAATCCATTCTTGAAATTGCTCAGCCAATAAACTGAAATCTTCATCTGGATTGGGTGTGTCAAATTCTATTACTTGATTTGTTCCAACATCAAAATGTTCGATTTCTACCTTCCCACTTCTAAATATGTGTAACTTACCAACAGAGCTTATGGTCTGCCGTGTAAAATAGCTTCCTGATGCCAAAGCGCCTGGATTGATCAAAATCACATCTTTATGTCGATATATCATCGGTATATGAGTATGACCATAAATTACAATTTGAGCGTTGACTTCACACCCTCGATCAGCAATGCGGACCAGCTTTGATCCCCAAGCACCTTTGCGATTGGCTTTTTCTTCTATTGGATCAGCGTAATGACTATGCCAAAGCAATATGCGAATTCCCTGAATTGTTATTAATTGTTGATACGGAAGTTCTTGCTTGATATGAGCTGGCTCATCATTTCCATGCACTGCAATAGTAGGTGCGTACTTACCAAGAATATCTAGCACGCTAAGTTCACCGACATCACCCGCATGAAGAATCAGATCAACATCTCCCAATAAATTCTCCAAGCTAACTGGCATGTCAAATAAACGATCTTGATAGTGTGTGTCGGAAATCAGTCCAATTGAACTTATGATTGAATCTTTCATTTTGTTCCACCACCGTACTATAGTCAATCGACTTTGCCGACATCCTTGCGCAGGTCGATCTTGCCATCAAGAATGGTTGCCATGCCGACCGAGTCGTAGCCGCGATAGGTGAGCCGCTCGGCTGCACCAATCAGGATTTCTCCGAGATTTTCTTCTTTTTCTTTAACGATACCGAAAATACCGCACATTGAGTTTGTTCTCCTGTTGTACTCGTACGGGCTAAAAGCCCTCCCTCAGTGCATGGAAGCCCTGCGGGCTTGGGGTTCTTAGCCCTATGGGGCTTTCACGACCTGAGGAAGGACTTTAGTCCGCATCGATTTGGATGGTTTTCTAGCCCCCGAATTATAGCTGAGAATGCCTTATACGAAATTAAATGAAAAAAGCCGAGAGATTTCTTTTGGCTTTTTGAGCAAAAAAAAATCACGCCGCATACCGGAGCCGAAGGCGGGTCAGCTTAACGCGGGGTTGGGTGGCCATTCTTTTGATGATTTCTTTTTCACGAATTCATCAAACTTCTTTTTCTTCTCCATCCTTTGAGATTGAACTTCATTCCTTTGTCTTATTGCTTCTCTTCCAATTTTCAAATAATATCTTGTAATGATCGCCACTAATATTAGCGTTACTTGAATTGCGTATGCAATATTATAGCTAGCTTCATACCCAGTAACATAATCTGGAGCAACGCCAATTCTAAACTTCTTTGTGGATGGCGTTCTTTCTAAACCATATTCGCTTTCTCCCGTTTCCTCATCTATCTCCGGGTATAACGATCCCACACGGCTAGGGACAAATAGGAATTTATATTTCCCTGCTTCACTCACATAGAATCGATGTGATGGTGATCCACTTACCATAATCGTGTCATACGGTCGTGATACTCCACGCCATTGATCAACTCTAATTTCTCTACCATCTGAACTCGATATTTTTATATCGGGGCCAATAGACCATTCATAAAAAAATGAGGTGAATATATTGTAATGTCCAGGTTTCTGGAAGAATATTTCGACTTCCGAATTTACTAAGACATCAAAATTATATACTTCATCCTTTTTCACGCTTTGTGTTATCCCTAGTGTATTTGGAATTACTTGGAACGGATAACCTATCCATTTTATTACATCATTCAGCCTTATAAATGAAAATATTAGTAGACTCACTATTAGTGGAAAATACAACATGTGTGCATATTGAGATTTGAGCCACGTTTTTGCTTTTGTTTTCATTGATTTCTTTCCCTATAGTATCTGTGACCCTTCAGCCACCCAACGAGGCTGTCGAAAAACCGATTTTGGGGATAGCATCCCCTGTTGGGTATTCCACCAAGAGACCCAATTCTCGCATTTTGGGCAGTTCTCGGTATTTTCGCTCTATCAGGGGTCAGTAGGCCGCCCCATAAGTGTGGATCTTGCCGATATTGTGAACCAGAGCGAATAATCTCCATTGTACATCTACTTTCGCTTTCGTACGTAAAGTGAAGCGGTTCATGTGCTTGTGCACACAGATGTTGGCGAAGACGGGCTCGACAATGCCGAGCCGTCTGGCATAGACGCGCTTGCCCTCTTCGCTGTCGATCTTTGCTTTCATTTGATCGATCAGGTTGGGGGATTGGCTCTCGACTTGAATGGAAAGATTGCGGCATAGAGTATCCGCCTTCTTCAAACATCGTAACCGCAAAGGGCAGGCGACGCAGTCTTCAGGGCGAGCATGGTAGAGATCGTAGGTGCGATGGCGGTTGACCTGGTTGCGGGCATGACAGGTCAGTTCTTTTCCGCCAGGGCAGCGATAGACCTGTTTGGCTGGATCAAAAGAAAAGTCGGAAGCAGTGAAGCGTCCTGACTTGGCATCGGGTCGCTGCCTGCCGTGGACACCATCCTTGAAACGATCCTGATCGGCGAAGCGCGGATCGCGGGTGCGGTAGTGGATGTCTGGGATGTAGGCATCGAGCCTTTCTTCCTGACAGACCTTCAAGCTGTTGAGCGAGTGATAATTGGGATCGGCGGTCAGTTCATTGCCTTGAAAATAGGTTTCATCTTTTCCGATGGCGGCGACGTTTTTTTTAGCGCCATCCAACATCGGCTTGAGGTTTTCGTGATCCTGACTGGCAAATACCTCGGCGGCCACAATGACCTGATGCTTGGAATCGACCATCGCTTGTGCGTTGTAGCCCTGGATGACGCCGTGAGAAGAAGGCATCTTGACCGATTCATTGTCCACCACATTGCTCTGGATCTCCTTGCCTTCGCTGCCCAGCTTCGGTTTGCGATCCTTGAGAAATTCATTCAGCCGCTCAACCTGGACCTGGAAGCGGCGTTCGCGTTTCTTTTGTCGTTCGATCTCGACTTGAGGATGTTGGTCTGCCTGGGCGTGTTCTTCCATCACGCGCTGGAGTTTCTCCTGCATCTTATCGCGCTTATGTTTGAGTTCATCGAGCGTGCCGCTCCATTCTTTGGAGACATTGGCAGAGAGTTTCACGCCGTCCAGAGAAAAGTGCGTGCCACCCAGCAAATCCAGTTCATCACAGACCGTGAGAACATCGCTGAAGATGGAAGAGATCTCCTTTTGCATGGAAGATACAAAGGCGGCAATCGTGCTGTGATCGGGAGCGTACCCATAGGAGAGCGCTATGAAGATGATGTTTTCATGGCAAGCGCGCTCAATTTGTCTGGAACTGATCATGCCTTTAGCGTAGGCCAACAGGATGACCTTGAGCAGGATCTTGGGATGGATGGCGGTCGCGCCGGTCTCATCGTTTTTGTAGCGTTCATCGAAGACCGATAGATCGATGTTCTCGTCTACCAGTCGGTTGATGGTGTGCTCCAACGTTCCCGGAACCAGTTGGTCCTGGAGCGAAATGGGGAGCATTACCATTTGATCTTCATTGGTCGGTTTGTATTTTGCCATAGAGTCCTCTAGTGTATAAAACCCTATCATGTGGCATTAGTTGTTAAATTTCCCCACTTTTTCGACAGTTTCAACGGTTTGCGTTAGGTGCGGCGGGTGGGACGGGCATTCTGCTCGGAAGCGGAACAAACCCAAAGCCAGAAAACTGCCTAAAAATCGCGGCGAATCCCCACCGTCACCTGCACGCTGTGTTAGCTGGCGTTTTGCAACTGACTGCATTTTTCTACAAGATTCCTTTTGCTGTTTTTAGTACTCTCTATTATGGACAGCAAATTTCTTGAGAGGCGTATTCAGGTGAGGATTCGCAAATCTTATCCCAGCCTGTTATTTTCCATTTGTTTTCATTGTAATTGACAATTGCACCTTCAATCCTTATCGAAGAACCATTGTTATAGCAAAAATATGATGAGTCTACACTAATCGTATTGTTTTCAGTTTCGTATTGACCGCCAACTCCGCCAGCAATAGGTTCTATAAAAGCGCCCAAGCCCCGCCCCCATTCGATTGGGCAATCAAATGGCTTATGATTTGATATTGCAATCCATTCGTCAATGTGTTCTTGTTGGTCGAGTGTAATAAGTTCTTTTGCAAGGCGCAAGTCATTTTCTCTGATAGCATCAAGGAATGTGTCAACAACTATTTGTGGGTTATCAGAATTGATTTTCTGAAGGCGAGATTCACGCCTTTTTGTATTAATTACTATGCCGCAAATCAAAATAAAACCAACAATATAGCCAATGATGATAAATAATTTTGAGCGTTTTGATTTTTGTAGATGTTGTTGTTGCATCCTAACTCAATTTCCAGCCAGCTAACGAGGTGTTCTGCGGGATAACCGCTGTATAAACCCTGTTGGCGGTACATATACAAGGAAAAGGCACTCTTTCTTGTATAAGAGACCGCATACCACTTATCCATCGAGAATACGGGGTAATGTCCATTTTCGGGCTTTATCCAGTAAAAAGGCACGATAAGTAACTATATGCAGAACGGTCTTGCTCGAAAATTATATCATTGAGAAAAGAAAAACGGCCCCGATGCGTTTCGTCGGGGCTGTTTTCCTAACGGGTATATTAGCTAATCCACTGGACTTTGGAACCTATGATTCGCCCTCAAGTCCTGTGAGTATCATTCACTGCTTTCTACCCACTCTCTGCGACATGCTTGATCTGTTTCAGTATCTCAACTCGAATCACCCCGCTGAAAAAACCAATCAGCATCCAATATAGCCGAAAGAACCGACGACTGGCTGGGTTTGGCACATGCACACGGGTTTCGGTGGTCAGATGGACTTTCGTATCTGACTTGCGTACGAGGTGGAAATTTATCACTGCCTTGGCGTATGTTGGATCATCAAAGTGCAGAAATTCTGTGCCGTCGGCCAGTTTGACCTGGTTTTGCACAGGCTGCCAAAATTTGCCAACCAAGCCAATAACAATTTCTTCATTCGGCGCTTCAGCTACGAGCACAAAGCCCGCCTGGTTGAGCAATTGAAGAAAGGGCTGTTTTGACGGCTGCTGCCCGATCACTGCCCGTCCTGGTGCTATAAGCAGCGCTGGTAGCCTGCGCAACCAAAACAGAAATCGGGCAAGCCTCAAATCACTCACACGAAGTGAATGAAGGGCATGATACACAACTTCGGGTGCTGCGCACACCTGGATTGAGTGAATTTCGTTCACATCATGTTGCGGCAATGTTTGTTCAAGAAGCATCATACTCGTTTTTCCATTTCTTTCCATTGGATAATCAATGCCTGGAACGGCTCAACGATGTGCGTCTTCTGCGTGGAGGTGGGGCGCAGAAAATGCTCGACAGAATCCCGCTGTGCCAGGTAGAGTTTTCGTTCGCTATCCACTTCGCTTGCTTTTCAGAAGACCATCTATTTCACTATTCGGGAAAAATCTGGTATCCGCTTGTTTCCAATCAATGCCTTGGACCTGCTCCATCATGAATTCAATCGCTTCAGCCGGACTAGCTACGTTCTTGAGAGACCTGTGCCCATCTTTTTCAATTGCCAGATTTTCCGTTTCTATTGAAAGATTTTCTGGTTTGATCACCACGATCCATTTCAATTGAGGGTGATTCACATATGGAGCCATCTGATTCATCTGCTGCAAACTCATGAGACTAGGCATGTTTATTGCTCGATTGTCAATTAATACATGAAACTCTCTTTTGACACTTTCTGTCAATTCCTGCCCTTTCTGCATCACCTCCGCTATATCTTCTTCTGTTACTGCTGGATGAAAATGTGTCAGCCCAATTATTTGATCTGGAACAAACCAATCAAATTTGAAATTTGGTGTTCTCACTTCTTTTTCTCCTTCTCTTTTTCCCTGCCACCCAGCGGGGTGTAAAGCGAGTAAAACCCTATCCGGAACGATCCTGCGCAAAATTATATCATCGAGAAGAGACAGCCCCGATGAAACTCATCGGGGCTGTCTCTTCTAACGACTTGCGTTAGCTTCGCTGTGATGCGAGCTTTCGTTTTGAAAATCCTAATGCGATAAAACCGACGAAGAGCAGGATAAAGAAGAGGGTTGTGAAGATGCTCTTGAGCAGGGTGAAAGTGCTGCTTAAGCTGACCAGTCCCGGCGAGAGTTCAGAGAAGGTGTTGAGCATCAGGATAATGCCCATATTTTCGAGATAGTCGAACAGTCCGCCCAAAGCGGGAATGAGGGCAAGATAAAAGATTTTCGCTTCCGGTTGGAAACTTTTGGCGAAAAGCCAAACCAAAAGCAGGGAATATGTGGTGGCAAAGAGACCGGGGTAGATAAAATCCAGAGGGAGTTGGCGGGTTAGATAGAATTGGCGCCCTTCGTCTCCAAGATTTTCCAGCAGTGTGGTGGCGTGCTGATAGGAATAGCCGGATGGCGACAGATCGAACAGGGCGGTGTTGGGTGCGTAGCTTTCCACTTTGGGAATGGTGACGAGCAGCATAAGCGCGTAAACCGCCATCGTGATGATGAACAGGAGCAGCACCGTTTTCCCGGATGCTTTTCCTTGCAAGGCCTGAATGATTTTTTGCATTTTCTTTTCCTTTGTGTTTGTTTAAGAGAGGCGGCTTTTCAGCCCATCGAGCAGAATCTCAATGCTTTGTTGGTTAACAGCTTGAAAGTCTGCTTCGAAGTTTTTGAGTTGGCTGACGCGCAGGGTCGCCATGCCGTGGATTAACGACCACAGTGTGTAGGTGATCTCCTCTACACCGTAATCTGGTTGGAGTTGGAGCGTTTCGCTCTCCACCCAGGTTTTGACTCCACTAAGAAAAAATGCGTATGGCGATGTGCTCGGTACCGTTTCATCTGTGTTTTTTCGATGGGATGCCAGTGAGTTGATCAGGATCAAGTAAATATGGTTCTCGACCGAGAATCGGATGTAGACCAGGCAGAGTTCGATCAGTTGTTGCGTGGGGGATAACGCTTGAGAAACTACCTTTAGTTCTTCGATCAACTTTTGATTTTCACGGGTTTGTACTGCCTGAATGATAGCGTTTTTGCTGTCGAAATATTTATATAAGCCTGCCGGGCTGTAGTCTGCATGTTTGGCGATCTCGCGCAGGGATGTGTTTTCGATCCCGTTTGCGACGATCAACCGGGTGGCTGTATCGATGATAAAGTTCTGGTTCTTTTCCCGTCGGCGTTCCTGAGGTTTTTTTGACATAGTTTTATATTTCCTTGTGGCAAACAATGTTTGCTAATTATACATTTGTTCGCTCTGCTGTCAATATTATAAAAAACAGCCCCGATGAAACTCATCGGGGCTGTTTTCAAAGTTTGAAATATCTTCAATCAAGAATAAGCATCGAGCGTTGAAAGCGCGCCTTGGCGATCTTCAAAAGCGTTGTGTCCACTACGCCAAAGATAAACGCCGCCAGAAAGCCGAGCCTGCTCCAATTGGCATTTTCGACCCAGCCAGAGATAAGTGCGTTTAGCCCATCCGGTAGAAATTGAGCGATCAACAGGAAAGAGAAGAAGATGATTATGAATCCCATGCTGACGGTTTGCTGTGCCTGGCGTACGCTTTCGGCACGCAGCGAGATGATGATGCCAAGTCCCGCCGAAAGCATTCCGATCAGGAAACTGAAGAGGATGATCGCAGCGAAAACGATTGGCTCATAGATATAGAAGATATGGTTCACAAAGCCAAAGGCAATATTCACGGTCACAATACTGATAAGCATGATGCCCATCGTCATCCCCCAGCCATAGATCAGAGTGGCTGCGATCTTCCCGTAAAGGATCGCCGTGTCAGAGAGGCGGCTTGCCAGCAGTGTTTCGAGCGTATGCCGCTCTCGTTCGCCTGCAATTGCATCCGCGATCGTACTGCTCACCAAAAGAAAAGGCAGCCATAACCAATAGAAGATAGAGAGCGGTGTTTCGGTCCAATCAGGGCCCGATATCAGCGGCATATAAATGCCGAAAATCCCTGCGCTGAAAAGCAGACTGGTGATACCGCTGCGCTTTTTCCCGCGTGCGTTCAATATCTCTTTAAGTTCTTTCCCGATGATAATGAGAATATCGCTAATCATGCGCTTTGCTCCTTGTTGCCATTCATTAATGCAATAAAAGTCTCTTCCAGATTGGCATTATCCTTGCGCACTTCCTCGATCTTTGCCCCATCATGCACCAGAAGACTGATAAAAGGAGCGATCTCCATTTTCTGCTTTAAGCGGATGACCAGCTTCCCGTTTTCTGGATGGATATCTGCGACCTGCTCCGTTTTGCGGATTTGACTAATAGCCGTCTCACTGAAATTTGACCCGCTGATGTCCACACGCGGACCTCCGGCTTGCTCCCGTAACCGATCCAGTGCGCCGACCGCGAGCAGCTTCCCATTACGGATCACACCCACTTCCTGGCACAGTTTCTCCGCTTCGGCGAGATTATGCGTGGTCAAAAAGATCGTCACGCCCTCACGCTGGGTCAGATTACTCAAATCCTCGTGCAGCGTTGTGGATGCGATCGGGTCAAGCCCGGCAGTCGGCTCATCGAGAAAGACCAACTTGGGGTGGTGGATGAGCGTCCGCGCGATTGCCAGTTTTTGCTTCATCCCGCGGCTCCACTTGCCGACCTGCTCGTTGCGGCGCTCCCATAATCCCATATCGGTCAACAAGCCTTTCACACGTTCGTTCAGTTCATGTTTCGGCAGATGCCAGATGCGCCCGTAAAAATTCAAATTATCTTCGGCGGTCAGGCGTTCGTAGAGACCGTTGTGTTCCAGCAGCGCACCGCTGCGCAAACGGATCTCATCCGCCTGGGTCTTTGTGTCAAATCCGAGCACTTCCGCGCTGCCTTCTTCGGCATCAAGCAAGCCCAGCAGCAAGCGGATCGTCGTTGTCTTCCCTGATCCATTCGGGCCGAGAAAGCCGAAGACGCTGCCTGTTGGCACGTTGATCGAAAGCCCGTCAACGGCTTTTACAGCCCCAAAAGAGCGGCTTAGTTTTTCTGTATGAATTGCATATCCCATATTAGACATTGTCAATAAAACTCTTCAATTGATTGCGGTAATCTTCAAAGGCTTTGCGCCCGTCTTCGGTCAGTTCACAGAGCGTTAGCGGGATTTTGCCTTTATATGTCTTCTCTATTTTTACGTAGCCAGCGGCTTCAAGTTTCGAAAGATGTGCCGAGAGATTTCCTTTCGTCAGCCCGGCTTCGCGTTGCAGGTAGAGAAAGTCCGCGCTGTCGACGGCGTACAGAATCGCGACGATGATCGTTCGGCTCGGCTCATGTAGTAGGCGATCCACATTCGAGATCGAACGGAGTTCGTCACTCATGATCGTCCTCCCCGGGTAGGGTGGTGGAGCGCAGATAGGTCGAGAGCACAAATCCGCCGATAACGAGCAGTATCACGCCCATGATCCCGTAGTAGAGTGCCATGCCCGTATTCATATCTGCCGGAAAGAACATGGCCACTGCGCCGATGACCACACTTAGAACTGCGATCCCGTAAAAGCGCAGAATGCGCATCCGCACGCCGAAAATGCTCGCGGCGATTGCCATCATCACACCCGTAAAACCGGGCAACCAATTCAGCGAATATTCTCGGCTGGTGTAGACGATGAACGCTGCCGAAGAACGAATGATCAAAAAGCTGATCAGTGCACTTAAGGCGCCCGCAAAGAGACCAATCACAATCACCCGTGCCAGACGTTGTTTTCCCTGTGCACGTTTGTAGGAAACGTATCCCGTCCGTGGGAAGGTGACTCGGTTTTTCAATTGGCGAATCAACCAGCTAACGCCAAATATCCCGCCTAGGAAAACGAGCACCATGATCACGCTCAAAAAGGCGCCAAATTTTGTCCCTTCAAACTTTGCCAGGGCAAGGAAATAAAAGGTAAGCAAGATACAGATGCCTGCCATATTGAACTCGTATGTACCGTCTACATACCAATATTGCCTTGTACGCAGTTGTTTCTCGTCTAATTCGTTTTTCATGAGTTTACTCCTGTTCTTATACGGTTTGTATAGCAAACTTGTTTATATAATATATAAGTTTGCGTAAAATGTCAAGAGATACCCCATCTAAAAACAAAACGTGGACGGCAATTTTGCCGTCCACGTCAATTGGTAGAGAAAAATAAGTAGGCGAGCTACTTCTCCATTTTTGGATTCCAAACTTCCCAAACCTTGCCAACCAGACCGGGGCCTGGGTTCAAGACCAGTTCACCGGGTTCCCAACCAGCGGGTGTGGCTTGCGTGCCTCTGCTCTCGCGCACGAGTTGGAAAGCCTTGATCTGGCGAATACTCTCAGCCAATTTACGTCCAACCGGCGGGGTCAAAACTTCCATCGCCTGAATGACGCCATCCGGGTCGATGATAAAGCGTCCGCGCAGCTCGATGCCCTGGTTTTCATCCCAGACACCATACGCGCGTCCAACATTGCCTGCCTGATCGGCAGCCATATGGAAGGGGATACCCCCGTCCACCATCTTGGTCAATTCATGGTCGTTCCACATCTTGTGTACAAAGTGGCTATCAACACTTACGGAGATAACTTCAACCCCTAAAGCCTGTAAATCAGCATATTTGTCGGCGACCGCCGATACTTCGGTCGCTCAGACAAAGGTAAAGTCACCCGGGTAGAAACAAAGCAAAACCCATTTGCCAGCAAAATCGGAAAGTGAAACGTTTTTAAACCCACCCTGATAATAAGCGGGAGCGGTAAAATCTGGGGCTTTTTGCCCAACACGAGCTGTCATTTTTATCTCCTTTTTTTCAACTACTTCTTCGGATATTTTCTGGTCGTCACGCGGATCAGTTTTTACACTGCTTGTCACGCGTGCGCATCCTTGCGTTTCAGCCATAAGAAACTCCTTTCTTCGTACTGTGAATTACGACCATCTTCATTATAGCAAAACAAGATTTTAGAGACACATAGTTTTTGTAAACATTTATGAAATAAAGGTCTCGCTCGCCTTTCAACTTGCCTCCGCTATATCAAAATCTGTTTCGCTCTGAAACAAATATGCTACAATAAAGGCGATGAAAAATCCCGTTCCCCTTGCTAAAAGAACAGCCTCCTACCGTGCCTATAAGCGTGACCTGCGTTGGCAGATCATCTTTCCGATAGTCGTCGTCGTTTTGCTCTTTGTCGCCGTCTCGGTCACAACCGCCATGCGCGGAAACGAAACGGTCAGCCAATGGGCTGATGTCTCCACTATCTGGCTGCTTATTCCTCTGCTCATTTTTGCCATTATCAACATTCTCATTCTCGCAGGCTTGATCTACGGTCTCGCCAAATTGCTCGACATTACCCCCATCTATACAAATAAATTACAAGGCTTTATCCGCCTCGCTGGTAAAAAGATCGAAACCTTTGCAGATTCCGCAGCCCAACCGATCTTCACAATTGAAGGATTCTTCGCCAGCTTGCGCAGAATCTTTCGACAAAAATAAGGGAGTTCCTGAAAATGGACGAAATCGAAAAAACTGAAAACTCTTCATGGAAGAGCCAAACCCTGCTCATTGGTGCCGTCATCGGTGCCCTCACTGGTCTTGGTACGGCCTACTTTCTAATCCAAAACGCTGAAAAAGAAGGTGAAAGTTTTAGCTTCTCCAGTGGGCAAGGTCTTAAACTCGGATTGCTCATCTTGGGTACTCTCCGTCAAGTCATGCAACTTGACGATGGGCAATCTAAAGGGAAGAAGAAATAAATGCCTAATCCCATTGTCTGGTGGGAACTTGCCACCCACGATCAGGAAAAATCCGCTAAATTCTTTCAAGATGTTTTCGATTGGGACTTGAAAAAAGAAAGCGATGCGGGCTTTTACAAGATGAAACACAAGCCGCCCCAAATTACCGGTGGTGGAATTTTTACCCTAAAACGTGCCAAACTGCCTTTCGTTTCGCTCTATATTCAGGTCGAAGATATCCATGAGATGGCAAAAAAAGTGGAAGAACACGGTGGTCTGATCAAAGACCCACCATTTGAAATCTCCCCCGGCACGTGGCTCTGTCTCTTCAACGAGCCATCCGGTGTCGAATTTGCAATGATCCAGGAAAAATAAAAAAAGTAGGGGCGGGTCTCAGACCCGCCCCTACTGCATTTAAATCACAGGCTTTACATTTTATATCTGGCAAACCAACCCTTTGAGATATTCACCTTCGGGGAAATTCAGCGCGATCGGGTGGTCGGTGCCTTGCCCCAACTTCTGAACAATTTGCGCATCCACGTTGGCATCGAGCGCCGCGCCAGCCACGATCTTCTGGAAGAGCGACATATCCACACCACCGGAGCAGGAAAAAGTTACCAAAATTCCGCCCGGACGCAAGAGCTTGAAGGCCAGCAGATTGATGTCCTTATAGCCGCGCGTTGCACGTTTGACCTGTGCCACAGTTGGCGCAAATTTCGGGGGATCAAGGATGATCAGGTCGAAATCTTTACGGGAATCGCGGAAGGTGCGCAGTTCTTTGAAGACATCTCCCGTGAGCCACTCGTGCATTGAACTTGGTTGCCCGTTAAGGGCAGCGTTCTCAGCCCCGAGCTTGAGTGCATCCCCAGACGAATCGATCGAGAGCACCGACTTCGCTCCGCCCGCCGCTGCGTGGATGCTGAATCCGCCCGTGTACGAGAAGCAATTCAGCACGTCACGATCTTTGGCAAGCTGCCCGACTAAATGACGGCTCTCAACTTGGTCAAGGTAGAAGCCGGTTTTATGCCCGTTAACGATATCCACCTTGAATTTGATGCCGTACTCTTCCAAGATAACCGTCTCAGGCAGAGTGCCGCGCAAAATGCCTGTGCGTGGCTGCAAGCCTTCAAGGGCGCGAACATCCACATCCGAGCGTTCGTAGATGTTTGGGATGCCCGTCAATTCGACAAGCAGATCGGCGAGGCTTTCGCGCCAGTATTCCGCGCCAGCCGTCAGTACCTGCATGACGAGCAGATTGTCGCCATAGCGGTCAACGATCAGGCCGGGGATGCCATCTGATTCGGCGTGGACGAGACGTTGAGCATTATAGGGTAGGGTATCAAGGTCGCCCCGACGGCGGATAGCGGTATCCAGCCGTTTACGCAGGAACTCTGTGTCTATGGGGGTATCAAGCCAACTCCACGTGCGTGCACGGATATTGGAGTGGGGGGAGTAGGCGGCTTTCGCCAGAAATTCGCCTTTGGCAGAGCGTACATCCACAGTCTCCCCAGGTGCTGGATTGCCATCGATACGACCAACCGCGCCTGAGAATATCCAGGGGTGGCGGCGATAGAGGGACTTTTCGCGTCCGAGGTGGAGGGTAATTGAAGGCATAAGATTAGCTTAATGGGTGCGTCGCACCATTTCTAAAGAGAGTATTTCAGACTTGAAAGTATATCATTTAAGGGGAGTAAGCCAAAAGGCTGGTGCGACGCACTTTCGATTTTAAAGAAAATACCCTCTCCCAAAAGGAGAGGGTATTGGCGTGATTATTTTAGATGATGCCGATTTCTTTACCGGCTTTGGTGATGACATCCAGAGCGTAGGCGATTTCGTCGGTTTCGTGTCCGGCGGTAACAGTGGAGCGCAGGCGGGCGAGACCGTTCGGGACTGCCGGTGAAACGACGGGCAGCATGAAGAGGTCTTTTGCCTGGCAGGCTGCGGTGAGATCGTAGGCACGTTCATCGTCGCCACATAAAACGGGGACAATCGCGGTTTCGGTGAGCATGGTGTCGAAACCTGCGGCTTTGAGACCGCCGATGAATTGGTCGGTATTGGCTTGAAGTTTTTCCATGCGCCAGGGTTCATCGAGGATGACTTTGAAGGATTCCAGCGCGGCGGCGGCTTGTGCGGGGGGCAGGGCTGCCGAGAAGATATAGGCGCGGCTGGAGTGGCGCAGATATTCGATCATATCTTTTTTGCCGGCAACATAACCGCCGACGGATGGGATGGTTTTGCTGAGGGTGCCCATTTTGATGTCGACGACGTCGCCGAGGCCAAAATGCTCTTCGATACCGCGCCCGGTTTTGCCGAGTACGCCAACGGAGTGGGCTTCGTCCATCATAAGCCAGGCATCGTATTTTTCGCAGAGTTCGACCACTTTGGGCAGGTCGATGATGTCACCGTCCATGCTGAAGACGGCATCTGCGATGACGAGTTTGGCGACATCGGAGGGTGCTTGTTGCAGCCGTTTTTCGAGATCAGCCATGTCGTTATGGCGGAAGCGGCGGAACATGGCGCCGGACATCATACAGCCATCGACGATACTGGCGTGGTTGTATTTGTCGGAAATAACCCAGTCGCCGCGTCCCATCAGGGTGGAGATGACGCTTAGGTTCGTAGCATAACCGGATGTGTAAGTGACTGCGGCTTCGGCGTGTTTGAAATCGGCAATGGTTTCTTCGAGTTCGACGTGCAAGTCGAGAGTTCCGGCAAGGGTGCGGACGCCGTTGGTGCCGGTACCGTACTTATCGACAGCAGCTTTTGCGGCTGCCCCAATGCGGGGGTGACCAAGCAAGCCCAGGTAACCATACGAGGCATACATACCCATATCGCGTCCATTGACGATTACACGCGCCCCGCCGCTTAATTCTGTAATTGGCATATTATAGAAATAACGCTCGCGCGCTTTCAGGTCGGCAACACGGTTGACCATCGCCTGAATGCGTTGTGAAACGGCGTCGGTAGCCTTCTGTGAGTCCATAATTTACTCCTTAAAAAATCTTTTTTGCGATAATGTCGAGCGGTGATTTAACAGATTGTAGTGTAGTCTAGGGGATGTAAACTGTCAATCGAAAGGTGAAAATATGGGGAGAGGGATGAGATTGTGGGGAAATTACTCAAGTATGCGATCTTCGATTTCCCAGATGTGATCGACGATATGCCCAACCACGCTACGCACAAAATAAGGTGTAGGCCAGATCGCCCCGCCACGCGCCCCTTTTTCCGGGATGTTGCTTTCTACGGCAATGGGCAAAGTTTCGAGAATAGCGATGCGGATCGCTCCCCTGTCTACTTGCAACGCCTTGGGAACTTTTTGCCCCTGTTTGCGGAGGTATGCCAAATTCGAATCCCGAACATGGGCAATGATCTTTTGCAGCTCACGCCCGCCGCCGCGTGGCCCTTTGCGGAGTTCTTTTCCCTCGGCACTGGCGATGGCTTTGTCGAAGGCATCCCAGCAGGCGCGCAGAAGTTGCTCGTATTTTTGGCTATCTGCTTCGGTGATTTTGCGTTTGTCTTCGTCGGGGATGATGCCAGGGGAACCGAAATCGGTCGTGGCGTTGCCTTCATAACGGGCGATGATGTTGAGATCGTCGTGGCTGGTTGGGGCTTGGAAGTCGATGCCAGCAGGGTTGACAATTTCAGCATAGCGTTTGCCGTATTCGAGCAGGGACGCGAGGGCTTCATCTTCGCTTTTGCCAACGCGGAAGTAGCCAAGGTGCTCCACCGCGTAGGCGACGGTTTTCTTTTTGCCGAGTTCGAGATAGATGTTTGTTTTTGTCATGATTTGAAATCCTTGCGAAGAGACTACAAAAGTCTCCGAGACTTTTGTAGTCTGGCTCTTCTACCAAGCCACCAATTTTGCAAATTCTTCATCTTCAAGCAGTTTTTCGGCTGAATATTCTTTATGCCAAGCGATAAAATCTTTTCTTGCCCCAAAAAGTTCCATAACTTCATCACGCTTGATTTCTGTTGGCATATCTCCCAAAATAGCGTTGTAGGAACTGAAACGCCAATCCTGAAAATCTGAACACAACCTTGCATCGACAGGGTTTGCATGAATATACATAATTAAGCGCATTAAATAAGAGTTGCTTGTGATAGGTTTTCGTTTGAATTTGTACTGAAACAAACTTCCTGTTCGCTCATAGCGTTTGTTGATGCTTTTTGCGTAGCTAATGAAGAAGTCTCGAAAGGCTTTTTCTAAGGGCGTGAGCTTCTTAGGAGAAGAGACTTCAAAAGTTTCTAAAACTTTTGAAGCCTGCGTTTCGGATGGCTTGATGTAAACAACAAAATGAAAGTGATTGGGCATTAAGCAGTAAGCGTAGTTCTCTACATGATCCGAAAGATATTTTTGATACTGTTGAAGAAAATAGTGATAGTTTTCCTCTTCAA
>JBNKMO010000066.1:0-13289 GCA_050293165.1 Anaerolineales bacterium | reverse complement strand
AACCTGAGCCTATTTTATTTGAGCAGATTTTTGGACGTTTAGCCCAATTTAGCGCCATTCATTCTGCTAAATCCCAATTTTCACCACCATAAGTGGCGAAGGTATTGTTGTAGCTGACAGTATATTTTCTCTGGATGTACGAGCTAGGCATGTTGTTTTTTTGTACATTGAATTCCGAGTAACAACTAACCATGTGGTCTACGGTTAGCAAAAATATCCTGTTTATCTGTTTTGTGTTCAATCTTAATGATTAGGGTATAAATGTTGGGGGAATATTTGAGAGAAAATAATCTTTCATCTGACCTCACGGCTGTTCTTTTCCCCTAGCCGTGTGGTCTAGAGTGGGCGCGGAGGGACTCGAACCCACGACCTCACGGATGTGAACCGTGCGCTCTAACCAGCTGAGCTACGCGCCCGTTGCGGGCGAAATTATAGCCGAGGCCAAATGCTTTTGCAAGCAAATGTTAAAAAAGGAACCCCAGCTTCGGGTATGCTGGGGGCTTACTGCTGTGTCGGGGCGGGCGGATTTGAACCGCCGACCTCGCCGACCCGAACGGCGCGCTCTACCGGGCTGAGCCACGCCCCGAATTAGCGGACGTGATTATAACGGCCGCGTTTCGTTTTTGCAAGGCAGGTTTTTCGTTTTTGCGCGGGAGAAAGTCATAGAACAAATATTCGTGGTAAGATAGGCACGCTACAAAATATAACGGAGAATCCCATGGAACTTGGACTAGTACGAAAAATCGACATCGAACAAGAAATGCAGCAATCCTATCTCGATTACGCCATGAGCGTCATCGTTTCGCGTGCTTTGCCGGATGCACGCGACGGTCTCAAACCCGTCCAGCGACGCATTCTTTATGCCATGTACGATATGGGCTTGCGTGCTGAAAGTCCGTATAAAAAATCTGCTCGTATTGTCGGCGAAGTACTCGGTAAATATCATCCGCACGGCGATTCATCTGTCTATGAGGCGATGGCGCGACAGGCGCAGGATTTCAGTATGCGCTACATGCTTGTGGATGGACAAGGCAACTTTGGCTCGATCGATGGTGATCCGCCCGCAGCCATGCGTTATACCGAAGCGCGTCTTGCCGCTCCCGCACTGGATATGCTCACGGAGATCGGGAAAGATACAGTCGATTTCACTTCAAATTTTGACGATACACTCACGGAACCGAGCGTGCTACCGTCATCGATACCGAATCTGCTCGTCAACGGGGGGAGCGGTATCGCGGTTGGGATGTCCACGTCCATTCCCCCGCACAACTTATCGGAAGTAGTCGATGCTCTCGCATATATGCTCGAGAATTGGGAGAAGCTCGACGATATTTCGGTGGGACAGTTAATGGCATTCGTTAAGGGGCCGGACTTTCCCACGGGCGGCATTATTATTCACCAGGAAGATGAATCGGGTCTGGAAGCAGCTTATGGGTCCGGGCGCGGACGCGTCACCATCCAGGCGCGTGTCCACATCGAAGAGATGGAGCGCAACAAGAGCAGGCTCATTGTTACTGAACTTCCCTACATGGTCAATAAATCCAACCTGATCAGCCGCATTGCTGATTTGGCCCGCGATGGCAAGATTACGGGCTTGACCGACCTGCGTGACGAATCGGATCGTCAGGGAATGCGTATCGTTATTGAGCTAACCAAAAATGTTGAGCCGGAAGATGTGCTCAAGAAGCTTTACAAGAGCACGCCGATGCAATCCACGTTTAGCATTATCATGCTGGCGTTGGTGAATGGCGAACCGCGTATGCTCTCTCTGAAGCAGGCTTTACGCGTTTATGTTGAGCATCGCCTTGAAGTGGTGCGCCGCCGCAGCGAGTATGACTTGCGGCGTGCGAAAGAACGTGCCCATGTTCTTGAAGGCTATCTGCTTGCGTTGAATAATCTTGATGAAGTGATCGCGACCATTCGCCGTGCCCCCGATGTGCCGACTGCACGCACGCGCCTGATAAAGAAGTTCAAGCTCAGCGAAATTCAGGCGCAAGCGATTCTGGATATGCAGTTGCGCCGACTGGCTGCGCTGGAGCGCAAGAAGATCGAGCAGGAATTTAAAGACCTTAAGCAGACTATCAAGGGGTTGGAAACGCTGCTTAAATCGCCGAAGCAGATGCGCGGTGTGGTTGCGGAAGAGTTATTGCAGGTCAAGGAAGCCTATGGCGACCGCCGCCGCACGCAGATCATTAGCGTGGATGGTGATATGCCCACGCAGGCGCTGCTCACCTCCGCTGATTTGCTGCCCGAAAAGACAGTTTGGGTTGGCGTCACCCGTGATGGGATCGTTTCACGTACGCGTGATGATAAAACCCCGCGTCCCAGTGGAAAAGATGCCCCGAACTGGCTTGTTAAGGCATCGACCAGTGATACCCTTTACCTTGTTTCCGAGAAAGGTGAGGCGGCGGCAATTGCCGTGCATACCCTGCCTGATACGGAAAAACTCTCCGATGGCAGCGAGTGGCATAAAATCTCGCCCTTGAAAGCGAGCGATAAATTAGCGGCCGTATTTGTGCTGCCAGCGCGTCGCAGCGAGTTCCCGGAAGAGACCTATGTCTTGAGTGTTACGCGCGGCGGTATGGTCAAAAAGAGTGCCATTGGCGATCTGCCGGGCCCCTCGGCGCAATCTTTCACGCTGGTGCGTGTCAACGATGGCGACGTGCTCGGCTGGATCGTTCTAACAGACGGGCAAAAGGAGCTTCTGCTTGCCACAGCCAGCGGTATGGGCATTCGCTTCAGCGAAGAAGATGTCCGCCCGATGGGCTTGGTTGCGGCTGGCGTGAATGGTGTCAAGCTCGGTGTTGGCGATTTGGTTGTCGGCGCTGATGTGCTCCCCCAAACAGGCGATATTTTCCTGATTACGTCCGATGGGAAAGGAAAACGTGTTCCCGAAAACGATTTCCTCACACAAGGACGCTATGGGAAGGGTGTCATTCTCTGGAAGCTGCCAAGAGGTGAGCGTCTGGCAGGATTGACAATCGGCAAGGGCACGCAAGTCGTGACAATGCATCTGCTCAAAGCTGCTGCTAAATCCGCCAGATTGGACGACGCGCCCCTGCAAAAACGTGCTTCTACCCGAGGAAAACAGGTACAGGAAGTCAAGTTGGGTGATGCCATTATTGCCCTGACGAATGTTTGGGATGCCGAAGCTTTTGTGGAGAAAGTCAAGGAAGCGCCTAAACCGAAGAAAAAAGTCCCCGCAAAGAAAAAGGACCCGGCAACCCAAAAAGAGACAGCGCCGAAAAAGAAACCGGTTGCGAAATCGTCCTCGAAGGGGAAGAAAAGCCCCGCCAAGAAGAAGAAAAAGACAACGCCGACACAAAATAATTTGCTTTAGATGTTGAAAAGCCTTCCAAATTTTTGGAAGGCTTTTTTGTAGCGTGGCTATTTCACGAAAATGTCATCTACCCAAATTGACATTTTCGGGTATAGGTCACAAATTTTATTCCCTGCATCATCTTCACCGTTAGATGTGCCTGTTTGTATCTCAATGGAGACAATCTGGCTGAGATCAAGTACGCCGTCGTTGACGAGCTTCTCTTCCCAGGAGGGGATGGCAAGGTCATCTCTATTCCACGGATCGGCTTGCCCGTTGCCTTGTAATTGGATTTCAATCGGTATCCAACCTTCTGCGCGACCGATCCAGCGTGAGTTTTGCCAGATTTCTTCCTGATTATTTGCACTGTCGCGCAAAATGACAGTGAAGTCGCCGCCATAGGGCGCTTCGTTGATGCCATCACCGCGTACACGCAAGCTTAGTGTGCTGTATCCACTTAAGTCGAGCGGTTCAAGAAAGCGACGGGTAATACCCGCATAGCGGCTGTCTGCACAGGGCAGGTACGACATGATTTCTAAGGCAGGTTGATTGCCGGTTGCATTGTTCGCAACAACGTTCATTGTGAGAATGCCAGATGCGTAGCTCTCCCAGTTGCCGCTCATGATGAGTGCGGTTCTGTTTTCATAGAGATCGAAATTATCGACAACGGGCAGGGTGACGGAGAGCGGTTCGTAGGCAAGTTCTTCTTCCGAGAGACGCAGGTCGCCGAACCAGACTTCGAGTTGGGGGCTTTCTTGGCATTCAGAATCAACCGTCGCAGCTTTAAGGCGGATGCCCGCAATTCGGCTCAGATCGAGGCTGTAGGTTTCGGGTAGGGGACGTTCATCATAAAAGAGGAACCAGGTAGGTACGACAAAATCTGCGGGATGAGACCAGGGATTGGCAGGTGTATCAGCTCCCGGGCGGAGAGCGATCCGAAATTCCTGCCATTCATCACCGGAAAGCCAGTTGGTGCTTTGCCATTCCACGCCATCTTTGTCGATCAGAATAATTGAAACTTCGCCGTGATCTTCCTCGTTAGCCGCTCGAATACTAAAGGTGAGGGAGTTATAGTCAGAAAAATCCTGCGGAGTGGTGAATGTGTAGTCCAATTGTCCGTAGCGTGTGGTTGCACATGCAATATTACTAACCACATGAAGTGATTGCGGCAACTCTCCATATTGGACGGAGGTGTCAAGTGAGAAAGTGATCTCGCCACTGCTTTGGGTGCGCCACGCGCGCTGAATGATGTTGTTGGTCGTTGTGCTGAGATCAAGCAGATCGGGTAAATGCGGTGTGTAGGCAGGAGGGGCGGAGGGCGCTTCGCCCGCACCATCGTACCAGAGATGGAGAACTTCGCCTGCGAGCTTCCCGCAAGGGGTATAGGTGATCTCTTCTTCCGGGTTTGGGATGAAATCCGCGCCACATTCGCGTTGGCTGGCAGAGTGTGGACTAAATTGCCACCAAAATGCGCCCGCGAGCCAATCTACATTGCCCCAAACCGAGAAAGCTGCTTCGTAAGCGTGTGCCTGTGCTTCTTCATTGGAATTGGCGCTTAGGTCGTCGGCGTTGCTGCCTTCGGTTGTGTAGGGCTGAAAGGCAGCGTAATCAATACTGCGATAACCGATTTCCGAGAAAATGACTGGTTTGCCATGCATTTCCTGCCAAGCCGTAAAGGCTTCAAGTAGATAGCGTTGGTCTTCGCTGCGGGCGGGACTGTCGTACCAGCCTTCGATCAGGAGCTCTGAATCCGGATTTGGGTCTTTCAGATTGTGGGCATCGTAAAGATCATAGTAGACGGTTGTACCTGCATAGTCAAAAGGTTCCCAGAAAGAGGCCGGCAACGGTTCAAAATCGAAAGGGTCTGTCCCTGTAACAGCATAATGCCCGCCCAAGATTTCATATTCGTGTGCAGAATAGAGCAAAGCGCCGCTGTAATCTGCTTTCACCCTTTTCGCCATATCAATCCAATGTTCTTGATCGGTTGGCCCTTTTGTGGTTGATGACATTTCTGTGCCAATCGAAAAGAGTTCAACCTGATGCGCTTGCGCGATAGAGATGTAATGTGAGATAAAGGCTTCATAGCTTGCAAACCAGCTTTCTCTGTCGCTGGGGCGGATGACCGCTCGCCAACCAAGGATGTCTTTATTTTCCCAGTTATGCAGAGGTTCCAAGTGTGGTTTGAGCATGACTGCCATACCCTGTGCATGGATGTAGTCAATCAGTGTTTCAAGACTTTCGTCTGTGGGGGTTTCTTTATCGTATCTCGGATAAATCTGGTTGGATTGCATGTCATCCTGATACCAGGAGACGATCACGGCAACCGTATTTACGCCGCTAGCATTCATATAGTCGATCAGGTCGTAGGTGTTGGGTTGTTCATAGCTGTCGTTCCAGTAGCCAGCTAAACTCGCGCCGCGAAATTCCCACGAAACGGGTGCGCGTGTGATTTCTATCTCTGCAATCTCAGGAGCGGTACTTGTGTCTGCTGACTGCGCAGGTACATCTGCTACTTCTGCTTGACTTGGGGACTCACTTGATTGGCAACTATATAACCAAACGCTGATGACTAAAAAGAGCAGCGCAATCTTTTTATAATGCGATATAAATGGTTTCATCTGTCCTTCTCTTTATGGGCAATGAGCACTGTGAGTGTATTTATTATTGTTAAGCATCCAAAGATGATAGGGAGATTGGTCGTTTAAGATGATGACTTCATCGATATAGACTGTTCCCTCAAAGCTTTGTTGCAGGGAACTTTCGTCCAGTTTGATCTCAATCCCAAAGGCGATCGGGCGGGTTGGTTCGCTGATGCTTTGTGTCCAGTTGCGCCAGCTTTCTAGCCTGTCATGGTCAACATCCCAGCGCAGCAGCACCCATTTTCCGGCCTCCAATTGGACAGGGGCACTGACATTCCAGCCGCCCTCTTGCATTTGCAGGAAGAATTCCGCAGTCAGCACACTATTGGCTGTCTCGGGCGTGTCGGGGAGACAGACCCATGCCTGGATGCGTCCCTCATAGGGGACATCCCATGTGCCGGTACACTCGGTTGCTTCCGCGCGGATCGATTCGGTCTCCAGATCAACTTGCTGACCGATAGTTGGGTGTTGGGCATCGTAAAATTGGTTCGGCAACCCCAGCGAAAAGGCGAGCGACTGTTTCCCCAAACGATCCGCTGCAGGACTCAGCTTAATGGCTTCTCCCAAGGGCTGTTCATCTTGATCTTTGCGCACTCGCCAGCAGATATTCTCATTATCGCTTTTTTCAAAGGAATAGCGGTATAAGACGTTCGGTGTATCGAACGTTAGCAGACTGATGGCAATAACGGGCAAGATGATGGCAATCACTTTTTGGTAAAGATGATTTTCTTCTTTGGGGACGATAAAAAGAAGGTAGATTGCGAGTAGCAAAAGGAATACGGCTACCCCTAACCTTAAGTAGATAACCGGAATTGGCCCGATACCTAAAACCCCGCCCAAAGTTGCTAAAACTCCCAACGCAACGGGCAAATTCTCTTTCAATATTTTCCAAATATCTGGCACTGTCAAGGGATTTTTCTTGTTGTTGTCTTCATTTGAAGCCATATCCACCTCGCGGTATTGATAATTTTTTATGTTTTTTTATTCTATCTTAATTTTGTTTCTTGTCACATAAAATGGTTTGTTTTTTGTGAATTAAAAAACTTCCGAAATTTTCGGAAGTCTGTTTTATTATTCGCATCTTGGCAGGGATGGGAAAACTGCCTCGGCATACTGTTCTAATTCAGTCTGCTCGCTTGTCTTAAAGATGATCGAGACATCTGCTATTCGTTTAGGATTGCTGGTATCAACCCAGTCGTAGATAAGATAGGGCGTCCCTTCGTAGCTGGCGCTGAACGCATAGAACTGAAGTGAGCCATTTGTGCATTCAGCGAGGGGAGACAGATCATCGTAGTTAGCGTAGAGAATGGTTTCAAAACTTTCGTCACTGTAATACCAATCCAGCATATCTTGGGTATAGCCTTCGGGATAGATGCGATAGTCAAGATAGGCTAAGTTCCCGCTGTTCGATTTGATCCACGTCACCATTACGCGGTCACGTTGGGTGGTGAGAGTACGTTCCCATTGGGTGCCGGTGAAGATATCTTCGGCGAAGCGATAGGCGTAATCAATATCCGCGTTTGTGACGAGCATTGCATCTTCCGGGGTGGGGGTTGCAACCGGGGCTTCAGGGATGACCAAGGAGGAACAGGCTGATGCTGATGTAAAGATGAGCAGAAAAAGGATTAGTTTCTTAATGAAATTCATAACGCCAACTTTTGAATGTGGTCATGTATTGAGAAAAGGGTGTATTTGTGAATAGGGTTCACCTAACTTGTGGATATGAAATTGGTGTTCCCGTGCCTCTATCTGGGGGAGTTAGAGGGCGCAAACTTTGAACACGAGCTCAAAGTAACTATTAATTCTTAAACCAATCAATCGCTTTCAGTATGTCAACCACATATCTTACGCCAAAGCGATTTAGGTTTTCCAAGTATATTTTCTTCATAGTGCTGTTCGACATCGCTCCGCTGGCTTTGAAATACTCTTTGGCAGCAACTCCAATCGCATAGGCGATTGTGCCGTTTACAACGCCGGTGACTATATAAAGAGAAGTGACAGCCCCTCCCAAGACGATTGGAGCCGCAGGGCCAGTGATCGTGCCCGCTGCTGACATGCCTGCAAGCACTACGGTTGCAGTTAACTTTACAGCGGCGGCTCTGATCACTCCGGCTTTGACAATTTCTTTGACGAAAGGAATCGCAGCTTCTTTTGAAAATGGGAAATTATAGACAGCCGCAATGCCAACAGTCATCACGGCAAGCGCGCCGATGAGAGCGGGGGTATCCCAGAAAAACGGTTGTACGCCCAAACCAGCAGCAGTAACCACCCCTGTTTTGATGATCTTTTCAACTTTCTGATCGCGTGTGGGCATTTTCTCATCTCCTTTTTATTAGGGGAGGGTTGGGTCTACGTTACTTTGCCGAATTTAATCATTATTATACATATTGCCCCTTCTCTTACAATTATTCTCCTGTAAAAAGCTTCAGCAACTCCTTTGGCAAATCGGCGACGCTTTTCTGCCACTCGTCATTTGTGCGTTTGACGGCGGCAGCGAAGGCATAGGCGAAGAGTGGCCCCTGCTCGGGGGTGTCGAGATTCATCCAGGCGTGCGAGTCGCGGGGGAGGCGGGGCAGGATATATTTCTTTAGCGCGGGGATGTATGAGAGCAACTCCAGCGGGTAGTAGAGTTTGCCGGAACAAAGTTCGGGGTGCTCGAGAAAAGCTTTGTCAGCGTGAGCAACTTCGGGCACGGGCGGTGCGTTTCCTTCGTCAAATTGGGCGATCCACAAGCGCAAGTAGTTGCTATGGGCGTAGAAATCCTGTGCTGTGTGCGAAAGACGTCCAAAGGCAGACCAGGCAGCATCCACATCACCCGTTTCAAGCGCAGGGCGGATCAGAGCGCGATTCTCTTCGATGTAGGCGTAACTGGCGGCGAAGGCGTTGTTGTCGAAGTGATATTCGTCGTGTCCAAACTGCCCGCGGATGACATCTTGCCCGATGTTGGCGGCGCCGATCGCTTCGAGCGCGCACTGACTGACTTTTTCATGTAGGGATTCGTGCAGGATTTTGAGATGGTAGGTCTTGAGCATTTTAGTGGATGCCTTTTAGTTCGTAGATATGGACTGGCTCGTCTCGCCCCTTGACCTTGACAGGCTCCAGCGCGTTAGCAATTACCCGGTCTCGAACGAGGTCGTAGGTAGCGCGAGTGATGAGCGTTTGACCGGGGCGAGCGGCAGCCTCGAGGCGAGAAGCGGTGTTGACCGTGTCGCCGATGGCCGTATAGTTGAATAGTTCGCTGGTGCCGACATTGCCGACCATCGCGATGCCCGTGGCGATGCCGATGTGGAAGGTCAGACGCTGGTCTGTGGGAAGTTGGGCGTGCATCTGAGCGACGCGCTCGTTGATGGCGTGGGCTGTCCGCACGGCGCGCAGGGCATGGTCGGGTTGGGGATCAGGGCTATTCCAGAGCGCCATGACTGCGTCGCCGAGAAACTTGTCGAGGGTGCCCTCTTCTTCGAGAACGGCCTGAGCAGCGAGAGAGAGAAAGCTGTTCAGTAGCGGGAAAACTTCGTGGGCGGGGTGCCGCTCACTGTAGGGGGTGAAACCGCTGATGTCCGCGAAGAGGATGCTGATGGTTTGTTCAGTCCCGTCAAGGTTGAGATTGCTGGGATCGGCGAGCAGTCGATCACGCACGCGCGGGGCGACCACGCGTCCGAAGGTCTGGCTGATGCGCTCACGCTCGGCTTCGAGTTGGCGGTTTTCGGTCAGGTCTTCAAAGTAGATGGTGGCACCTTTGGTGGCGAGGTAGGCATCTCGCAGAGGGGAGCAGGAGAGGCGCAGATGTAAATCTCCGCGCGGCTGGATGGTGGGCGATACTTCTGCGCTAAGGGTGGGCATTCCTTTGATGAGGGCTTTTTGGGTTGGATTTTTGAGTTGGATATAGAATTCCGGCAGCGCTTCTTCGAGGGGTTTGCCGAGCACAGCTTCGAGTGGAACACCGAGGATATTCTCAGCAGCTTTGTTGAAGAGCGTGATCTGGCGCTTGATGTCGGTGGTGATGATGCCGGTTGCGATGGAGGCGAAGATGTCGTCCATCAGGTTTTTCATTTCAAGAGTTTGGTCGAGGGTGTGTTGCAGGTTGGTGAAAAGGCGCGCATTCTCGAGGGCGAGGGTGGATTGGGCTGCCACTGCTGAGAGGAAGTCGAGGTCGTCGCTGGAGTAGAGTTCGCCCGAGCGGCGTGAGCCAAGCGTCAGAAAGCCGATTAACTTGCCTTCGTAGCGCAGCGGGACAAAGGTGTAACCTGCCAGACGGGTGTAGCTGCCGTCATTGATAGGGTCGGGCAGGTTTCCGTTGGGCGGAAGCCAGAGCGGGGCGGGGGCGTTGCGAAGCAATCCCACTAGCGGATCAGTGACGGAGTAGGGCGGCGCGCTGTCTTCCTGCGAGGCGTGCGGTAGATATTCCCGCTGTTTGTCGTTGTAAAGGTAGACGACAAAACGTTCTGGTGAGATCGCGTTTTGGAGTTCGGTTTCGAGAATGCGCAGAGTTTGGGTCAGATTGGGTGTGACGATCAGTTGCTGCGAAAGGTTGATGAGCACGCGCCGATAATCGGCAGGCGAACGGTAGAAGAAGCGGTCGATGGCGCGCAGAATGAGATTTTGGACGGGGTTCAGCCCGACCATCAGCAAGAGTAAGTAGGCGGCGATGACGAAGGGATCGTCCGGCCGGACAGTGTTTTGGATCAGGAAAGAAACCAGCGCAACGATGCCGTAAAAAACAGCGAAGGCTGTTGCTGTGGTGAGCAGGTAACTCAGGGCGCGGCTCAGGATTTGATCGACATCCAGCAAGCGGTAGCGGATGATGGCGTAGGTGACCGAGATTGGCAAAAAGATCATCGGCGAGAAGTAGATCGAGGGACGAAACTCGGGGATTTCACCGCCGTGCGCAATGGGGAGCAGATAGAGCAGCAATGCGGGCAAAAAAGCCAGCGCAGCGCCAAAAACAATGATGCGACTCTGCTGACGTACCATCGCTGAGGTGCTGCGGAAAACACGTATGACCAAGGTAATAATAAAAAGTACGATTGCGAACGCGATCAAGGCATAGGAGGCGATCCATCGCTCGATATAGGCGTATGGTGTGGTTGGGGAAATGATCTCAAGACAAGCAGGGATGCCGATTAGAAATGTGAGCAGCACGGGAACCAACTGCATGATTGGCCAGCGTCGAATAACGGGAATTTGTTGCGGAAAGACCAACGCCAAATTGATTAACGCCCCTGCCCCAACCGAAAGACTCAAGGTCCAGAGCAGGGGGACATGGTGAGTGGTGTTCATATCCAAAAAGGCGACGGTTGTCACCGAGAGTGCCGCCGCAAAAGTCATGAAAGCGCGGCTGGCGCGTAGATCGGGACGAATACGGTAGGCCCACAAGCCCGCCACTAAAAAGATCAAGCCGACTAAATAGGGAATGATAAAGAGCGTAAATAAATCGCGAAAAGAAGGGTGAGTAGGTGTGAGTGTTAGGCTGTAGGCTTCGCCATTCCGTTTTTCAAAGCTTACCGTTGCTGGAGAAAATCCCGTTTTTGCCAGCGCCGCCTGACGTTCGGCAGGTGTTGACACCTTTTCCCCGTTAATTGAGATGAGCCGGTCTGACCATGCCACGCCTGCTTCACGCGCCGCCCAGCCTTTTCCGCTGATCTGACTGACGACACTGTTTTGCTCGATCAATGCCTCCAGAAAAGGTTCCCTATAGCCCTGATAAGCCCAAAAGGGCGTTAGCAACAAGAGTGCGATAGCAATCAGAGTTGTGAGAATAGGAATAATATGGGCAGGCCAGTTTTGCCGGACAGTCTTTTGCATTTTTTCTCCGCGGGTGTGCTGAAAATTATACCCACTTTATCGGAATAGGACTTGATAGTTTTGTTGGGTATTCCGTGTATAATTTTACACATGTCTAATTTTTACACACGCAAAGGTGACGACGGAACAACCGGGCTGCTCGGCGAAGGTCGTTTACCGAAATATCACCCCCGCATGGAAGCCATCGGAGCGCTCGACGAAGCGACCGCGACCCTGGGCTTGGCACGTTCCCTTGTACAGGATGCCGCCCTCCAGCCGATTCTGCTCCAGGCCCAACGAGATCTGTACGGTCTCATGGCAGAAGTCGCCGCCACCCCGGAGAATGCCGCCCAATTCCGCAGCATCAATGCATCCCGCGTCGCGTGGCTGGAATCTAAAACCGACTCTCTCAGCGCGAAGGTTCAGATGCCGAAAGAATTCATCCTGCCCGGCGAGACACAGGGCAGCGGTGCGCTTGCGCTTGCCCGCACAGTTGTCCGCCGCGCCGAGCGTCGCATCGCTGCGTTGCTTGATACCGGCGAGCTTGAAAATCAGGAATTATTGCGCTATCTCAATCGCCTTTCCTCGCTCTGCTTTCTGATGGAATTGGCAGAGAATCAATTTTCCCAAACAGAAACACGTAGCGCAAAGGAATAACCGGCTTACCAAACTATAGGCTCTGAGCGGAGTATGACGGTAATAAAAAAAGCGGACATCAACCGATGTCCGCTTTTCGTATCAAGCAATCAGTCTAGTATTCCAGACCCATCGCCGCATAAGCATTCATAATTTCCTGACGGAACTGTTCCAACGGATAGTTCCCCGGTAAAAGTTGTTTTACAGTTTCACCATCTACTTCGTATGTAATCACAAAGGACGGCGTCCCACTAATCCCTTCGGCTTTGGCAGCAGCCTCATCTTCATCGATACGGTCGAGATAGGTATTGCTGCTCATGCAGTCTTTGAGATCGCCCAAATCTGCACCGGCAGTCTTTGCCCATTTCTCCAGTGTGCCTTGCGTAAAGGTAGCACCCTGATTTGCAAAGATCAGATCATGTAACTCCCAATACTTGTTCTGGTCAGCGGCGCAATATGAAGCCTCGCTTGCCAGCACAGAGGGAGCGCTGCCGAGCATCATACCGACAGAGCGTGAGACAAAATAAACCTTATCGGTCTCGATAAACTCTTGTACAAAAAGCGGTTCTGTCTGAATGGCAAACTCCGCGCAGTGCGAGCATTTGTAGTCAGAATACTCAGTGATCGTCACGGGCGCGTCGGGGCTGCCCATTGCATTCCCGTCAGCCATATAGCGAGTATCGAACTGGCTGCTCATTTGTGTGCTGGGGTAAATCAACACTGCCGCAATCAAGCCCGCACCGATCACCATCAAACCGATCACAATCATTTTGCGTTGTTGTTTTTGCTTGCGGTAGCGCTCACGGATTTCTTGTTTCTTACTCATTTTCTCTCCTGTGTAATTTGGACTATATAGGGTTTATTTTGCCATGTTCATATCGTTTTGTCCAATTAGAGAATGATAAGAATCCCTC
>JBNKMO010000065.1:0-5889 GCA_050293165.1 Anaerolineales bacterium | reverse complement strand
CGGGAACACGTGTCCTGCTTGATTATGAGTTGGGTAAGTTGGACATCACGCCGGAACAGGTTGCGGGCTACAAGAACGAAGAATTTACGCATTTGGGCGTCGCAGCTGCTATTGCATCTGGTCGCGCCGATTGCGGATTGGGCATTGCCGCTGCCGCGAAAGCGCTTGAGCTTGATTTTGTACCGCTTTTTGATGAGCGCTATGAGTTGATTATTCCGCAGGTCTATTTTGACGATCCGCTGCTCGCGCCGCTTTTTGAAGTTTTGGCGCTGGATGAATTCCAGCAGGCAGTCAATCTGATGCCTGGGTATGACAGTAGCGAAATGGGATTTGGAAAGTAGAGTTTTGATGAAAATTGTTGGGTCAGTAGCAGGTTTCCTGCTCAAAATTTTGGTGATAGCCGTGCTGATCATTTTCCTGTCCTTTTTAGGGATGCGGATGATGGATGTTTGGGTGGAGCCGTCGCAGGATTTTCAAGTGTTTGAAATCATCCGTGAAGCGGGGATGCACTCGGTTGAATATCTAAAAATGCTTGCACATGGTGATTTGGGAACGGCAATGATGGTTTCCGGTGAGACGGAAGTCGCCGAAATTATGAAGACAGCCTACGCCAACAGCCTCGGTTTGATCGGGATTGCGCTTGGTTTGGCGTTGGTTCTTGGCGTCTTAATGGGGAGCACGGCCGCGCTCACGAAGCATCGCGGTCAGGCCGACTTGGTACTTTTTCTGGCAATTATTGGCGTTTCTGCGCCGACCTTTTTGTTGGCCGTGCTGCTCCAAACCATTGGCATCAAATATACGCTCACTTTTGGCGAGCGCCTTGTCAGCATGGGCGGCTACGCCTGGGATTTCGATCATCTTGCCATGCCCGTACTTGTCCTGATGGCGCGTCCGCTGGCGTATATCACGCGCGCTACCTACGTTGCTCTTAGTGAGATTATGGGTGCGGACTATATCCGCACGGCGCATTCAAAAGGATTACGGGAACGGCGCGTTTTCTTTGTGCATATTCTGCGTAATTTAGGCATCTCCATTTTGACGGCCTTCGGCGTCTCGTTTCGCTTTACATTGGGCGTGCTACCGATTGTGGAATTTATTTTCGCCTGGCCCGGGGTCGGGCAACACGCACTGGACGCTGTGCAGCGCCGCGAAGCGATCCTTTTCATTGTTGTCGTTCTCACGCTTGGGTTGACCATCCAATTAGTTAATGCCCTGCTCGATTGGCTTAATCACCGTATCGATCCGCGTTTAGGGAGAGCATAACCATGACCACAGAAGAATTCTCCTTCAAAGAAGAAAATCGCAAACGTAATCGCTTGCTTGCTCGCCAGATGGTTAAAAATCCATCGCTGATCTTTGGCTTGTTGGTATTACTATTGCTGGTCATTGTCGTGCTCTTTGGGCAAAGTTGGGGAAGTTATGACCCCTATCTGGTCGCTCAATCTGCGCGCCCTTACTACGATGCCGAACTCAAGGAAATGATCACGCCGCCCTTTGAGCCATCTGCCGAATATCCCCTCGGCAGTGACCAGTCGGGCAATGATCTGTTCAGTCTTTTGCTCTACGGCACACGTATGACCCTCATCGCAGGTGTGTACATTACCCTTACGCGCGTGGCACTTGGTACGCTGCTTGGTGTCATTTCTGGTTGGAGAGAGGGGCGTCTTATTGATCGCCTCATCAAAAGCCTGAGTGACTTGATCTCGTCCGTGCCAATCTTGTTGAGTAGTCTTATCATTATTTACGCTCTTAATATCGAAAATGGATTGTGGGTCTTTTTAGTCGCGCTTTCCACAGTCGGCTGGACGGAGACTGCCCAATTGATTCGCAGTGAAGTGATGCGCATCCGCAAACGTGAGTTTATCGAAGCCGCCGAGTCAATCGGTATGACACGTTTGCAGGTTATTGTGCGCCATGTGCTGCCGAATATCATGCCCTATGTTTTGGTGCTGACCGCATTGGAGATGAGCGCCGTTCTCCTGCTGATGGCGGAATTGGGTTTCCTTGGCACCTATATCGGCGGCAGCAGTCTCTACATCCCCGATGTGATGAGTTCGCAGGTTTTCCATCTCGCCGAAGTACCGGAATGGGGTGCGCTCATCGCGCAGAGCGTTGGCTATATCCGCTCTGCACCTTATATTTTGCTTGCGCCTGCATTAGCGTTTTTCATCGCAATTGCAGGGTTGAATGCTCTCGGTGAAGGCATGCGCTGGCTCTTTGACCGTTTTCCGATGAGTATGGCGCTCTTGTTGCGCAAGCGTATGTTGGTTATCGCAGCGGTTTTTATCGCCTTGAGCGCCTATGTCATTAGTTTCACAGGACCGAAAACATCCTATTTGCGCGTGGCAGAGTCCTTTAATCTTAAAAATGCTGAGTTCCATGTTGGTGCCTTACGTGCTATCCAAGAAAACTCCGCCGACCCCGCTGCCGAGATCGATGCCTATATCGAAGAAGCCTTTCAGGAACTTGAGATCGCGCGCGGCTGGAAGGCGCATGGTTTTGTCTCTGATTACCATTTTTCCTATCAAGTCAGTATGGCTGAGTTTAAGAAAGAGCCGGAGCTTTTCTTCTATGGTCCTGCCAATGCAGAAGCCCTGACCTTTACTGATGACTTCAACATTGTTGAAGATAAAGCGCTTGCAAGTGGCGATGTTTTCGGTCAGCTTGTTTTTGTGCGGCATACTTTTATTGACGAACTTGAGATCATCGACGACTATGATTTCACAGGCATGATTCCAATCGTACCTGCGCGTGGTATTACGCCTGAGTTTGCGGCACGCGCAGCTGAACGCGGCGCTGTAGGCGTATTAGTGGTTGCTCCCTCGGCCAACACCAAACTGGCTAAACAAGAATCCTTGCTTATTCCTGATCGTGAAGCCAGCGATGATGCGAAAGAAGAAATTACACCAATTCCGGTTTTTCGAATTTCGGTCGAAGCTGCCAATCAACTTCTTGCGGGTGAAGAGTTGTCCGTCGAAGATTTTGGTGGTCCCGGTTGGCATATCAAGCCTCTTGATACGCAGGTGCACATGTCGTTGGGCATTGAGCGCAAGGAATCAGTCCTGACTCATAGCACCATCGGGTTCATGGGCGGTTACGATAGCAATATTGCCAGCGAAATGGTGGTGCTTTATACCGCTTATGATAGCCAAAATCCATCGCCGCAGAATTTTGCGGGCGTAGCGACGATGATTGAAATAGCGCGCACATGGCACGAGAATAATCTCGATCCGCGCCGCGCAGTGCTTTTTGTCGCTTGGGATGGCGCATCAGCAGGTGCGCCGGGCGCGAGCGCATTCATCGGCAACCCCGAAAACTTCAAGAATCTGACAGGCTTGGCGTCTGCTGTACCAAACCCGATGATGATCTGGAATTTAGATCTGCCAAATAGTATAGAAGATGATACAGTCTGGATTCATGGTGCTTCGGATGAAACGATGACCGATCTGCTTTTGGATGCAAGTAAGCTCGTCGGTACGCCCCTGAAATTTGACTTGCTACCGCTTGTGGACAGCCCTTTGCTGACATCAGCGGATGTGCTCTCGATCGACTTGCCGGGGGCAGCCCTTGTCCAGCCCACGGGAACGGGGCAGATGTCTCTCTCCGATGATCTGCTTGGCGAAGGGATGCAAGCCTATGGCGAGTCCGTTTCGTATGTCGTCCTAAATATTTTAAGAAAACCCAAATATTGATCTGGCTGGGGATGGTCGCAAAATCCATTTTGGGCTACAATCTGATGGAATTTACTATGGAGAAATTTTATGGCACACGCCCTTGTAATTGATGATAATCGCAACACCGCTGATGCTTTGGTGGAAATGTTGGATATGTTGGGGATTGATGCTCGCGCTGCGTACGGTTCCAGCCCTGCGATGGCATTGTTGAAGTCTGTTGCCCCGCCATTGATCTTGCTCGACATCAATATGCCCGGCGTGGACGGCTTGGAAATTTTGGGATATTTGCGCCGAGAACCGCGTTTGAACAATTCGATCGTGATCGTGATTACCTCGGATGACCAGCCCGAAACGAAGCAGCGTGTAATGGAAGATGGCGCTGCTGCACTGATTTTGAAGCCGGCTTCGCTGATGCAACTGGAAACTGCTTTGAAAAAGGCAGGCGTGCTTTAATCCCACTTTTTGAGACTTACAGTCTCGCTTCGATTAACCAGAAATCTTCATCTTCCACATCTCCAAAAGACTCGTGGAAGATGATTTCTTTAAAGCCAGCTTTGCGTAAAAGCGTTTTATATTCGTCTTCCGAGTAGGCTTGTGTGGATGATGCTTGCAGATTGACCGCGTTCGTTGCTACGTCAACAATAAAATAGCGGATGATAGCAACATTTTCCTTTTCGTCCCAGAAGTTTTCGGTCAGGCAAATATGCGGTTTTTCGGAGAAGAGCCCGCTTTCTTCGCTGTACCAGAGTGGCATCTCTGTGCCAATATTTTCAACGGCTTCAAAGGTATGTGCTTCCAGTAGCAGAGCCCCGCCTTTTTTGAGAGATTTCATTGCTTTTTTGAGAATTTTACGCAAATCGGTTTTCTGAAAAACATTTGCTTCCCCAAAGAGCATCATCACAAGGTCGTTATTGCTGCCATAATCGGCATGGCGGATATCTTCTTGCGTATAAGCAGTGCTTAAATTTTCAATTTTTGCTATCTCACGTGCGTAGCGGATGGACGCTGGCCCAAAGTCGACGCCAGTGCAGCGGTGCCCTAGTTTGGCGAGGCGGCTGGTGTAGAGACCTGGTCCGCAGCAGAGATCAAGCACGTTGGCGGGTTCGCCTTTGAGCAGGGTGTTATGAATCCAGTTGACATGGGCGCCGATCAGCTCCGTGCGGCGGCTGGCTTCATCGTGTTCTTGTGAAAGATGTTCGGCCAGTATGCGTTCGCTGAAAGCAGGGTCGTCCCAGGCTATTTTTTCGCCTTCTGCCCACGGGCGGGGATTTGGGTTGCGGTGGATGATGTCGAGTAGATTCATAGATTTCAAATGGCCAGACTAGAAAAGTCTTATGACTTTTCTAGTCTGGTTAAAATGCTACGCCCAGCGTGTTTCAAAGTGAATGCCACGCTCGCGCACCGCGTCCATCACTTCGGTGGAGGAGACTGCCAGTTCCATGCGGTGGGCACCGGCCTCGATGCGTTTGCGGGCTTGGAAGCCCATGTAGATGGCACAATGCCAACCCGTCAGGCGTTCCATGGCGGTGAAACCGGTTTCTTCGTCATAGCGGTCGATCAGATCGACGGTGACGGTCGCTTCTTTGGCGTCTTTTTCACCGACACCGACTGCACGCATGATACCAATATCTTTGACGCCCTCGGCGTTAATTTGCGGCGCAAGTAGGGTGTGGTAGAAGTCACGCGGCACGATGCTTTGTCCGTTGACGTCGATGGGCTCTTCAGAGAAAAGACCGAGGCGTTTATAGGCTTCAAAGGTGTGGAAGTGCCCCGGATAGCGCAGCACTTTGTTCTCGTAGCGCTCCAGTTTGCCGAGATGTGTATCGGGCGTAGTGGACATACTGCCCGAAATCACGAAGCTCTCTAATTCGCCGAGTGGTTCAAAGACCAAGCTGCCGAGTTCGGTGAAGGTTGGCACGAGCACGATCTTGCCATCACGGATAAAGGTTGCCTCGTCACTGTATTCGTTCGTCAGGCCGTTGATATGGTAGGTCATGGCGTAATTCCAGGGCGGGGTTGGGTCTTGCGGTAAGCCCGCATCGTAGAGATAGACTTCACGCGGCTTGTCTAGCAAGTCCATTACGTAGACGCCCATCGTATTGATGAGACCGGGACCCATACCGCAGTCGGGGACGATGCTGACGCCAGCGGCTTTTGCGGCATCGTTCAACTCGAGTTGTGCCCAAACGACGCCCGTGTTGCCGCCCATGTCGCA
>JBNKMO010000064.1:0-4230 GCA_050293165.1 Anaerolineales bacterium | reverse complement strand
CCAAAAGATTCTTTTTATCATTGAATTCCTATTCTTCTAAAATTTCGACTACACCACTGCTACCATCCACGCGGATGCGCATCCCTGTTTTTAGCCGTGTTGTTGCTTGGTGCACCCCGACCACAGCCGGAATGCCGTACTCACGCGCCACGACCGAGCCGTGTGTCATCAACCCGCCAACCTCCATTACCAGGCCGCCAGCAGCGAGAAAGAGCGGGGTCCAGGCCGGGTCGGTGCCAGGGCAAACCAAAATCTCGCCGACTTCCAGATTTGTCTCGTGCGGGTTCAGTACCACGCGCACTACGCCCTCGACCACGCCGGGAGAAACCGGGTCGCCAAAGATGCCATGCTCGTTATCCACATCGCGCAGCCCCTCGAAGAAGGCACGTCCATCACTGAGTAGTACGCGCGGCAGTTGTTTGCGGCGCAGTTCGCGCGCCCGCGTTTCTCGTCGCAAGCGGATCGTCTCGCGCAGTTCTGCTGAAACAGTCTTTTGTTTGGCAATCGCTTCCAATTCCTGAATTTTCAGGAAGAAGAGATCGTCTGCTTTGTTGAGCAAACCCATTTCGACGAAGGTTGCACCACTTTCCAGCAATCCCTTGCGGATGATGCCCATCATCTGGATGGCGAAGAATTTTGGCGCTTCGCGTAGTCCTGCTAGTGGGCGATAACGACTGATCGCCCAGCGCACCACGCCTGATTTGAACTTGCCACCTTTCAACGAGCGGACTTTGTGCTCTAATTTTTTTGCCGCTAAATCTGCTGCTTCGGCGCCTTTTTTGAAAACGACTTTCGGAGCAAGAGCGGGATCGGTGATGGTCAGGTAGCTTTGCAAGGTTTGGATGATGTGTAAGGGCTCCTCGCACCAACGCGGACGGCCAAGATCGATCTCGCCGAGACCACGCATCCCATAACGGGATAAAAACTCAGTGACGGCTTGTTGGGCAACGCTGGGGAGGGCATTCTTTTGGTAGGCGGTGGCAAGTTGAAGGGCGGGCGTCTCGGCGAAGGTCAGACGAGATTCTTCGTCGGCTTGAATCGCCTGAGCAGTTTCCCAGAGAAATAAATCCATTTCGGTGGTGACGTTATTGGGTAGCCCGCGCGAGATTTCGAGATAGAGTTGCGGCTCACCGATCTCTTTGCTGAAGCGTTGCAGGATGCCCATGAAGGGTACCATGCCAGCGACAACGGCGCTGACGCCTACGGGGACGGCAGTGTTAGGGAATATGTAGCGGGCTTCGTTCCATAGAGCGAGGTTGGTTTTGAAATCCGTCCAGACATCACCGGTGGGAAGGCTGCGTTGGCTGAAATTGGCGACGGTCTCGTCGATGATGCTGAAGAAGTGCGCCGCACCATTTTCGGGCTTGCGCCAATAGCGGATGATGCGCCCCCAAAAGGGAATGGCGAATTTGATCAGGTTGATGATGCCGCGCGGGTTCAGGCGTTGATGGACGGGGGCGAAAGCAGGTTCGTTGAGCAGGCTTTCGAAAATCTGCCCAACAACAGGATCAATGGATTTGATGGCCGTGGCGTAGACTTTATGGCCGAAAGGATGTTTGAGGATGGACGTGACATCAATCCACAGGCGTTCACCGGCTTCGTGAAGAAAATTTTGTGTTTCGTAAGTTAGGTCTTTGTTGAAAACAAGCGCGCCTCCAGACAGGATGTGCTGCATGGTTTGTAAGCCAAGCGGGGTGAGTGGTTCAATGACGCCCTGCACGACGTGTAAGCCGATCATGGCTTTGATCGGGGAGACGGGCAGGTTGGCGGGGTGTGGAAAAAGGGACGTAATGGGGCGGGACTGCAAAACGAAAAGCTCCCCCTTCCCTAGCCCTTCCCCCGCAGGGGGAAGGGGATGAAGTCTCTCCCCCCTCGGGGGAGAGGTTGGAGAGGGGGCTTTGTAGGCAAATTCAATATCTTGCGGAAAATCATACTCGGCGTGGATTTGCTGACCGAGTGCCGCCAATTCAAGGATGACGTCATCAGGAAGAGCCTGCGCTTCACTCTTGACCTCGGCTGGGGAGGTGGTCTTTGTCGTGGTGCCGCCCTTTGTGTTGCTGCGGATGACGGTCGCCTTTGCGCCGAGGGTTTTGGATTCTATAACGAAGTGACAGTCACCTTTAAGGTGACTGTCACTTGCGACAATATAATTATCCGGCTCCACCTGCCCGCTGACGAGGGCTTCGCCCAAGCCAAAGGTGGCGTCGATAACGATCTCGTCCCGTTTGCCGCTGAGGGGGTTGGCGGTGAACATCACGCCCGAAACATCGGCCTGTACCATCTCCTGCACGACGACGGAGAGTGAGACCTGTTCTTGCGGGATTTCGTTACGGGCGCGGTAGCCGATGGCGCGCGCTGTCCAGAGCGAACTCCAGCAGGCCACCACGGCGTCTGTAAGCGCATCAGCGCCGATGATGTTGAGATAGGTATCCTGTTGACCGGCGAAGGACATATCGGGCAGATCTTCGGCGGTGGCGGAGGAGCGCACAGCGACAGGCGGTGCACCGATCCAGCCGTAGGCGATGAAGAGAGAGTCGCGCAAAGCTTTTGAAACGGGAGCCTGTTCAAATTGAGTGCGTATCGTTTGTGAGGCTGTTTGGAGCGCGGCAGGGTCGTTGACGTCCAAATCTCTTAGGACATCACGGATGACCGCATCCAGTTGATGTTCCGCCACGAATTGACGGTAGGACTCGGTCGGAATCAGAAATCCGTGCGGCACGTTGAAGCCAGCCCGCGCAAGGCGGGCGAGATTGGCGCCCTTTCCGCCGACAGTTTCGAGGGTGGCGTGGGGCGAATTAAGCGGCAGAAAGGGCTGGGGGAGAGACGCAGGGGTGACCATGATTTTTCCTTTGATTGTGCTACATATGAACACGATACCCTTTCGGGCACGGGCGGTCACGAAGAAAGACAAAGGCAAAACTTCGTGTCTCTTCGTGTTTAAATTCTACCCCTTTTGGGCTGATTGTTAATCTCTGTAGCGGCTTTCTTCGAATAGGTGCGGCGCTTCGACGTAGATGCCCTTCGCACTGACTGCGACCGAGCCATCCGGTAAGCGAATCTCGCCCGTCCCGCAGATTTTACGTCCGTTTTCTTCGGTCATGCGTGCTTCGACCGTAACCGTCGCATCGACGGGAATGGCTTTGCGAAATTGGATGTCCAAATTCACGACTGCGACGTTGTAGCCCGCGCGCCAGATCGCCACGCCAATGATCTCATCGAGAATGGCTGCCGAGGCCCCGCCGTGGATATATCCGTCCGGGCCCTGTTGCTTTAGGGTTAGTGTCACTTCGGTGAAAATGCTGCCGTCTTCACGGGCGTACCAGATCAGCCCGATGCCATGCGGATTCACGTCGCCGCAGACGTAGCAGGAGCCATGCGGCGAGATGGGGGTGAGGGAGGAGAGTGTTGTCATGGGGGTATTGTAAATCACGAATGGGATGAATTCAACGAATAGCAAGCATAAAAAAGCCTCGTGAGGGGATTACGTTCAAACCACCCGATCTAACTCCCTCGACAAGCGGGGGGAGAACTTTCTCCTTCCCTCTTCTTGGGGGAAGAGTAGGATAGGGGGGGGCAGACCTGGTAATTTTCGTAGGGGAGGGATGGCGATTTTTCCACATGAGCATCTTGACTGTAATGTATAGTTGTGTTTGTTTTTCTAAAAAGGTTTGAAAATGGCTTGATTGTCACAAAAAGTGGTGTATAATACCGCGAACGTTTACCGTTTGTGTAAAGGTTGTTGATTGATTATTTTCAGCTTCTGCCCTAAAGAATCAAGGTGACATCGAATGGCCATTTTTTTAGGGCAGTCACTTTTTTATGTGCTGATAAGGGCGGCTTCTGCTGCTATAAATTAAAGATCAAAACCAAAGGAGAGAGAATAGATGAGAGAGAAAAAGACTCTGTTGGTCGCTCTGTTGAGCTTGACAGTTCTCTTTTTGGCATTATTAGTTACCGCTAAGCAAAATGCCAAAGCTGCTGACTCATTCGGGGAATTGTTACAGGGTGGCGATACCCCAGAGTTGCCCACGTCTACGGCAGATCACGCCAAATTTGAAATTCTTCAACAGGACTTTGCAACAGGCCCTGATGTGACAGCCGCCTGTCTGACTTGCCACACCGAGGCGGCAAAGCAGATCATGGAAACCCCGCACTGGACGTGGGAGTACACCGATCCGCAAACGGGCGAGGCCCTTGGGAAAAAGAATGTCATCAATAACTTTTGTCAAT
>JBNKMO010000063.1:0-10761 GCA_050293165.1 Anaerolineales bacterium | reverse complement strand
TCCAAAATCGGACATCTTCGTGGGCGACTGCCGCGCAACTGATGCCGAGCGGGGCATGATCGAAAAGATCGTCTACTTTCTTCGGTAAAAGTTTGGCGATTTCAAGATCAAATGAGATTAATTTCATAGAAACTCCTTTTTAGGGACTGGATCGAAGCGAGCGCAATTTGGGCTTGCTTCCGGTTTTCCGATGTTTTGTACGCTTCAGCTTTTGTGTGCTGAAGCGTACAGGAATACTATACCTGATGTTGTGTATTTTAATGTAGGGTGTTTATCGTTGTGTTTGGAGTTGATGCCAAGCGCATCTGGTTAGCGGGGTGGCGCAGAAAGGAGAATTCGCTTTTTCGGGCAGAGGCAAGCCAAAGGTTGCGGGTGTGTCGTCTCGTCCATCAAACGGGTAACTTTTGGCGTTTTCGGGGGTTCGTTGATATGGAAACGGGCTGTCTTTTTGCATTTGTCTGAAAATTATATAAATATGACAAACATCATGCGAAAGGCAGACGTGGGTTAGTAGGGTTAAGAAGTGCCCTATGGTAAAATCGGCCCGCTATTAAAACTCTTTAAAACTTGGAGTGCTTATGCAAAATCCATGGATTTACGTTGGTCTTTTTGTTTTGGTCGGGATGTTTATCCCGATTGCGGCATTGCTGATAGCGCGTCTTTTGGCGCCGCGCAAGCCGAACGCGATTAAACAAAGCACCTATGAATGCGGTATTGAAACCGTTGGGGATAGTTGGGTGCAATTCAAAGCGCAGTATTACATTTTTGGACTGGTTTTTCTGGTCTTCGATGTAGAGACTGTTTTTCTGTTCCCGTGGGCGGTGTCTTTGATGTCTTTGGAGATGTACGCTGTTTTTGAAGGGATTATCTTTATCCTCATCCTGCTTGCCGGGCTTGTGTATGCCTGGAAAAAAGGGATGTTGGAGTGGGTGTAAAATCTGCGAAGCAATCTACAAGGCTGACGGGAAGAATCTATCCTCTCAGCCTTTTTTGTGTGTAAGGAGTAATCCATGACGTTTTCTGATTTCTGGAAAGACCCCATTAATGAACTGTTCAAATGGCTTTTGAGCAGTTTCACTGGTTGGGGTATGAATGAAGTCCTGGCGACTGTCCTGATCTGGTTGGTCGGTATTTTGTTGCTGGTGACCTTTGCGATGGTTTTAGATATTTTCCTCGTATGGGTTGAGCGCAAAGTGGTGGCCCGTTTTCAGGATCGCCTGGGGCCGAACCGTATCGGTCCTTTCGGTATCTTCCAGCCTTTTGCTGATATTGTCAAATTGCTGATCAAGGAAGATATTACCCCCGTTGGTGCAGATGTGGTCTTGTTCAATCTGGCGCCGATCTTCTCGATGATGTCGGTCTTGTTGCTTTGGGCGATCTTGCCCTTTGCGCCGAAGATGTTCGGTATAGACCTAAACGTCGGGATGCTTTATCTCGTTGCCGCTGGCTCGATCGGGACACTTTCCGTGATTATGGCTGGCTGGTCATCGAATAACAAGTATGCCCTGATGGGCGCCTTCCGTACCGTTGCACAGATGGTTTCTTATGAAATCCCGATGGTGGCTGCGATCTTGGTCGTGACCGTATTGTCCGGGACTATGGGAACTGTCGGGATTGTCGGTGCACAGGAACACTGGTGGAATGTATATTTCTTCCAAGCGCCTTTGGCCTTTTTGATCTTCCTGATCTCTGCCATCGCTGAGTTGGGACGTTCTCCCTTCGACTTGAACGAGGCTGAGTCCGAGATCGTGGCTGGTTTCCATACTGAATATACCGGTATGAAATTCGGGCTTTTCTATGCGGGTGAGCTGCTGCACTCTTTCACCTTTGGCGGATTTATCGCTTTGCTCTTCTTCGGTGGTCACCGCTTCTTCGGGCTTGAAAATCTTGGCCCGATCGTAGGTGCGTTGATCTTTATCCTGAAGGCGATTTTCTTCTACTGGGTGATTATGTGGGTCAAATATACAGTTCCGCGTATTCGTGTTGACCACATGTTGGCTTTCAACTGGAAGTTCCTAACCCCGCTGGCCTTCATTCTTTTGATGGTAACGGCTTTGGTCGGGCGCTTGCTGCTGGGTAGCGACTGGTTGATACCCAGCCTTTTCGTCTCGAACCTGGTTTTGGTCTGGTTGACGATTGAATATCTGAAGTCTCATGCGCGTAAGACGCGTGAACAAGAAGAGACTTCTGTCCAGACGGCTGCCCCGGCGGCGCAACACTAGGCGAAGGAGTAGATAAATGAATGCTTCACAAGTTTTATTTCTAATCTTTGCCGCTGCGACGCTTGGTTCTGCTTTTATGGTGGTGACCACCAAGAAGATGATCCATGCGGCGTTTTGGTTGATCGCTACGCTTTTTGGCGTTGCGGCGCTTTACGCTTTGCTCAACGCTGGCTTTATCGCGATGGTGCAGGTTGTTGTCTACGTCGGCGCGATAGCGATTTTGTTTATTTTCGCAGTGATGCTCACGCGTAAAGACCTGCGTGACAGCGCGAAACCCTTGAACAAGAACTGGACTTGGGCTGCGCTTTTTTCGGTATTAAGCTTCGCGGGGCTGTTCTCTCTTTTACGTCAGTGGACAGGTTTTTCTCAAGCGGGCGCTCCGGAAATGGCAGCCGGTACGGATACGGTTATGCAGCTTGGTAAAGTTTTGGTCTCGCCTGATGCTTATCTTCTTCCCTTTGAAGTAGCATCTGTGCTGCTGCTGGCTGCGCTGATCGGTGCGGTTTATGTTGCAAATGAAGCAAAGAATAAGTAGGAGGCGGCGATGATCCCTATTTCCTGGTATTTAATTGTAGCGGCTGCCCTCTTTAGCATTGGTCTCTTTGGTGTTTTGGCTCGCAAAAATGCGGTTGCCATTTTGCTGGGTGTTGAACTGATGCTGAACGCAGTCAATATCAATTTGGTTACTTTCTGGCGTTATAACGCTCCGGAAACAGTGACCGGACAAGTTTTTGCAATCATCGTTTTTGCAGTCGCAGCTGCAGAGGTGGCCGTCGGTTTGGCGTTGATCATTTCGATCTATCGTAACCGCAACACCATCATAGCTGACGATCTCGATATGATGAAGTGGTAGGAGAAAAATATGGCAACTGAAAATATTATTTGGCTACTGCCTCTCCCGCCTTTGTTGGCTTTTGTGCTTATTATTTTGTTCACCAACAAAAGTAATAAACTGAGCCATATCGTTGGCGTTGGTGCAGCCGGACTTTCTTTCCTTGGCGCAATGACAGTTTTCTTCCGCGCGGTGGCAGATCATCATTTTGTCGCATTTTTCGATACGATCGATTGGTTGCCGCTTGGCGACAGTTGGTTGAAGATCGGTATTCGTATTGATGGACTTTCCGCGGCTGTACTCTTCTTCGTGGGCATCACCGTTTTTATGATCTTCCTGTACTCGGTTGGCTACCATAACTATGGTCAGCCTAAAGGCGATTATGACAAGAAGGGTTTCCCGCCGCACGGTGCGACCATTGAAGAACATGGTCATAAGCACGTTGTGCCTTCTGTTGAGCCGATGTATGCACGCTTTTTTGCCTTCATTGGTCTCTTCGCTGCAGGCATGTACACGCTTGTTATCTCAGATAACCTGCTGACTCTCTTCGTCGGCTGGGAGATCATGGGGTTGTGCTCCTACTTGCTGATCGGTTTCTGGTTCCAGAAAGAATCAGCCCGTAATGCTGGTATCAAAGCCTTCATGACCACCCGTATCGGTGATGTCTTCATGCTTTTGGGCCTAGCTTTTCTCTACTCGGCGACCGGCTCTCTTCAATATGAAGTAATCTTCTCTGAAGAAGTTTTACATGCATTGTCATCCGCGCCCGCTTTCTGGGGGCTTTCCGCTGCTGGCGCGATTGGACTTTTGCTCTTCATTGGTGCGGTTGGTAAATCCGCGCAGTGGCCGCTGCACGTTTGGCTGCCCGATGCGATGGAAGGCCCGACCCCCGTTTCCGCGATGATCCATGCGGCGACGATGGTTTCGGCTGGTGTTTATATGACCATCCGTATCTTCCCGCTCTTCTCCGCTGGCTGGCATGAAGGTGGCCCGCTGACCCCGACGATGAGCATTATCGCTTTCATCGGTGCGTTTACCGCGCTCTTTGCAGCGACGATTGCTGTTGCACAGAACGATGTCAAAGGCGTTTTGGCGTACTCGACGATTTCTCAGCTTGGTTATATGATGGCTGCGATTGGCATCGGCGCTTACGTTGCGGCAGCATTCCACCTGATTACTCACGCTTTCTTCAAGGCTTTGCTCTTCCTCGGCTCCGGTTCGGTTATTCATGGCATGGAACACGGCGTTTTGCACACAGGCAATCATCACCTTGACCCGCAGGATATGCGGAATATGGGTGGTCTTGCCAAGAAGATGCCAATCACCTTCTGGACTTTCCTGATCGGTGGTTTCGCACTTTCCGGTTTCCCGCTGATAACGGCTGGTTTCTGGTCGAAGGACGAGATTTTTGCCGATGCTTTCGCTAACGGACACACTGCCGTTTTCATTACTTTAGCATTGGCCGCTTTCCTGACCGCTTTTTACACCATGCGTCAGATTACGATGACCTTCCTCGGCGAAGCTCGCACGCCTGAAGCGGAACATGCTTCCGAGAATAAATGGACGATGACCGCTCCCTTGGTTGTGCTCTCCGTTTTCGCTGTGGGTTATGGCTGGGTCGGCATCCCCGAAGAATTCCCTATCCTTGGCGGATTACTGCCTAATTGGTTCCACGATTTTGTGGGGCATACCCTTGCACATCCGTTGCCTGCGCCTGAGTTCAGTTGGATTCCCCTCTTGACCTCGTTAACGGTAGCCCTCGGCGGGTTATACGTTGGCTATTTGACATATCGCAATTTCAAATCCGCGGACGCTGTCGATCCGATGCGTAAGCTTTTGGGGCCGGTTTACCACTTCATCGAAAATAAATATTACTTCGATCAAGCCTACGATTTCCTCTTCGTCAAACCCGCATACTGGATTTCATCTGTCTTCACTGAGAAGATGGATAAAGGTGTCATTGATGGCATCCTGCACGGATTTGGCAAGGTCGCTTATTTCATCGGCTTCAATGTCCGTGACAAGTTTGATACCCCCGTCATCAACCGCTTTATCGGTGATGGTGCTGCTGAAGTTGTGCAAAAATTCGGGCAATGGGTACGTAAAGCGCAAACGGGTCGTATTCAGCAATATATGGTCTCGGCTTTAGGCGTTTTGTTCCTTATCTTTATTGCGCTGTACTACTTAGTGCTGGCGTAGGCGACAGGAGTGAATAATGGATTTTATTTATAGTCACTTACTGAGCGTAATTCTTTTCTTCCCCGTTTTGGCGGCGATGATCCTGCTCTTCCTCCCCAAGGATGAAGTCAAGCTGATCCGCTGGACGGCGTTGCTCACCAGCCTGGTTCCCTTTGTGCTGACTCTGGTGCTCTGGTCGCGCTTCGATGCGAACGGCGGAGCAGCCTTCCAGTTTGAAGAGAATTATGTCTGGTACGCTGCCATCAATTCCAATTTCCATATCGGTGTTGACGGCATTTCTCTGAGCATGGTTTTGCTCACAACCTTACTGACCCCGCTGGCAATCTTGGCATCCTTCGGTATCACCGATAAAGTCAAAGCCTATATGATGCTCTTCCTCTTCCTAGAGATGGGTATGCTGGGCGTCTTCATGTCGATGGATTTGCTGATCTTCTTCGTTTTCTGGGAGATCGGTCTCGTCCCGATGTATTTCCTCATCAATCAATGGGGTTCCAAAAACCGCGATTATGCTTCCCTGAAGTTCATGATCTACACGATGGGTGGCTCTCTCGGTTTGCTGCTGGCGATCCAGTTATTGGGTGTCCTCTTTGGGACATACGAAATCTCCACGATTGTTGCTGGCTGGAATGATATTTCCGGCGGAACGCTCATGGGAATGCAAGCTGGTACCGTTAAAACGGTTGCCTTCTGGGCCTTTGTCGTGGCGTTTGCCATCAAAGTCCCCGTTTGGCCTTTCCACACCTGGCTGCCGGATGCCCATACCGAAGCACCTACCGCTGGTTCCATGATCCTGGCTGGTGTGCTGCTGAAATTGGGTGCCTACGGCTTCATTCGTTTGGTGCTGCCGCTCTATCCCGCTGAATCGGCTCAATTTGCCGGTTGGCTGGCCTTCCTGGCTGTGATGGCAATTGTCTTCGGCGCTTTCGGCGCTTATGGACAGGATGACTTCAAACGGCTGGTGGCATACTCCTCGGTCAACCACATGGGCTTCGTGCTGCTCGGTATCGCTGCGGCAGCCAAAGCCTACGGCACTGCCAATGCGCACATCGCCATGAACGGCGCGATCTTGCAGATGTTCAATCATGGTCTCTCCGCCGCCGGGATGTTCTTCCTTGTCGGTGTGATCTACGAACGCTCGCATACACGTGACCTGCGCCGCTTTGGCGGTCTCTTCCCGTTGATCCCCGTTTACGGCGGCATCATGATCTTCACCAGCATGGCATCCCTTGGTTTGCCCGGTTTGAACGGCTTTGTTTCCGAGTTCCTTGTTGTACGGGGCGCTTGGGCAGAATTGGCCGGTTACACCGCTGCCGGTATGATCGGCTTGCTCTTCACGGGCGCGTATATTCTCAAAGGCATCAAGAACGTCTTGCACGGGCCGATGAATGAAGAATGGGCGCACGGCGAGCATAAACTGACCGATATCAACACCCGTGAAATCGTTGTTATGGTTCCGCTGATGGCGCTGATGCTCTCGCTGGGTATTGCTCCCGCGTGGCTTTTAGGTGTCATCAATAACGCTGTAACGGCGCTCTTCTAAAGAGGTGAAACAATGACATTTCCGATACTTAGTGTAATTATCTTCACCCCGCTTGTGGCAGCGCTCATCATTTTGATGATACCCGCAGACCGCAAGACGGAAATCCGTATGGCTGCGCTGATTTCTGCTATTTTTGCGCTGGCGCTCTCGTTCTGGGTTTATCTCAGCTACGATCAGGCCGTCGCCGGTTACCAGTTCATTGAGAAATATAACTGGCTTCCGCAGTTTGGCATTAGTCTGCACCTCGGTGTAGATGGCATCAGCACCCCTTTGGTTCTCTTGACCGGTGTGGTCATGTTCACAGGTGTGATTATCTCTTGGGGCATCGACGACCGACCGCGTGAATTCTTCGCCTTCCTTTTCATTTTGGCGAGCGGTGTTTTCGGCGTCTTTGTTGCCCTCGATCTCTTCATGCTTTTCTTCTTCTACGAGATCGCCGTCTTCCCGATGTACTTGCTCATCGCTATTTGGGGCTGGGTCAAGACTCGTGAATACGCTGCCATGAAGCTGACGCTGTACCTGTTCATCGGTTCGGTGATCGCCCTTATCGGCGCGCTGGCGATGTACTTCACCAGTGGTATGGGCACTTTCGATATGCTCATGCTTGAAACGGCGAATTTCTCGGCGAAATTCCAGCAGATCTGGTTCCTGCCGGTCTTCATGGGCTTCGCTGTCTTGGGTGGTATCTTCCCCTTCCATAACTGGTCCCCGGATGGTCACGTGGCTGCGCCTACCGCAGTTTCCATGTTCCATGCAGGCGTTCTGATGAAGCTCGGTGCTTTCGCTGCCTTGCGTGTTGGCATCATGCTCCTGCCTCTTGGTGCGAAATTCTGGAGCCCGCTCATTCTTGGGCTTGCGACCGTCAATGTCGTTTACGGTGCTTTCATCGCCATGACCCAAACCGACCTGAAATACATGATCGGTTTCTCCTCCGTCTCGCACATGGGCTTGGTGATGCTCGGCTTCGCCACCCTCACCCGTGACGGTATGACCGGCGCCAGCGTCCAGATGTTCTCGCATGGTGCCATGACCGCTCTCTTCTTTGCTGCCACAGGTATGGTTTACGATCGTGCCCACACCCGCCAGATCCCTGAGTTGGGTGGCATGGTAAAAGCACTGCCTTACGTCGCCGTGACCTTTATCATCGGCGGTCTTGTCTCGATGGGTATGCCTGGCTTCTCCGGTTTTGTTGCTGAATTCCCGATCTTCATGGGTGTCTGGCAGGTGAAACCCTGGATTGCCATTCTGTCGGCTCTCTCCATTGTTATTACCGCAGCCTACATTATGTTGGCTATCCGTCGGACCTTCTTCGGCGAAATGCCAGCGGAGTTTGAAGGGCATATCCGCCCCATCTCCGTGATGGATAAAGTTGCCCTCACACTTCTCAGCGCCATGATGATTACCCTCGGTGTTTTCCCGGGTGTCATGGTGCCGATGGTACAAACCGGCATAGATAATGTGCTGCGTCTTCTGGGAGGTGCATAAATGTTTGACTCCTCTATGATTATGGCAATCCTGCCAGAGCTAATGCTGTTGGTTCTTGCCTTGCTGGTTCTCGTCATGGAACTCGTTTGGAAAAACGAAAACGGACGTAAATTGGGCTGGCTCACTGCGGGTGGACTTCTTCTCATCCTCGTCGTGAGTGCGTTTCTCGGTAAACCAGCCGAGGCCAGTGATGTCTTCGGTGGCATGATCCGCTACGATTCGTTGGGCTTCATCTTCAAGATGCTCTTCGTCTTTGGCGCAATGCTGACATCCCTCTTCATGATGGATTCTGAAAAGCTCGGTCAACGTGGCGAATCCTACATCCTGCTCTTGGTTGCCACCATCGGTATGAGCTTTATGGCCTCCGCTGGCGATTTGATCATGCTTTACCTCGCTATCGAAACCACCTCCATCCCGATGTACATCCTCGCTGGCTTCATGCGTGATGACAAGAAATCCACCGAAGCCGGTCTCAAATACCTGCTCTTTGGCGCGATGACCTCCGCCATCATGCTCTACGGCTTCAGCCTGCTCTTTGGCTTCACCGGCTCAACCGATCTCGCCGTTGTTAGTGGCTTCTCTTTGCCTTTGGCAGTTGGCGTTATCCTGTTGCTTGCGGTCGGTATCGGCTTCAAAATTTCGTTGGCGCCCTTCCATTTCTGGGCACCCGATGTTTACGAAGGCGCACCCACCCCAATTTCGGGTTTCCTTTCGACAGCATCCAAAGCGGCTGGCTTTGCAGTTATTATGCGTCTCTTTATTGGCCTTTTCCCTGCTGGGGAGTATGCCCAAATGTGGACGCTGACCCTTGCCATCCTCGCCAGCCTGAGCATGACCATCGGTAACGTCGTTGCCTTGCGTCAGACCAACATCAAACGTATGCTGGCTTATTCCTCCATCGCTCACGCCGGATACGCCCTTGTTGGCGCAGTTTCTCTTTCCGAGCTGGGTGTTGGCAGCGTAACCTTCTACTTGATCGCCTATGTGATGACGAATCTCGCAGCCTTCGGGATTGTCGCCGCCTTTAGCCGGATTGCTGGCTCAGATGAGATTTCCGATTACGCCGGGATGAGCAGACGTAGCCCGGGGCTTGCCCTCGCTATGTTGGTTGCCTTCCTGTCCTTGACCGGGATGCCGCCATTTGGTGGTTTCGTGGCAAAAGTCTTCGTCTTTGCTGCTGCGGTTGAAGCCGGTATGATCTGGCTTGCCATTGTCGGTGTACTCAACTCGATCGTGGGTGTTTATTACTACCTGACCGTCCTGAAAGTGGTTTACCTCCACCGTATGGAAGGTGAGAACGAAGCAGAACATCCTATCCCGTTGACGCGCCCTTACGCGATTGCATTAACTGTCCTTTCGGCAGCGATCTTGTTGATCGGTGTCATCTTTGGCCCGTGGTTCAATGCGGCCAGTTCTGCTGCGCTGAACCTGTTTTAGTTTTTGAATCTGGACGCCGAGTGTTTCAACACACTCGGCGTCTTTCTTTGAGTGGCGATGGAAACGTCAATTTAGCGGCAGCACCTGATTCGGGGCCTCAACAAGCCCAAGTCCACGTGCGAATGCGGCCTTTATCATCTAAAAAGAGCCATTTAATTGACCCATCTATTTCCCTATGTTATAATCCCGAGCTATGAGCGAAACTGAAAAGCAGGGCAAAAACAACCTGCAAAGTACATATAATCTAACCCTGGCCAGCATCGCTGGTCAGGTTGGTTTGTTAACACTTGTTATCATTTTTCTCGCTCTTTTTGCGGGACTTTGGCTCGACGGACGTATGGACAGCAAACCAATGTTCACTATTCTTTTGCTGATTGCCAGCGTTCCGTTAACCGTATTTTTGATGTTTCGCGTTGTTCGCTCAGCGACGAATCGAATTAACCCTGTAGAAAAATCAGAAACCCCTGAGGAGGAACAGAATAGTGGAAAAATCTCCTGAAAAGAAAGGATGGCGCTGGGGCTTTAATCGCTGGCTCGTGCTGCTTTTTATGATTGGCAGTGGCGTAGCCGCGAGCTTTTACGCGCCCGTCCGTCCCCATGTGCAATTGCCCGCAGAGAATGTGAGCCATCACCCGCTTTTTGGTAATTTCTATCTCACCAATACAATGATTGCGATGCTGATTGCTGATGTTCTTTTAATTTGGATGGCTTTTGCTTTTTATAAAGCGACCAAAGGCGGAAAATCGTTGATCCCGAAAGGGTTCTCGGGTGCAGTTGAAGCCTTCCTTGAAGTGCTCTACAACTTAACCGAGGGCACTGCTGGAAAATGGACGCGTTTCATCTTCCCCTTCTTTGCGACGATTACCTTGTTGGTGCTGGTGGTGAACTGGACTGAGTTGATTCCTGGTGTGGATAGTGTTGGTATTATCCACGAAGCCGAAGGACATGGCTACGCAATCAAGGATTTGGGCTGGGCAACCACACTTGTCAATGAAGAAGTGGAACATGGTGGTTATGGTCTAATCCCTTACGTCCGTGTAACCTCG
>JBNKMO010000062.1:0-8392 GCA_050293165.1 Anaerolineales bacterium | reverse complement strand
GCGACAATTTCTTTAACGACATGCGCACCTTTGGCTATCGCGCTTAAAATGGAAATGTAATTATGTGGATCAGAAACAAAATCTTGTAAGAGTAATTTGGGTTCTGCCTGAAGCAGATTGTTTGAGGTAAGAAGTTCATCTTTGATGTTTTGGGAAATACTTTTTCTGGGATCTATTCTTTCCCAATAGGCTGGAACGCCACCAAATATCGCATAAATGGCAACACGATCTGCTGCCGAGTAATTTGGAAAAAAGCGCCCTGTTGCACCAAAAGAGAGGGGACGCAGGTATAGCTGCGCGGATGCGCGACCATATAAAGGGGCTTGATAGGAAAAGAATTCCCGTTTCATCATCCCTAAATGCGAGCCGGAGAGACATAAGAAGAGATTACGCTTGGAAAGCAGGTGATCCCACAAGTTTTGCAATTGTCCTGCTATATCTGGAGTAACTTCGAGTAGATATGTGAATTCATCTATGAACAGAGCCAAACGCTCTTCTTCTGCAAGTGAGGCAACTTGTTGAAAAGCCTGTTGCCAATTTGTAAAGCTGAAATTATCCGGAGCAGGATTGTCAGGATTGGCAAAATTATAGACTGCTTGGGAAAAAGATCGTAATTGATTAGCAGCGGAAGTATGCGTTGCTACCCAATAGAGCGCACGTTGTTTTGAGCGGTGTATCCACTCGACAATTAGAGCGGTCTTGCCTACTCGACGCCTGCCATATAAAACCAAAAACTTGGCGTGTGGGGCATTCCACAATCTGTCCAATTGCTCTAGTTCTCGCTGTCTGTCCAAGAATTCAAACTTCATAGTATGTTACCTCGTTCTGAAAACATTATACTTTACGGTATTATACTTGAAAGTATAATGTTTCCGCGAAGGAATTTTCCATTCTACAACATTGAGGTAGTGCGTCAAATCAAGTGATAAGCAGTAAACTATCGAGATGTTAGCGACTTTAGTAAAACACCTGTGCCGTCATTGCGACAGTGAAAACATAGTAAAAAATGGTCACAATAGTAGCGTAGGGTGCAAAAACCTCAACCCAAATATTTTACTCGTAAAAATGCTAAATCCAGCTCTATTTTATCGTTGGTAAAATGACATCATCTTTCACAATTGGAGCATAAAACCAGATGGGTTGGTTCATTCTCAAGCACATTTTTGTGACCATTTTCTCCTTTATCAATATCAGACGATTATCCGACCAGGAAAAAGATCTGGAGATTCTCATTCTTCGTCAACAATTGTCTGTCCTGCAGCGCAAACATAAACATCCAATCAAACCCAGCAGGATCGAGAAACTGACCCTTGGCGTTATAGCTGCCAAATTCAAGCGGACCACTCATCAAACTGCAAATCAACTCCGAGATGTCATCCGTATCTTTCAGCCTGAAACCGTGCTGCGTTGGCATCGGGAGCTGGTTCGGCGCAAATGGACCTATCCAAACAAGAACAAGGGTGGACGGCCATCGATCAGCAAGGAAACCGAAAGCCTAATCCTGCGTCTCGCTCGAGAGAACTCCCGCTTGGGTTATGGCAAGATTGTGGGTGAACTTCTCAAATTGGGCTTCCAAGTCTCCCTGACAACGGTTCGAAATGTGCTTGACCGTTATGGTATCCAACCAGCGTCTGTTCGGAATGGGTCCATCGGATGGCGTCATCTGATGACCCACTACAAAGAACAGATCCTGGCGTGTGATTTCTTCACAGTGGAAACCATTTTCCTTCAGACTTACTACGTGCTCTTCTTCATTGAATTGGGTTCTCGCCAGATTCATTTTGCTGGCATCACCACCAACCCCAATCAGATCTGGGTAACTCAATAGGCCCGCCAGCTGGTCTGGGAACTTTCTGACAGAGAAAAGCCTTTGCGTTTCTTGATCCATGATAATGACGGCTCATTCTGCCAGACTTTTGATGCTGTTTTCGAGTCTGAAGGCTTTCATGTCATCAACACTCCTGTCCGGGCTCCCAATGCCAATGCGTTTTCTGAACGCTGGATTCGCTCAGTCCGAGAAGAATGTCTGGATCTGATCTTGATTATCAATGCTGCTCATCTACGACGCGTCTTGGTTAAGTATGTGGATTACTACAACACGGCTCGTCCCCATCAGGGTATTGATCAGCAGATCCCCATTCCCCAAGCAAGGCCTTCAAGTGGAACCATACAGTGCAGAAATGTCCTGGGCGGCATCATTCGCGATTACTATCGTGCCCCCGCTCCCCTTGCTCTTCCTGCTGCCTGAGTTCTCTGCTCGTTTTCCCCTCATAAAATAACCATCCTTTGTGTTTTAGCGCGTCTCACTAGCTAATCTGAGCATTCTTTTTCAGCTACCCCCTCCATAAATTACCGCTTTCGAAAACCCTTCTTAGCCTAAAGGATAGTCGGTTTGCCAACTTTTTTGCCCCGTTTTCTGTCGGATGAGGTTTTTGCACGGTACGGGTATATTTCTGCATCATGCCCGCTCAGATTTCCTTTTCCAGGAAACGCATCAGCGCCTTCTTTGCGGTACCGGCTGATCCATTTTGAGAGCAGTCCGGCAGTCATGCCTAATTCTTGCTCGACTTCAGCCTGACTTTTTTCAGTGCTTTCATAGAGACGAATGGCTTCCAGCTTGAAATCTTCTGTATAACTTCGTTTTTTCTTCTTTTCGTTCATGGTTGAACCTCCATTTCAAAGTGTACTTTTTGCTTTTCTTAATGTCCACTTTTTCGGGGGGAGCCCAGTGTAACGCGCTCGCTACGTTCGAGAAAATTATGTCCATTCGATTACGACTAACCCTCCTCTATAGCGCCATCCTTACGCTTACGTTGCTCGTCTTTAGGGTAACGCTTTACTCCGTCCAAGCGCAAGATACGCTAAACGCCCTCAAGAGCGATCTGTACAATACGGACAAGGAAGAAAGGACTCATGAAATTAAGTTCAGAAACGTGTCAAATGTCATAATTGACAAGGGTGCCGTTTTTTTTGTAGAATGATGTTACCGGTAACGTGACCGGTAACATTGTCTAGAAAGCCCCTTTTCCATGAAATCATCTCGCCCTACAATTCGTGATGTTGCTCGATTAGCTGGAGTTTCCCATCAGACCGTGTCCCGTGTTATTAATAAGAACGCGGGAGTTACACTTGAAACGCGTGAAATTGTGGAAGCTGCTATTTTGGAGTTGAACTACCACCCTAGCGCAATTGCTCGGTCTATGGCGCGTGGCGAAACGCGCACTTTAGCTTGTATCTCCCCAAATCTAACAGACTATACCTTTGCCAGCATTATTGAAGGCGCAGAAAGTGAAGCCCGCTCCCAGGGGTATTTTATGCTTTCGTCTTCTGCGGCGGACCCGAAGAGCTTCGGCGAGTTGGTCGAAGAATTGGTTGGGCATCGTCGTGTAGATGGATTAATTGTTATTAACCCATACATGGACGAACGGTATACCTATATCCCCAAAAATTTTCCTCTCGTCTTTGTTGGGGCATACTCACACGATGAGAAGATTTGTTCGGTCTCTCTTGATGATGTGCAGGTTGCTTACGACGCGACCTCATACTTGCTTACCTGTGGTCATAAAAAAATTGCAATGCTTACTGGACCGATGGAGGAAGATTGTTCACGTGATCGCGCTGAAGGATATCGTCGTGCTTTGCAAGAAAGCGGTTTGCCAGTAGATGATTCTTTTGTTTTTGAAGGTGACTGGACTGCTACCTCCGGACAAAAAATGATCCAAGCGTTAGCGTACTCAGGCGAAATGCCAAGCGCCATCTTCGCGCAGAATGATCGCATGGCAATGGGGGTATTACGAGCGGTGCGGGACCTAAACTTAAAAGTGCCTGATGACATTGCTGTCATTGGCGTAGACGATATGCCGCTTTCTTCTTACTTTGATCCTCCGTTGTCCACAATGCGCCAGGATATGCCGCTGATTGGACAGGAGGCTGTACGGATGATGTTCAATATCATCAAGAAAAAGAAACAGCCCGAACGACATTTGAAATTACCTGCCGAGCTAGTTGTTCGGCAGTCCACCAAAGTGACAGATACTTTATAAGGAGGTGGTTTCTCACCCTAAAGTACATACGGTTTTCCCAATCGATCCTATCAAAATTAAAATATTCCTGGAGGAATAGATGAAACACAACCTAAGTTGGAAAGTATTAAGTCTGTTTGTAGCATTTGCCTTTTTGTTTACGGCTTGCGCACCCGCTGCCACTGAAGTACCCGCAGAAGCGGAAGTGCCTGCGGCTGAAGAAGCTGTTGTCGAAGAGCCGGTTGCCGAAGCACCCGCTGCTGAAGAGCCGATGGCTGCCGATGTTGCTTTGCGCTGGCGCACACGCCCTGATAATCAGGAAGAGATTGATGTCTACGGCAAAATTAGTGACGATCTGGATGCCCAATTAGACAATATCACCCTGACCTATGAGCCAGGTGGTACCGAAAGCTCGAATTACCAGGATCAACTGCGTACTGAAATCGTAGCCGGGACTGCGCCAGATGTCTTCTGGATCCCAGGAACCGACATCGCCGATTTTGCCACTCGTGGTCTGATCTTGAACGCTGCTGAATTGGCTGCCGGAACAGAAGGTTTCGATGCTGCTGCCTTCTACCCCGGTCCGATGGCTCACCTGACCTACAGTCCTGATACCGCAATGAGCGGCGCTGATTCTGCGGCACTCTGGGGTCTCCCCCGCGACGTCTCCACTTTTGCGCTGTACCTGAACCTTGACCTGATCGCTGAAGCCGGTGCGCCGGATCCCCGCGAACTGGCTGCCAACGGCGAATGGGACTGGGATGCTTTCTTGCAAGTTGCTCAAGCCACCCGTGCTCTTGGCTCTGATATTTACGGTTACGGCGCCAGCGCTTGGTGGGGTCCTTACGGCGTTTGGTTGAACGCTGCTGGTGGTGGATTCTTCAATGCAGACCGCACTGCCTGCAATCTGAACAGCGCTGAATCTTTGGCTGGTCTCGATTTCCAACGCTCCCTGTACGCAGACTATGATGTTGCGACCCCTTACGGCGAAGACCCCGAACCTCCCTTCCGCGCCGGGAAAGTTGCTATGTTCCAGAATGGTCGCTGGGCGACCCCTGGTGTTCGCACCGTCGAGTTTGAATGGGACGTTGTTGAACTTCCGAAAGGACCCGCTGGAAGTCAGGGTAACTGGTTATTCTGGGGCGCTTATGTAATCAACGCCAACACCGAACACCCCGAAGAAGCCTGGCAGCTTGTTCAGGCATTGACCACTGCTGAGACACAAGGTCAGGTTGCTGCTCTTGGCGCCAATATCCCCAGCCGTGTCAGCCAGGAAGCCTTTGATGCCTTCTTGACCTTCACCCCCCCGGCGAACAATCAGGCTTTCCTCAACGGTTTGGCTGATTCACCCGCCACAGAAGGTCCGCTTTGGGCTGGCTCTTGGCCCGAATATGACCAGATCATGGGACCGGCAATTCAAGGTGTTTTGACTGGTGCGACCACGCTTGATGACTTCAGCGCAACTATCTGTGATCAAGCCGACAAAGTCTTCACGAAATAAGTAACCTGTAATTCAAGGGGCAGGCTAGCTAGCTAGCCTGCCCCTATTTCTTTTTTATCCCAATTTTCATGGAGGCATCAGCCATGAGCGACTTACCTAAGACGGATTCTAAAACCTTATTGATTCTGCGTGGCAGTATTATTTGGCGAATTATTTTTGCCATATTTTCTGCGGGGAGTATCTTTGTCATCTGGGCAGGCTATCTACCAGAGATACCTCTTTGGCAAAAAATATTACTCACTCTTTTCTTGGGGCTCGCTTCTATCTTTAGTGGCATTGCAGCTTTCGATATATCAAAACGCAGGCATCGTGGCAGGGTCATCTCTTTGAGCATTGATTATTTAGCCTTTGTCGCCAGCTTTGTTGTCGTCTTGAACACGGGGGAAGTTTTTATCGGGATTGATGCTTTTGCAGAAACTTTTGGAAAAGGCATCCCCTATCTTGGCATCGCGTTGGCTGGCTACCTCATCAGCGTATTCAGCGAACGTTTTTCAAGAAATGCTGCCCTTCAAGCTCGCCTGTCTGAAATCAGTCGCTATGCCATCTTTGCCGGGGCAGTGCTCTTCCTTTGGAAAGTCGAATTTCTCAACGGAATTATTTATTTCTTTACCAAACTTACCGCCCCAATCGGGTTGTTTGCAGTCACAGGAGTAATCATCTTTGGCGCAGCGATTTGGGCAATCTGGCGTGAAGCCACAGCCAATGCACTAAACGCCAAAGTTCACCACGAGCAGATGCTTAGCGGTTGGCTCTTTCTTTCCCCAAATCTGCTTGGCTTTTTGATATTCTTTGCCGGACCGCTCTTGCTGTCCTTCTATTTTTCATTTACAGATTCAGATGCTTTCAATCCGCCAAACTGGATTGGGTTTGCGAACTACGCAAAAATTCTCAACATTCGCATTGTCTCGCTCGCTTTTCCCGATCAACTCGCCCGTGATGTCGTCAACATCAAAATTTATGATGAAGTTGGACGCCTGACCTTTGGGGATGGCGGATTACTATTTGCCGCTGCTGATAAATTTTTCTGGCTCGCCCTTCGTAACACCCTGACGTTCGTCTTGTTCGCCGTTCCCCTGAGCGTTTTGCCCGCCCTTGTCCTGTCCACCGTCCTCAACAGCAAACTTCCCGGCATGAAATTCTTCCGTGCCGTTTATTTTATGCCCAGCATAGCGGCGATCGTCGGCATCTCCCTCGTTTGGCAGTGGCTTTACAACGCCACGATCGGCTACATCAACTATTTCATCACGGTCGGCGTGGAGTTCTGGAACAATCTCTTCAACGCCGCCCTGCTCGACCCTCGTATTCAATGGGTTTCAGATGAGAAAACAGCCTTGTTGGCAGTCATTATTATCGCCGCCTGGCAAACAATGGGATTCAACACCGTTCTCTTCCTCGCGGGCTTACAAAATGTTCCGGGGGAGCTTTACGAAGCAGCCACCGTCGATGGCGCTGGCGCGTGGGATAAATTCTGGCGCATCACCATCCCGATGTTGGCGCCCACTACCTTCTTTGTTGTCTCAACGACCACCATTCAGGCGATGCAAGTCTTCGAGCAGGTCTTTATTTTGATGAACCCTCCCGAGGGTCCAAATAACTCCACGATTACGCTCGTGCTTTATCTTTATCGGAACGGTTTCCAAAACTTCAAGCAGGGCTACGCCTCGGCGATTGCCTGGATCCTCTTTATCGTTATTTTTGGGCTGACACTTATTCAGTTCCAAAATCAACGCCGTTCTAGTGTATACGAACAATAGCAGGATGCAATCATGAAAATAAAATCCTATCGCCTAAAAAAGATACTCTCGAATGTATTTGTTTACTTCGTGTTGACCTTCTTCGCTTTGGTCATGATTTTCCCCTTTTTGTATATGCTCTCGACCTCCTTTAAGCTCCCGGCGGATACTTTCCGTTACCCACCACGTTTGTTGCCCCATGATCCGGCTAAGATCGACGTGCAGGGATTTGACGAGCCGTTACCGCTCTATTTTGTAGAGTATGAAGGCGAAGAACGCGAATTCGCGCTGGTACAGAGCAATATCAAAATCGGCTATTACGCCACGGTGGACGATCCCGAAACCACCTACGAACGCCGCCTGACCGAAGTCCGTCCAACCGGTGGGGCGATGAATCAGGAAAAGGTGACCATCAACGGCGAAGAAGAGAAACTCTTTGACGTCACCGTGGACGGACAAGTGATTCCCATGTTTCAGGTGAGCCAAACAACCGTTGGTGAATTTGTTGACCCGCAAAACCCTGAATTTGTCGTTTCGCAGAACGTGCGCTTGAGCGAACCGGTTGAAGACATCTCCTGGCATCCTGAAAACTATCAAGATGTGATCGAATTGCAGGGCTTGGGACGTGCGCTCACCAACACCGCTCTTGTCACGATCCTGGTCGTGCTCGGGCAGCTTGCCACCTCCGTGATCGGCGGCTACGCCTTTGCCCGTTTGCGCTTTCCCGGTCGGGATACGATCTTTGTCATGTACCTCGGCACGATCATGATTCCCTTTGTGATGCTGATTGTGCCGCTCTATCAGTTGATGGTGCTCATCGGCTGGACAGATCGCCTCGCAGCCCTGATCGTTCCCTGGATTTTCACCGCCTATGGCACTTTCCTGATGCGCCAACATTTCATTACCTTCCCGAAGGAGATCGAAGAAGCTGCCCTGATCGACGGCGCATCTCGTCTACAAATCCTTACGAAAATCCTTATCCCTGCCAGCGTGCCTGCGCTCGCTACGCAATCCACTTTTACCTTTCTCTACGCTTGGAATTCCTTCATCTGGCCCCTCGTGGTCATCAATGTTGGGAACGAGAAGAATCACGTCCTGACGCTTGCCCTCAACGTCTTACGTGGACGTGCATCTGA
>JBNKMO010000061.1:0-13021 GCA_050293165.1 Anaerolineales bacterium | reverse complement strand
TTGATTCCATACCGGAAGCAAGTTATGAGGCAGGTGCGAAGCGTTCCTGTTTCCCCAGACGGAGATGCAGGAGATAAAATCCCAGTACAGAAACGAGGCAGATGACCCCGCCCAGATACCAGAGAATATTCGGGTCATAGCTCTTATTATCAAGGATCAATCCCGCCAATGTGGGGCCAAATGTCGCGGGGATCGCCCAGGCAATGCTGAAAATAGCCATATAACGCCCACGCATATCTTCGGGAGCGAAGTTCGCGGCAAGGGCTTGGCTGACAGGCATAATGATCATCTCGCCAATCGTGATAATGACAACCGCACTCATAAACCAGATAAAGGTACCGCTGAGAGAGATTTCCCAGTTATAGAGCATAAAAGAAGCACCAAAGGCATTTAAGGGGTCAAAGCCAAACATGCTAAAGCCAATTGCGTAGAAAAATGCGCCCAAAGCCATCATCGTAAACGGGGCACGCACTTTGATCCTGCGCGTCGTCCAAAACTGGAGCAAAATGACGGTAATCGCGCTGGTGCTCATCAACAAACCATATCCCTGTGGCGCAATGCCGTGGTAGTCGCGCAAATAGACCGAAAGCGAGTTATACATCTGCTGGTAAACCAAGCCCATCAGGATCGCGGCGGTGATGAATGCCATATACGCCATATTTCGCAAGACAATGAAGTACCCGCTGAAGGTCTGGAGCATACTCTCGGCTTGCGCTCCTTCCTTGGGCTCAGGTTTGGTTTCGCTGATCAGGAAGTAGAAAAGCAGCGCCACAACCGAGCTAATGACCGCATCTGTCACGAAAAGCGCAAAATACGAACGGTTGGCAACAAACCCACCAATGGAGGGGCCAATGATCCATGAAAGATTTGCGACAACGCGCAACACGCCAAAGCCTTCTGCGCGTTGTTCTTCTGGCAAAATATCGGCAATCATGGCCTGATGTGCGGGGCCTGCGATATTGGAAAGCAAACCAACAATAACGGCCAAAGAATAGAGCGCCGCGAGTTCGCTAACGAGCCCGAGCGCGAGAGTACTCAAGGCACTAAAGACAAGACCAAAAATGATCAACTTTCGGCGACCAAACTTGTCGGTCAGGGCGCCGCCAATGAAATTACCGATCATGCCAAAGGCGGAGAAAATACCGAGCACGATCCCGGCCTGCGTCATCCCAACATCAAATTTCCAGGTAATGTAGAGACTGAAGAAAGGGAAAAGCATCGTCCCGCCAATGCGGTCGATGAAAGAAACCCCGACGACAAGCCAAAACTTTGGAGAATACTCGTGGTAAATATTTTTCAATCGTGTAAACATGAAATGTCCTTTATTGACAAGGCAATTCTACTCGTGTCGGAGGAGCTTCGCCAAAGGCTTCATAGACAGGGATACCATCCCAAATTTCGGGGATGGGCAGATTCAAAGCATAGGCGACAGTTGCAGCCGTATCAACCGTGCTGATCCTGCGCGGGATCGCGCCCGCATTTGCGCTGGGTCCCGCTATCACCCAGGGCACTTGCAGGTCTTCAGGTAAATTCGAGCCGTGCGTAGTATCGTGCCCGCCATGATCGGCAGTGATAATCACCAACGTGCCCTGGCGGATGCCGGCTTCGTCCAGTGCCGCTAACAGCGTCCCGATCGCTTCATCTGCGCGATACGCCCCAACTATATAATTTGGCGACATCCAACCGTACTCGTGTCCAAGACCATCAACCAGCGGCAGGTGCACAAACATCAGATCAAAACCTTCAGCGATGCGCTGCACAGCCCGTTCAGCGACGACACTGTCGCGGTCGTTTACATAGTCATACGAATCAATCGTTTTGGGTGGCGTGAGTTGGACCATTTTTTCCTTACCCACGACCATCACCGTCCGTAAGCCAGCGTTATGAGCAATCTCGAAGATCGAGGGGCCGGCGGCATAACCATTTTCAGGACTGTAATCGTTCCAGTCGACGCCGGTTTTGTCGGGGCACATGCCCGTCAACATGGAGGCGTGCGCGGGCAGCGTTGAGCTTGGGTAAATGGTGCGGGCGCTGATGGCATAGGTTCCGCTTTGCATCAGGGCGTAGGTATTCGGCATATCGAACCGATTGGGGACATCGGCACGCAGACCATCAACCGAAATAACGAGAACACGCTCGGTAAGAATGCGGGGTGGCGGTGTCGCAGTAGCAGTAACGGTCGCCGTTGCTGTCGGCAGGATCAGCGTTGGGGTAACGGGAACAGGCTGAAAGGCGGTCGCTGTCGGCGGCGGCTGTGTAGATGGAGCAGCCGGTAGCGGCGTCGGTAATGCGCTCGCAGTCTGGCATCCGCTCAGGAGCAGGGTTGCCGCCGCAATCCATAAGAAAGTTTTTTTCATCAAATCAAATTCCAATCAGGTCTTAGCAGTGCGTTGCACTGCGGGTCTTGCAAACAAAGAATAAGTGCAATGCAGTTCTAAGGAAACTCAACTTCTACAGGCCCAGCGTAGCCGTGCTTTTCGGAGAAATAAATGCGCGCGTGGGATGTTTCTGCACAACCGGCCTGATCGGTGAAGGTGATGATCTCAAATGAAAGCCCGTAGGGAGTAAATTTAAATACGCCATCTTCGCAAGTCCAGGTTTCGACGAGATAGAGCGGCGCGCCCGTGTACTCTTCGTCGCCCGCGCGCAACGACTGCCCATACCAGGTGATGGTAACTTGATCGTCTGTGCGGGAAACATCCTTGAGCGCGAGCGGGCCATAATAGGGCGAAACGGGCAGCGGCGCTTTATCGGGGTAAACAGGCTCAACACTGAAGACATCGCCTTTGACGTCCATAAGGGATGCTTTCACCCAACAGGGATTGTCCCCACCGATGGCTTGGAGTTCAATCCAACTGGCATCGTCGAGACGCCCGATGACCTCGAGGTTGGAGCCGACTACCAAGCCGTATTTGTAGAGGTAAGGCGCACCAGGCCCGTAACGGCAGTTGGAACGCTCGAGCACTTCCGCGCGCAGGACGGCGTAGGTTGGGATGACGGTTGGTGTTGAGGTCGGGGAGAGCGTTTCGGTAGGGATCGGCGTCAGCGTCGACGTGGATGTGAGCGTCGGTTCCGGGGTAAGCGTGGGCGCTTCGGTCGCTGTTGCGGTCAGGGACACGGGCGTATCCGTCGCTGGAGGGGCTGCGGAGTGGAGCGAGCAGGCGGAAAGCAACGCCACCGGGAGCATGAGCTTGAGCAATTTAAGCATTTTGGACGTTCTTCCTTTCCAGGTTGGTCTCCTTACATGCGCTTAGGCGGGAGACTTGTTTTCTGTGCGAGCTATTATAAGCGGATACGAGTTTTAAAACTCGTCCGCACAAAACCTTTTTATGAGGTACACTACATTGCTTGAGTAACAGAAGTTCTAAGACAAAGTGCAGTTTTTTGATTTGGAACCCATGCGAGACCAGCAATATCTTTTATGAAAGGAGTTTCAAATCATGTCTGAAAAAGAACAAGGAACCGTTAAATGGTTCAATGGTAGCAAAGGCTACGGTTTCATCGAGCGTGCACAAGGTGGCGATATCTTCGTCCACTTCAACGCTATCGTCGGTGATGGGTACCGCAATCTTGAAGAAGGACAACGTGTTGAATTCACAGTTGTTCAAGGTCAAAAAGGTCCCCAAGCTGAGAACGTTGTTGTGCTCTAAGCACTAACAAAGTTTAAAAAGCAGAACGGGACAGTGTTTATCACTGTCCCGTTTTTGATTCCCTATAGAGGAAAATAGATTTACGAACGCCTATGCGGACGATTCTTCGATCTGGGCGCTTGTTTGCGCGAGGGAGATGAAGCCGGACGTCTTTCACGCGGCGGACGCGGTGCCTGACGCGGCGGCGCGGCGGCTTTATAGTCGAAATCTTCGATAAAGAGACGCTTCATCTTTTGATCCATGATCTTTTCAAGCTTGCGTACCAAATCTTCATCGTCTGGGGTAACAAGGGTGAAGGCATCGCCCGTACGTTCGGCGCGGCCGGTGCGCCCGATGCGGTGGATATAGGCATCGGCTGTGTCCGGCATATCGAAGTTAATTACATGGGAAATACCATCCACATCCAAACCGCGCGCAGCGATGTCCGTCGCAACCATGATCTGGAAGGTGCCATCTTTGAAACCTTTTAGAGCATTCTGGCGTTGCCCCTGTGTCCGGTCACTATGCAGACTGGTGACTTTATACCCCGCTTGTTTCAGTTGGTGATCCAAACGGCGCGCACGGTGCTTGGTGCGTGTGAAGATCAAAACGGATTCGGTATTGGTCTCTTTGAGCAATTCCAAAACAATGCTGCGTTTGAGATGCTGCGGAACGGGGTACAACGCATGTGTAACTGTATGCGCAGGACGACTAATTCCCATCGTAATGCGGGCAGGGTTGCGCAAGGACTGTTTCGCAAGCTGCTCAATTTCTTTCGGAAAGGTTGCCGAGAAAAGCATTGTCTGGCGTTGATTTGGCACAGCTTTGATGATACGGCGCACATCGGGCAGGAAGCCCATATCGAACATGCGATCAGCTTCGTCGAGAACAAGTACTTCTATTTTATTGAGTTTGGCATGTCCTTTGGCAACCAAGTCGAGCAAACGACCGGGGCAAGCAACAACGATCTCGACACCGCGCTCTAATGCTCGGATTTGGGGCGTTGCCCCCACGCCGCCGTATACTGTGGCGCTGCGTAGACCGGTTCCCACAGACAGGGCGTGGCAGGTGTCGTTAATCTGCTCAGCAAGTTCACGGGTGGGCGTTACGATCAGCGCCCGTGTTTGGTTACGGGGGCCACTCAACAAACGGTTTAGGATTGGGAGTACGAAGGCTGCCGTTTTTCCCGTCCCTGTTTGGGCGGTGCCGATCAGGTCTCGGTTTTTGAGTGCAGCGGGAATAGCTTTTTTCTGAATGGGGGTTGGCGTTTCATAGCCAGCACGTTCGATGCCCGTCCGCAGACGCGCATCCAGATTGAACTGATTGAAGTTCACAAATCTTCCTTTTCTTCAGAAGCCGGATTGATTGTCAAAAGGGGAAGTGAGCGAACGCTCAAAGAAATAACAATAGCTGACTGCTGAACTGGTATAACGAATAAGGCTACTACGATAACCGATGCGGGCAGGGGTGTCAAGGACAGGGAAAACTATGCTAAAGAAGCCCCGCCTTGAAAACAAGGCGAGGCTCTATCAGATAATCTAGACCCAACTGATCTGCCCAAAAAGCTGCTCATTGATTAAGGGCAAGCTATCTGGCGGCAAAATACTGATCTGGTTGTCCAGAAGCAGGTCGTAGATATTGGGAGGCAGCGCAGATGATGCGCTAAAAATATCCAACAGGGTTTGTGCGTCATCATCCGCAGCGATACGATTGATCGCTACACTGCCACAATAGGTGCATACATGAACAAGCATTAACTCTCCATAGCTACGGTTATATTTATTGCGGCTACGCTTTGTGGTTAATGCGACTGGCTGCATCGCTGCCTTGCACGCTGAGAGGCGATCGCCAGCGGCATACAAATCCAGATGGCGCGACCACAAGCAATAGGGGCAGTGATTGCGATTCTGCACCCCGGAAAGAAAATGAGCACTGCAAACATGTCCACCACAATGGATGCAAGAGAAATCACCAAAGGTTGCGATCGGCTGCTGTCTCATAGCTCATCTCGCAGACGCAGATAGCTTTTATAACGATACGGGCTTATTTGCCCATCCATCACCGCTTGCCGAATGGCACAGCCAGGTTCCTCATCATGCTTGCAACTTAGCCTGAATTTGCATTGTCCGACATAGCCGGACATTTCAGGGAAGAATAGAGCCAGGTCACTGCCATCTACATCCCATAGACCAAACTCACGCATCCCGGGCGTATCAACCACTGTGCCGCCAAAATCGAGATCAAACATCTCAAGATGGGTCGTTGTGTGACGACCTTTCCCCTGATCGCCTTGACTGACAGCACTCACACGCAAACCCAACCCTGCCTGGAGGGCGTTAAGCAGAGATGTTTTTCCCACGCCCGATTTTCCAACAAGAACCGATCTGCGACCAGCGAGAATATCTTTCAGTTCAGACACTCCCTCACCTGTCATCGAGCTGACCATATGAATGGGATAGCCAATCTGGCGATAGACATCAAGACTCTTTTCAAGTTTTGAATTCCTGGATGCCAGATCAAGTTTGGTAATCACGATCACTGCTGGCAGGTCAGAAGCTTCTGCAGAAACCAGATAACGATCGAGCAAGCCCCATTTCGGGGTGGGACTGGCCGCTGCAAAGACGGGAATGACCTGATCAATATTAGAGACAATAACCTGCTCAAAAACGCGTTGCCCCGGCACTGGTGCTGGGCGCGAGAGCGTGGAACGTCTGGGTAAGACTTCGTTAATCAGCCCTGTGCCGTCACCAGCATCAACGAAGCGCACCCGGTCACCTATTGCGACAGGGTCAATATGCGCCACTTCACGAACATCTCGAACACGATGGCGCAACGATGTCGGATCGGCAGTGGGGTAGATCAAATTTTTACGTAATAGAGAAGAGAGTACGCAATCGAGTTCTCTTCCATTGGTACGGACGGTATAGTGCCCGAGAGCTTTGCGAAAAACGACACCCTTGTCGTTTTCGGACGGAGTATTCATTGTTAAAGTTTCCTATGTACGTGCGTTGTACAGCACGGATAAAACGATTCAAAACAGGTACCTGCCACTTTGTAAAAGGGGCAGAAAAATTTTCTGAGAGTGAAACAACTTGTACCACTTGGGCCAACATAAAAATTTCCTTTCTAAAAACAAAAAGTGGTCACGAATATTTCCGTGACCACAAAATTTTCAGGGACAGCCAAATATCTAGTTCCGACTGAAAAAATGCCAGCAGCTAAGATAGACTGTTAAATAAAAAGTCACGGGCATGAGATCGCCCGTGACAGCAAAGTCTATCAATGAAAAGAGACCGGCTTTACGCTGTTAAACAGAGGCGCGCCCATACAATTGGGTTAGAAACAAGAACCGACTCTAATTTACTTGACATAAAACACGCTCCTTTCAATATTTTTAATACGCCGCACAGTGTACCAAGAGGACGAAAGGCTGTCAACAAGAAAGCTCTTCAAAAAACAAAACATTACATAGCTCATATCATTTTCCTGTCAGATTTGTCAGACAACTAATTGACAGTGCCCCTAAACTTTGCTAAACTAAACGTACTTGTCAGACAAATTTTCCTAACTCCCTTTTCTTCCCACTTACATAACAAAGGACGAAAAATGTCCACGCTTCTCGTTAAAAATGCTACGGTTTTAGTCACAATGGATAACCACCAACGTGAAATCGCGTCTGGTGGTCTTTTTATTCGAGATGGTTTCATCGAGCAGGTCGGCACCACAGACCAACTCCCAAAAACCGCCGATGAAATCCTCGATCTTAGTGGGCATATCGTGCTGCCCGGTCTGGTCAACACCCATCACCATTTCTATCAAACCCTCACCCGTGCCGTCCCCGCCGCGCAGGATGCGAATCTCTTCAACTGGCTCAAGACCCTCTATCCAATTTGGGCAGGCTTGCAGCCGGATGACATTTACACATCCACGCAGACAGCTTTGGCGGAATTGGCCTTTTCGGGATGCACGACTGCGTCCGATCATCTCTATCTCTTTCCAAACGGATCAAAGCTGGATGATGAAATTGCTGCCGCTTTAGAAATTGGAGTCCGAATCCATGCTTCTCGTGGGTCGATGAGCTTAAGTGAAAAGGATGGCGGACTTCCACCTGATTCCGTTGTGGACACAGAAGAAGCCATCCTGAAAGATTCCCAGCGTTTAATCGAAACCTATCACGACCCCAAACCCGGCTCGATGACCCAGATCGTACTCGCCCCCTGCTCGCCATTCAGCGTCACATCCGAGCTAATGAAGCAATCCGCCATTTTGGCACGCGAATATGGCGTGCAACTGCACACCCATCTCGCCGAGACCGAAGACGAAGAACAATTCTGCCTCGAGATGTTCGGTCACCGCCCCGTCGACTATATGGGCGAAGTCGGCTGGCTGGATGGCGATGTCTGGTTTGCGCATTCGGTCTACGTCAACGAGCGTGAGATCAAAACCTACGCCGAACATAAATGTGGTGTCGCCCACTGCCCCTCCTCGAATATGCGTCTCGCCTCGGGCATCGCCCCGATCAAAGAAATGCTCGCCGCTGGCGTGGATGTCGGCATCGGCGTGGACGGCTCCGCCTCTAATGATGGCTCACATCTGCTCGGCGAAGCCCGTCAGGCAATGTTGCTGGCTCGCGTCAAGGAAGGTATCACCGGATATTCGCTCTCCAGCGACAATCGCAAATTAATGACCGCCCGCGACGCCCTACATCTTGCCACGCGCGGCGGCGCAGCCGTTCTCGGGCGCACCGACATCGGCTCTCTCGAAGTAGGCAAATGCGCCGATTTCTTCGCCATCAAACTGAATACCCTTGACTACGCAGGCGCACTCCATGATCCCGTTGCCGCGACCATCTTCGCATCCCCCGTCAAAGCAAACTACACCGTTGTTAACGGGAAATTTGTCATCAAAGAAGGACAACTCGTCAACATTGATGAACGCAAGTTGATTGAGAAGCATAATCAGGCAGCGAAAAGACTTTTAGAAGGTTGAAAAGTCTGAAGATGCTCAGGCTCTTATGAAAAACAAGTTTTCATTTCTCGAAAAGCATATCAATGAATTGCCCGAAAAGATAAGAAACGCTTCTGAATTTCCTTATTTATTAAACTCAGGAAAAAACGAAGCGGAACTAACAGCCTTAATGATGAAACTCGGAATTTCTATACCAGATGAACTCAAAGAATTTTATTACTTTTCTTATGGAGCACAATTTGCAGAATATAAAATTCTTACCCTTGATGAAATCAAGTTCCTGTTATTAGAGTTGCCTAAAGTTTATGATGAAAATTGGCAGTATTCAATATTGCCTTTTGCAGAAGTTAGCGGTGTAGGCGATATTGTTGCATTTGATATTCAAAAATCAAACGGTCATGGACTTGCTGTACTGGATGGGTTCCATGAATTACCGCCACCTAAATGGAAGATAATTAATTTTGGTTTAGCATCATGGTTACAAAACATGGTAGAGAACAACTTTAAACCGTTTTGGCTCGAAACCCGATTTCAAAAACACACGCTATAGTCGTTAGAAAGGACAACAATGCCTTCATCCATCACTCTCACCAAAAAACTCGTCGATGTCGCCATGGGGCGTGTCCCAGCTGACACCGTTATTCGTAACGGCGTCTGGGTCAGCGTTCAATCGGGCGAGTTCATTCCCAAAACGGATATCGCCATTGTCGATGGGCATATTGCCTATGTTGGCGAAGATGCTTCGCATTGTATCGGCGAAAACACAAAAGTTATTGACGCAGACGGCAAATATCTCGTCCCCGGGCTACTGGACGGACATATGCACGTCGAGTCGGGCATGATTACCGTGACCGAATTTGTGCGCGCGGTTGCCAAACGCGGCACAACCGGAATCTTCATTGACCCGCATGAGATCGCGAATGTCTTCGGTCTCAAAGGCGTCAAGCTGATGGGCGATGAAGCCGCCGAGCAGCCGATCCATGTTTGGGTGCAGATGCCCTCCTGCGTCCCCTCCGCACCAGGATTTGAAACCCCGGGCGCAGAGATCGACTCCGAAGATGTCGCTGAAGCGATGACTTGGGAAGGCATTATCGGACTTGGGGAAGTGATGGATTTTCCGGGCGTCTTCAATACCAGCACAAAGATGATGGAAGAAATCGCTGTCACAAAAGCTGCCGGTAAAGTTATCGGCGGGCATTATCCCAACCTTGATCTTGGCATGGGCTTTCACGGCTACGCTGCTGCAGGCATCGAAGATGACCACGAAGGCACGCGTGTTGAAGACGCGATTGCCCGCGTTCGTCAGGGCATGAAGGCCATGCTGCGCTATGGCTCCGGCTGGTTGGACGTGGAAAATCAGGTCGGTGCGATTTTGGAACACAATCTTGATCCGCGCCGCTTTTTGCTTTGTACGGATGATTCACATGCGGCCACCCTCTCACAGGAGGGGCACATGGATCGGGTGCTGCGCCACGCCATTCAGGCTGGTTTGCCCCCGTTGACTGCTATCCAGATGATGACGATCAATACCGCCGAACATTTTGGTTTAACAAAAGAAATGGGGATGATCGCCCCTGGCAGATGGGCAGATGTGCTTCTTGTCGAAGATTTGAACGATTTTCACCCGGGCATGGTCATCGCCAAAGGGCAGGTTGTGGCTGAAAACGGTGAATTGACCATAGCGATGCCCCAAGTGGAGCATCCTGCCTGGGCGCGGCAATCTGTCCACTTGGGAAAGAAGCTTGATGCACAGGATTTTGCTCTTTTGGTGGAAGCAGGTTCACGTACGAGCGTCACGGCAAATGTGATCGGCGTGATCGAAAGTCAGGCACCGACCAAACATCTTAAGCTGCAAGTTCCCGTAGAAGATGGGCAAATCCATGTTGATAAAGGGAACGATATTGCAAAACTTGCCATCGTTGAACGACACAAAGCAACAGGGAACGTGAATGTCGCTCTCGTGAGCGGATTTGGCTTCACCGAAAAATGCGGCATCGCATCGACCGTGGCGCACGACAGCCATCACATGGTGGTGACGGGCACCAGCGAGGCCGATATGGCGATTGCCGCCAACAAACTCGCCGAAGTGGGCGGCGGGCAGTGCGTTGTCAAAGACGGTGAAGTGATCGGGCTGGTCGAGTTGGAGATTGCCGGACTGATGTCTACCGAGCGCGTGGAAGTTGTCGCTGAGAAAGCCGCTACGATTTTAAAGGGCTTTGAAGCCTGCGGCTGCACGTTGAGTAATCCGAATATGCAGCTAAGCCTGCTGGGCCTGGTCGTGATCCCCGAATTGCGAATTTCTGATTTAGGTTTGGTCGACGTGACGAAGTTTGAATTTATCCCGGTAATTGAAGAATAAGCCGGTCTCTGAGCGGACTTTGGATAACTCGTCCTTCGACTGTGCTCCGCTCAGGAGCTGGAGAATTTTAGGAAACCATTATGGCCATAACATCCCCATTTCAAAAATTACAGGCAGATCTGGCAGCCTTGATCGCATCACGGCCTGCCGGAGACCGTTTGCCTTCTGAGCCAAAACTGGCGGAGAAATTAGGCGTTTCGCGCGCCACCTTGCGCGAAGCCATGCGCACCTTTGAAACACAAGGACTGATCCGTCGCAGGCAGGGGGCGGGGACTTTTGTGGTCGGGCAAGCGCCTGTTTTAGAGAGCGGCCTCGAGGTACTCGAAAGCATCCAAACCATGGCAATGCGTATGGGGATGTCGGTAGCGGTAAAAAATCTACGGGTGGAGACAGTCCCTGCCAATGAGAAGCAAGCCGGAAAGTTGGGTGTTTCGCTCGACACGCCGCTGACGCGCGTTTCTCGCGTCATCATCACATCCGACCGCCCAGCCGCCTATTTGATCGACATCCTGCCAGACGAATTCCTTTCGGTGGACGAATTTCCGAAAAACTTCAAGGGCTCGGTGCTGGACTTCATGCTCGAACGCGGCGACCTGCCTACTGTCGCCAAAGTTGGCGTGAACGCAACCAGCGCCAAGTCAGATGTGGCGAAAGCGCTCGAAATTCAACGCGGCGATGTCCTGATGCGTATCAGTTCACGCATTTATCTGGCAACAGAAAATGTGGTGGATTACAGCCTGGGCTATTTCCTGCCGGGCTACTTCCACTTCCATGTTTTAGCGCAAATCCAACCTTAGCAGGTTGTTATTGCAAGCCCCATTTTTTGGGACTTTAAGTATTTATGTTATAGAGGAGATTTTAAAAGATGAAACTATCAACTGAAGATGCTGCAAAAGAAATCCAAAAACGGATTGACGCAGCAGAGAAAGACATTGTCCAATTTATGCGGGATATTGTTGCCATCCCCAGCATGGAAGGACAATTGAAAGATGTTGGCGAACGCATCGCTGCCGAAATGAATAAGTTGGGTTTCGATGAAGTCCGCTTCGACAAGATGGGTAATATCATGGGACGTATCGGCAACGGCCAGCGCGTGATCGTTTACGACTCACATATCGACACCGTTGGCATCGGCGACCCGGAAGAATGGGACTGGGATCCTTTCGTTGGCAAAGTGGAAGATGGTGTCCTTTTCGCGCGTGGTGCCTGTGACGAAAAAGGCAGCACCCCCGGTATGATATACGGATTAAGCTTCGCCCGTGACCTCGGCTTGCTCGATGGCTGGACAGCTTGGTACTTTGGCAATATGGAAGAGTGGTGCGACGGCATCGCCCCAAACACCTTCGTGGAAGTTGACCCGGGTATCCGCCCCGACTTTGTCGTCATTGGCGAACCGACCAAGATGAATGTTTATCGCGGTCACAAAGGTCGTTTGGAAATGCGCGTCGTTTCGAAGGGCAAATCTGCCCACGCTGCATCCAACCACATTGGCGACAACGCCATCTACAAACTGCTGCCCGTCATCGCCGGTATCCGAGATCTGGAACCAAGCCTGGGCGACCACGAATTTCTTGGTCACGGCAAGATCACCGTCAGCGATATGCACGTCCAGACCCCCAGCATCAACGCCGTCCCAGACGAAGCGATCATCTACATCGACCGCCGCATGACTTTCGGTGAGACCAAAGAAGAAGTTGTTGCACAGATTGAAGCATTGATTCCTGAAGAGCATAAAGCCAGCGTCAAAGTGGAAGAACTCTTCTACGATGAAGCTTCATACACAGGCTTCGTCTTCCCTGTGGATAAATACTTCCCCGCCTGGGCATACGAAGAAGATCACCCCCTCGTACAGGCTGGCTTGGCCGCCCGCGAAGCGATCGGCTTCGAAGCTGCGCCTGCTGGCAAATGGGAATTCTCGACCAATGGCATTTACTGGGCTGGCAAAGCCGGTATCCCCGCGATCGGCTTCGGCCCTGGCGATGAAACCACCGCCCACACGGTGCTCGACAGTGTTCCTCTTGATGACATGGTCAAAGCGACTGCATTCTATGCGATGCTGCCTTCC
>JBNKMO010000060.1:0-11028 GCA_050293165.1 Anaerolineales bacterium | reverse complement strand
AGCTAAAACACCGTTGATGATCCAATTGATGCCAAACAAGAACATCAGGGCCGCCATCAACAGAATCAGGTTTTGCAAGCTGATGTTGAAGGCATCCAGAAACCAGCCGCCGAGCGCTGATCCGATTGCGCCGGAAAGTGTGAGTAGGGCGAACTCTGTCCCGAAGACGCGGCCGCGCACTTCGTTTGGGAGTTTTTTGAGCAGCAGTGTTGTCGAGAAGACCCAAATGATGGCGATACCAAAACCACGAAAGAAAGCGCCAGTCAGCACCAGTCCCAGGCTGGAGAGAGGATACATGAGGCCCAAGCCTATCAGCGTGATCCCGTATCCGGTGGTGATGGCATGCCGTAATGCATGTTCGCGGTCGCCGGTGATCCAGCGGGCAAGGATGGGGCTGATGCCCGTCCCGATGCCGACGATGGCGTAGAGCCAGCCCAAACTGGTGCTGCCACCTTCGCCAACGACAAAAACTTTGCTGGAGAGTTCAACCTGGATGACATCGTTAAATCCCGAAACTGCCAGCATGAGCGAGGCTTTCTGGGCTGCAAGGATAAAGATGGATTTGTGTTTGGAGAGATAACTAAGCCCCTGGAAATATTGTTTGAAGACTTCAGCGGGAGTGAGCGCTTCTTCGACCTTGGCGGTCGTTTGGGTGTAGGGGATGCGTCCAATAAAGAAGGCGGAAAGCAAATAGGAGAGGGCATCCAGCACGATGGCGGGAGCAATTCCCCATGTCCCCGCGACTTGTCCGCCCAGAAATGCGCCCAAGGCGAGCATCGTCGACCAGGTGGTTGATGCAAGCGCATTGGCAGTGCCAATCCCGTCTTCCTCCACAATGTCGGGGAGAATGGAATCCTTGGTGGGGAAGAAGATGCCGCTGATGCCGAGCTGCAGAGCGGTGAGGGTGTAGAGCAGCCATATCTGGCTGGCATCTTTGACAAAGAGAAAACCCAAAACGATGATGAAGCGTAGAATATCCGACCAGATCAGAATCTTTTTACGGTTGAAACGGTCGCTTAGCACGCCCCCGACAGGACCAGTGACAAATTGTGCCAGTGCGCGGATGACGAAAAGCCCGCCGACGGCCAGCCCTGAACCGGTCAGGTTGGCGGTCAGGATGGCGGTGGCGATCAGGTTGAACCAGTCGCCCATTAAGCTGATGATCTGTCCAAACCAGAGATTGCGGAATTTGCTATTGCCGTGGATCAGTCCCCAATAGCTAAGCGGGCGTGTTTGTGTTCTCAAAAGGCTGCTCCTATAAAAATAAGTCGCGACATTATACCTGACCTGAGAATGACTGCGCTTGCATCACCGAGCGAATTCGGGCATTTTTGTGTGAAGCATTGGATGGCTGAAACGGTGGGAAATAACGAACACTTGCAATGCAATTGTAGTAGTTCCAAGCAAAGAGTCAGTGTATACTTTTTGTATGGACAAAGACGGCAAAATATCCATCCTGCAACTCGTCTATAAAGGATTGGGCGATGAGAAGTTGGCAGAGATCGCAGAGCTCTCTCGAATATGCTCCTATCCTGCAAACCATCTTTTGTGCCGAGAAGGCGCGGAAGAGGATATTTTGTATATTATCGCTGAGGGGAATGTAAGTATTTCTCAAAAAATGGATGACGAAGATGGGGAACACATCCTGCGGATCGGGGGCAAAGGGGATGTGGTCGGTGAAATGGGACTTATCCAGAATGCGCCGCGTTCTGCATCTGTGTACACGACCACGCCATGCACAACGCTCGAAATGGACAAGCAAGATTTTGAGAACATCCTGGCGAAAAACCCACGCATCGCCTTAGACCTGATCGGGATCACTCTGGATCGTATCCGGGAAAACGATCAGAGAGCAATTTCAGAACTACAAAAAACAAATCAAGTCTTGCGCCAAATGGATCGTAACAAGATGGAGTTCATCCAAGTCACGGCGCATGAGTTGCGTACCCCGCTCACTGTGCTGAAAGGCTACATCAATGTTTTGCAAGCCGTGCTTGAGCGCGAAGCAAAAAACAGTGCGGAAGAAATCCTTGCTGGCATTAACAAAGGCGCTGACCGTATGCACGAAGTTGTCAACACGATGCTCGACTTGACGCGTATTGATGCCGATACCTTTAAAATTGCCCCCGTCACAGTGCCCGTGAAACAGGTTTTAGAAAAAGTTACCTATAAACTTTCAAGCGCAGCACAGGAACGTCATATTGAAGTGGTTATTCAATATGACGAAGATACGCCTAGCATCAAAGCCGACCCTGCGCTGATCGAGAAAGCGTTGTATCACCTTTTGGTGAATGCGATTAAATATACGCCTGATGGCGGCAGGATAACCCTTCACGCACGCCCATCGTTGCTCGGAAAAAATATCAAGAGTGCAGAGATTTCCATCTGCGATTCGGGTATTGGCCTGGATGCCGAGCATCACGAGTTGGTTTTTGAAAAATTTTATCAAGTGGCAGGGGTGGCGAACCATTCATCGGGCAAGACAATCTTCAAGGGTGGCGGCTCAGGTTTGGGGTTGGCAATTGTCCGCGGTATCGCAGAAGCGCATGGGGGCAAAACATGGGTCGAAAGCGCAGGTTATGACGAAGCCAACTGCCCAGGCAGCACTTTCTACCTCGAAATTCCCGCAAGCTAAAAGACCGCAAAGACCTCCCGCGAAGGAGGTCTTTCTCTTTCTCCGTTTTTCTTTTCTCTGTGCTCTTTGTGCGCTCTGTGGTGAAGCAAGAGAAACCCTGATAAAATCACCCCGCAACTAACCTCTCACAACTCAGAACTGGAAACTAAACATGACCACAGATACCCAAAAAGTGATCTACTCGATGGTGCGCGTCGGGCGCGTCCATCCCCCTAACAACAAACAAGTCTTGCGCGACATTTCGCTCGGCTTCTACTACGGCGCCAAGATCGGCGTGCTCGGCCTGAACGGCTCGGGTAAATCCACCCTGCTGCGCATCATGGCGGGTGTCGATCCCGACTACATCGGTGAGATCGCCATGTCGAAGGGCTACACCGTCGGCTATCTCGAGCAGGAGCCGCAACTCGATGAATCCAAAACTGTCATCGAAATCGTGCGGGGGGCGCTTCAGCCGCTGGTGGATATGCTCGCCCGTTACGAAGAAGTCAACCTCGGCTTTGCTGAGCCGGACGCCGATTTCGATGCATTAATCGCCGAACAAGCCAAACTTCAGGACGCACTCGATCACGCCGATGCCTGGAATCTGGATTCACGCTTGGAACTGGCGATGGGCGCTCTGCGCTGTCCTCCGGCGGATACCTCCATCCGAACATTATCCGGTGGTGAACGCCGCCGCGTCGCGCTCACCCGCCTCTTGCTGACGGAACCCGATATTCTTCTCCTGGACGAACCGACCAACCACCTCGACGCCGAGTCGATTGCCTGGCTCGAACATCATCTGCGCGAGTACAAGGGCACCGTCATCGCCGTGACGCATGACCGCTACTTCCTCGACAACGTCGCAGGCTGGATTTTGGAGCTTGATCGCGGTTACGGCATCCCCTGGCAGGGAAATTACTCCTCGTGGCTGGAGCAAAAAGAAGAACGCCTGCGTCAGGAAGAAAAGACCGAAAGCAAACGTCAGAAAACCCTGCAACGCGAGCTGGAGTGGATTCGCATGTCGCCGAAAGCGCGCCAGTCGAAGGGACAGGCTCGTGTCAACGCCTATGAGAACCTGCTCTCGCAAGAGACCGAAGCGCGCCGCTCGGAGCTTGAAATCTACATCCCGCCGGGACCGCGTTTGGGCGATATCGTCATCAATCTGGAAAACATCACCAAAGCCTATGGCGATAAACTTTTGCTTGAAAATTTCAGCGCTGAAATTCGCCCGGGTTCCGTTGTTGGGATCGTGGGACCGAACGGCGCAGGCAAAACGACCCTGCTCAAATTGATCACCGGCGAAGAAAAGTTGGATGCGGGCGCGGTCAAAATTGGCGAAACTGTCAAGATGGCCTATGTCGATCAAAATCGCACCCTTGACCCCGATAAAACCGTTTGGGAAGAAATCTCCGGGGGCGCAGATAATATCGTCTTGGGCGAACGCAAGATGAATTCACGGGCGTACGTTTCCACCTTCAACTTCTCGGGCACCGACCAGCAGAAAAAGGTCGGTGTGCTTTCGGGCGGAGAGCGTAATCGCGTCCACACCGCCAAGATGCTGACCGAAGGCGCAAACGTCATCCTGCTTGATGAGCCGACCAACGACCTCGACGTCAACACCCTGCGCGCCCTTGAAGAAGCGATTGAAAATTTTGCTGGCTGCGCCGTCGTCGTCAGCCATGATCGCTGGTTCCTCGACCGCATCTGTACGCATATCCTTGCTTTTGAAGGGGATTCGCAGGCGCGTCTCTTCCTCGGTAACTGGTCAGATTACGAAGAAGATTATCACAAGCGTTATGGCAAGTCGGTCGATGTGCCGAAGAGTGTCAAGTACAGGACGTTGAAACGTTAGATGGGATATGAAAAAAAAACTCATTCTTCTTACCCTCATTCTAACTCTTTCCGCCTGTGTACCTGCGCCGCTTGAAGCAAGCGGTTTCGTAGCATCTGCGCCGGAAACCGAATTGCAGTCCCTTGCCACACCGTTAGCCCCCAGCCTCGAGACCGTCCCTAATCCAGCGCTCACGCAAATCGAAATGCTTGATCCGCTCAATGGCTGGGCGCAAGCCGAGGGCATGATCCTGCGCACCGAAGACGGCGGTGAAACTTGGCTCAACGTCACCCCGCCGGATATCCTCAGCGATCCTGCCTACGCCAAATCCTTTTTTCTCGATGAAACTACAGGCTGGTTCCTGCTCGAAGATATTGATAAGCCCAATGCGGGCGAGATCTACCGCACCCTCGACGGCGGCGGCACCTGGCTCTGGCGTGCGATTCCCTTTGGGCGCGCGGACTTTGGCTTCCTCGATAGCGAAAAAGGCTATGCCCTCTTTAGCATGGGCGCGGCGGCTGGCTCGATGGGCGTCTCTGTCTGGACAACTGCCAACGGCGGCGGCGACTACAACCGCGTCTTCTTCCACGAACCCGGTTTCGAGTACACCCTGCCCTTCAGCGGCATCAAAAACGGCATCAGCTTCCGCGATCCGCTCAACGGCTGGGTCGGTGGTACCATCCCAATGGATGGCGTGATCTGGCTTTATCGTTCAGTTGATGGCGGACTCTCTTGGGCCGAGCAAAAAGTGGATTTGCCTACGGGCTACGAAAATTACCAAACATCAACGTTCGCGCCGCTCTTCTTTGACGATGGGCTTGCTACCTTACCCGTGCAATTGCGCGGCGAGAAATCTGGTTACGTTTTTTACCAATCCCTAGATGGCGGCGAAAGCTGGGACGCGACTTTACCGGTCAACCTGCACGGCACCTATGCAATCGCCTCCCATAACGAGATCATGGTTTGGGACGGGGGCGATACGATCTACTCATCCGGTGACGGAGGTGGGACGTGGAGCTTCCACGCATCCAATTGGCAGCCGCTCGATCTACTCCGCGAGTTGGATTTCGTCAACATCAGCGAAGGCTGGGCGCTGACCGAAGATAGCTTGTACAGAACACAGGATGGGGGCAAAACATGGGAGAAATTGGTCAACTAAAGTAAAAAGGCGGCCCAATGGCCGCCTTTCTTATCTATGTTTACTTTCCTTTTTCCGTTGGAGCTTTTTGAGGGGCACTCTCTTGCTTTTCCGTCGGAGCTGGGGGATTTTCACTCACTTTCTTTTCCATATCCTTGTAGATTTGGGCACGCAAGGCTTCGGCTGCATCCGAGCGCGGACTCTGGCTGGTTTCATCCGTTAAGGCGCCGAAACGATCTGAAAGCAGCATTGTCAGCAGTCCTTCCATAACATTACTGCCCGTCGCACCACCTTCCTCGTTCCCGCCACCAGACACAACCACGCGCGGTACTACTTCTACACCAGATTCCTGAATGGCTTCAGCAAAACGATTGAGCACCTGCTGCGTCACCTGGAACTGCGGGCCGCCATAGGCGCGAACTTGCTCCTCGGTCGCCATCGCTTGGGCAATACCAATACGGGCAACTTTCTCTGCCTCCGCTTCCGCGAGAGCACGGATCTGGGCTGCCTGCTGGAGCGAGCGCTGGTATTCCGCTTTACCTTGGTCGGTCTGAATGTTGATATTCAGTTCCGCTTCAGTCATCTTGGTTTGCATTTGAGCGCGGGATTCTGCTTCGCGCAGTTCACGCTCCTTGACGGCAGCTTGTTCCTGACGCCCGTAGGTCTCGATCTGTTCCACAGCGATTTGGCGCGACCGCAACTGGGTCAGGATCGTTTCAATTTGCTTATCCCCAGCCGAGGACGTGGGCGTCCCGATCAGCACTTCTTCCAGTTCGAGATTGTAATGCTCGAACTTATGCTTCATCTCCTTGCTGGCAATATCCTGAATATCACTGCGTTCCTGAATTAGCTGGATCAATGTGCGGGTCTGACCAATATTTTTGAAATATGCAGATACCATCGGGTCAAGGGTTTGCTCAACCAACCCCTTGATGTCGCCGAAACGCTGGATGACCAGAGGCGCCTTCTGATAGTCGATGTGGATAACGACCGACAGCGGCAGAGATGGCTCAAAAGCATCCTTCGTGATGAGAGATACCTCGGTCAGGTTCTCATCGTAGCGCTGCGCGCCGACTTCGGTGTGGATCCATTTCAGGATGATATTCGTCGTCGGGACAGCGATGACATGACCGGCATAAGTATTGAAAGCATACTTGCCTGGCAAGAGAGGTTCATTCCAGACACCGCGATTGCCTCTTGAGACCAACTCGCCATGACGGTACTCAACACCGGAAATATCGGCAGCTGTTTCGCCAGTATACGAAACGACCACGCCTACATTGCCAACCTCGATGATCGTTTTGGGAATCATCTCGACAGTGGCAAAAAGGCGGTTGATGTAATAAGTGCCTTCCACCAGAACCTGCAACTGTCTTCCCCGAAAACCGCCCGCAGCAAGGAAATGGTCGGCATTTTGGAAGTTGTTATGGTATGTAGGTTTGGTATCAACATCATCCCCAACGATGGGTGCAATGATCTCACCCTGTACCAGGGATGGGCCATCATGCACGGTAACAATGCCGACCGTATCATCTGTATCTTTGATGACCACCGGGCGGAATCCGCCGCGCTGGGCGATCACCTCTGCCATGTTGCGGATGGTCTCGGTCTCTTCCTTGCTGAGCGAGATCGTATAAATCCGCTCTTCTGTGATGACGATAAATTGCACAAGGTTGATCGCGTAAGTGCCTTCGCGCAAAATGCGACGCTGTGGACCACGCTGACCGTCATTAGCCAGAAATCCTTGCACATCCTGAAAATCCTGTACCTTTGCATTGGATGCCAGTACCTGCGCCGGTTCCAGTTGGCGTCCATCACGCGCGAAAATGTAGCCGATTTTACCCTGGGAAATGGTCACCAGCGGCATGGTATGTACCGCATACTGGATCGGGATCAGGTAATGCAAACCACCGCGTAGGATATTAGGCTGGTAACCAGCCTCTCCGTTCAAAGCGATCAGGCCAGATTTAACCGAGCCCTTTCCACTAAAACGTTTCTCGACAATACCAATACGGTTGTTAGGGATAAAGCGGATGCCTGATAACAAGATCAGGACAATAAACCCACCAACAACTAAAAGCAAAAAGCCAAATGTAGTCATTCTGACTCCTTTTCGTCTACTACTGTTTTGGATATATAAAATACGATTTCCCCACGATTTGGTTGTATGGGACAGCAGAAAATTATAGCACTTGTTATTTGGCTTATCCAGAAAAAAACAGGTGAAGCTAGGCAGCGAATTGGTGCATGAGTTGGGTGAGGGTAGGGTGCTGACTGAATATGATTTGTACAGAACACAAGGTGAAGGCTAAACAAGGTCTGTCTTGAGTATGCACTAGGGCTTGATATCCTTTGTGTATGGTAGGGAATAAAAAACAGAGGGCATTCTCGCAAGAACGCCCTCTGTTACGTATTCACCTTTTTGCCCCTTGTATTTAAATCTTTAAATAAAGAACCAGGTAATGATGTAATATCCTAGCGCAGAGCCCCACAGCCAGGTATCAATTCGGTCAAAAATACCGCCGTGCCCAGGCAAAATATGACTGGAATCTTTCATGCCGGACTGCCGTTTAATCATACTCTCGCCGAGATCGCCGAGCGTTGTGAAGGTTGCCATAAATAGCCCGATGACGGCTCCGTTCAACAGTGTGACAGGAATATTATCCCGCCAAAGCCAAGCGAAGAGCACTCCACCGAGAACGCCAAAAACAATCCCGCCGATGTAGCCTTCCCACGTTTTCTTGGGACTCAGGCGTGGCGACAACTTATGCTTGCCAAAATTCTTTCCGATCAGATAAGCACCAGAATCAGCGAACCAGACGGCGGGAAGCACAAGCGTAAACCAATATGCGCCACCGGGCAAATCACGCAATTTGACAAGGTACGCGCCGATCCACCCCAGATAAAGAATGCCTGTTACCGTTATGGCAAAATCACCTGCGGCCTGATCGCGTCCCCGCTCAAAGGCAAAGAGATGCAGCGACATGGCGAGCAGCACCAATCCCGTTAATGTGGCTTCTTCATAGTCAGGGAAACGTGTACGAATCGTAAAGAGCAATAAAGCCCCCGCGACAGTGAGCACCTGCTGCGGCTCGAACTTCGCACCGCGCATCAGATTGGTATATTCCCAAGTTGCAACCCCCAGGAAAAATGCCATCAACAGCCAGAAAAAAACGCCCCCAAAGATGATTGCCGGGACGCCAATGGCAGCGAGAACAAGCGCGGTGAGAATTCGTTTTAGCATAATTTACTCATAGTTTTTTTCTGCAATCCCCCCAAAACGACGATCACGTTGAGCGTACGTTTCAAGAGCTTTGGCATATTCGTCACGGCCAAAATCGGGCCAAAAGGTAGGCGTAATGTACCACTCAGAGTAGGCACTTTGCCAGATTAGGAAGTTGCTGGTGCGCAATTCGCCAGATGTGCGAATAATCAGATCGGGGTCGGGAATGCCTGCCGTGAAAAGATAATTGCTAACCATGCTGAGATCAACATCATCGGCGGGGACACCGTCACGGATCATGTTCTGAATTGCGTAAATGATCTCGTCGCGGCCACCGTAATTGAAGGCGATATTGAGAATCAACCTGTTGTTGTCTTTGGTTAGTTCAACAGCACGGTGTACTTTTTTGCGCAGCTTTGGAGCAAGTTTTTCGAGCCTTCCCAAATGGCGCAATTGGACACCTTCCTCGTTGAGTTCATCCAATTCGCGGTCAATTACGTCTTCCATGATGTGCATCAACCCCCGCACTTCAGCAGGCGGGCGGCGCCAATTCTCAGTAGAGAAAGCATAAATGGTGAGGTATTTCACGTTGAACTCAACACTGGCGGTAATAATACGACGCAAGTTTTCAGTACCAGCTCGATGACCGGCAAGACGCGGTAGCCCACGCGATAAAGCCCAGCGCCCGTTGCCATCCATAATCATGGCAACGTGCTCTGGTGTTTTTTCGGGCTGCGTTTTCAGAGTATCGCCCATATTTTTTCTAAACTTCTAGAATTTCAGCTTCTTTAGCGTCGCAGATTTTGTCTACTTTTTCGATAAAAGAATCTGTTTCTTTCTGAAGATCTTTTTCGCCCCGTTCTTTTTCATCTTCGGAAATCATTTTTTCGTTTTCATAGTCGCGCAAATCGCGCATAAGGTCGCGACGAATATTGCGGACTGCAACACGTGCTTCTTCGGCACGGTTTTTAACGACTTTAACCAAGTCTTTGCGCCGATCTTCTGTTAGCGGAGGCAAGTTCAGGCGCACGGTGCGCCCGTCGTTGTTGGGGGTTAATCCCAAATCAGATGCGAGAATCCCGCGTTCAATTTCCTTTAGCGTTGAAGGATCAAAAGGTTTGATCAAAATGGAGCGCGGCTCTGGAACACTGATCGAAGCTAATTGTTGCAAGGGAGTGGGAACGTCGTAATACATGACAGGGACGGCTTCCACCAAGGCAGGCGTAGCGCGTCCTGTACGAATACGTGAAAAGTCGAGTTCTAGTGCCTGAATAGCTCCCTGCATACGGTTTTTGGCGTCTGTATTGATGTCGTTAAGCACATCAGCCTCCTGTTTTTTCAATGAATATTACAAATATAAGGATACCCTAAAACCATAAAAAATGCCACGCTCGCAGGCGTGGCACGGTTTTCTTTACAAAGAAATGAGAGCATTTTCCGGCTTTATGATGTAACCAGTGTGCCAACATGCTTCCCCATCAATGCGGCTTCAATCGCTTCTTGATCCCACATATTGAGTACCATGATGGGCATTTCGTTATCCATACAGAGGGAAATGGCGGTGCTGTCCATCACGTTCAGACGGCGATTCATCACTTCCATATAGGTCAGGCGATCAAACTTGACGGCATCGGGGTTTTGTTTGGGATCAGAGTCATAGACGCCATCGACTTTGGTTGCTTTAATGAGCACTTCGGCACCGATCTCCATAGAGCGGAGTGCTGCAGCTGTATCGGTGGAAAAGTAGGGATTACCAGTGCCGGCAGCGAGGATAACAACACGTCCTTTTTCAAGATGGCGGATCGCTCTGCGCCTGATGTAGGGTTCCGCTACCGTACGCATTTCGAGCGCCGTTTGAACGCGGGTAATAACGCCATCCCGTTCAAGGGCATCCATTAACGCCATAGCATTCATTACGGTGGCTAGCATACCCATATAGTCGGCTGTGGCACGATCCATGCCGCGATCCAAGCCTTGTTTCCCGCGCCATAAGTTGCCTGCGCCAATAACGACCGCTACTTCAATACCCATCTCGTGGATATTTTTGATCTGTCCGGCAATGGATTCCGCTTCTGAAACATCAACGCCAAAGCCCGAAGGCGAGGCGAGCGATTCGCCGCTTAACTTCAGTAGAACTCGTTTATATTTTGGTTCGCGCATCTTTGCTCCTCTCTATTATAAAAAAGGTCAACCATTGGTTGACCTTTTTTTGAATTTAGTCT
>JBNKMO010000059.1:0-73967 GCA_050293165.1 Anaerolineales bacterium | reverse complement strand
TGCGATTGTGCTCGCTTTGGGCGGTGAATCCCAACCCTGGTTGAGTATTCCCCCATGGAACAACTTCTTCCTTATCATCATCATGGTCTGGCTTCAAACGGGATTCGCGATGGTCGTCATCTCATCTGCAATCAAAGGTATTCCTGACGAGTTGCTCGAAGCCGCCCGCATTGATGGTGCAACTGAAATTCAGGCTTTCTTCGGGATAACCATTCCATATATCAAAGGCACTTTGATTACTGTCACGACCACGATCGTAATCTTCAGTCTGAAACTCTTTGATGTCGTTCGCGTGATGACCGGCGGTAATAATGGCACAAACGTGATCGCCAACGAATTTTATTTGCAGCGCTTTACCTATGGCAATACAGGCCGCGCCTCTGCAATTGCAATAATCTTGCTGATTGCCGTTATTCCGGTGATCGTCAACAACTTGCGAGAATTCAATAAAGACAGGAGGGCTTTCTAATGGCTACCCGTAGTTTAAAAGGTCAAAAAAGACAGTCGTCTTTTATCATCAATGCCGTCCTGATCGTTATCAGCATGATTTGGTTTATCCCTACTTTGGGCGTTTTGGTAACATCCTTCCGACAGAGCCAGGATATTTTCAGCTCTGGCTGGTGGGCAATTCTCCCTCATAAAGAAGATTCAGACACAGGTGAAATCATTCTGGATGACAGCTACGATGTCAATGGCGTGATGGAAATTGAAGGTGTCTCTGCAACTTTTGAAGAACTACGCGACGGCGTTGTCCTACCCGATGGACGAAAACTAACCTGGTACGGCAACAAGCGCACCCGCAAGATTATTATTAGTGAAGAAGTTTGGGTCGGCTTTGCTGCCAATCTAACTCTCGACAACTATAGAGATGTCGTCACGGGCAAAGAGATCTCCTTCACCGATGCTGGTGGGAACGAAATCACTCGCAAGGGCAACAACCTCGGCAGCGCTTTCCTCAACTCTGTTGCGGTGGCTGTGCCTGCCACCATCATCCCGATCTTGATCGCCGCCTTTGCTGCCTTCGGTTTTTCATGGCTAGATTTCCCCGGCCGTGGCTTGCTCTTTACAATGGTTGTTGCGATCCTCGTGGTCCCACTACAGATATCGCTTGTTCCAATCTTGCAGGATTACACCAAACTACAACTCAACGGTACCTTCCTCGGAATTTGGTTGGCGCACACCGGCTTCGGCTTGCCACTGGCAACCTATCTGTTATTCAACTATATCAGTACACTGCCACGTGAATTGCTCGAAGCAGCCTATATCGATGGCGCCTCCAACTTCACGATTTTTGTACGTCTGATTTTGCCGCTTTCGGTTCCCTCGTTAGCATCTTTCGCTATCTTCCAGTTCCTCTGGGTCTGGAACGATTACCTTGTCTCCCTCGTCTTCCTTGGTGAGAAAACGCGTGTTATTACTTACGCGCTCGCCTCCATCGTTGGCGAAAAGGGACAGGACTGGCATCTCCTCACCGCAGGAGCCTTTGTCTCCATGCTGCTACCGCTCGCTGTTTTCTTTGCTCTCCAGCGATATTTCGTCCGTGGTATGCTGGCTGGCTCCGTGAAAGGGTAGCCTTTCAACCTGGATTTGCTTCGTCGCAAAAATCACAGAACTTTTGCAGGCTGCGTATTTCTTAACAGAACGCGCAGCCTGTTTTTTAGCCTAATAATCGAACTCACCTATTATTCCATCATCTGATCCAAAAGAATGGAATAGAGATAAACAAGCAGATGCGGCAATCATGCTATAAATGATTGTCTCACGATGAAAGAAACTATGACCAACCACCACTTTGACGCCGTTATCTTTGACCTCGACGGGGTCATCACCGACACCGCCGCCACTCACAGCATTGCCTGGAAGCAAATGTTCGACGACTTCCTGCGCAGCCATGCCGAGCAAACAGAGACCCCTTTCCGCGAGTTCACCCATGAGCAGGACTACCTCCCTTACGTAGACGGCAAGCCGCGCTATCAGGGCGTAGCCTCCTTCCTCGAGTCACGCGGCATTGAGCTGCCCTTCGGCGACCCCGAAGACGCCCCAAACGAACTCACCGTTTGCGGTCTCGGCAACCGCAAGAACGAACTCTTCAATCAGAGTATTCAGGCGGGCAAGATCAACATTTACCAAAGCACGGTGGATTTTATACACAGCCTGCGGGATGCAGGAATCCGGATTGGGATTGCCTCTTCGAGCAGGAACGCGAAAGTCGTTCTCGAAACCGTCGGCTTATTGGATTTGATCGAAACGCGCGTGGATGGAGTTGTTTCCGCGCAACTGGGCTTAAAGGGTAAACCCCAGGCAGATATCTTCACGACCGCCTGCGATAACCTTGGTGTTTACTACGACCGCGCCGTCATTGTCGAAGATGCCATTTCCGGCGTACAGGCGGGGCAAAATGGCGGCTTTGGCTTGGTGATCGGTATCGCCCGTGAGCAGAACGCCATCGAACTACGCCTGAACGGTGCCGATATGGTCGTCGAAGACATGGAAGAGATCGACATCAAAACCATCGACGATTGGATCTCCAAACGCCTTGTTGGGGAGCAGTGGTCGATCAGCTATTTTGACTATCATCGCGGCTGGGAAGGCACACGTGAAACGCTGATGAGCGTTGGCAATGGCGTCTTCGGCACACGCGGCGCGTTGGAGGAGACTTCAGCAGGCGAGCATAATTATCCCGGCACCTATATCGCGGGACTTTACAACCGCCTCGAATCGGAAGTTGGCGGACGCATAGTCAGCAACGAAGATTTCGTCAACGCACCCAATTGGCTGCCGATCACCTTCAAGGTCAAGGGCGGCGAATGGTTCGACCCGAACACCGCCGATATTCTCCACATCACCCGTCGTTTGGATTTGCGTACAGGCATACTACACCGCAGCATGGTCGTCTCTGATTCGCATGGACATGAAACCCGTCTTGTTTCGCAACGTTTAGCCAGCATGGATAACCCACATCTGGCTGCGCTGCGTTATCAAATCATCCCGCTGAATTACGATAAAAAAGTAACGATCCGCTCGATGTTGGATGGGGATATTGTCAATGCAGGCGTTTCACGCTATCGCGATTTGAACTCGAAACATCTTGAACCTGTTGCAGAGGAAAGCAAGGGGAATCGCTCGTCGCTTCTGGTGAAAACTAACCAATCGAATGTATTGATTGCGGAAGCATCCCGCTTATTGGTGGCCGTGAATGGCAGCGAACAAAAACCCGATTTCGAGACCGCCTACACGCCCGGGCAAGTGACCACAACGTTTACGGTAAAAGCTGAACGGGGTATCGCGTTAACGGTAGATAAATTGGTGGCGATTTATGCCTCCAACCAGAAGCAAGTGGATGATCCGCTCGTCGCGGCGCAGGATGCGCTATCCGAGCAATATAGTTTTGATGTCATCAAACATGCCAGCATTGCCGCCTGGGAAGAAATCTGGGAGAAGATCGACATCCAGATCGAAGGCGACCGCACCGCGCAAAAGCTGCTGCGTCTGCATCTCTATCACACGATGCTGACGGCCTCGCCACATAATAAGGATTTGGATGTGGGCATTCCGGCGCGCGGCCTGAGCGGCGAATCCTATCGCGGGCATGTTTTCTGGGATGAGTTGTATATTTTGCCTTTCATCAATTTGCATTTCCCCGAAACGACACGTTCGGCGTTGATGTATCGTTATCGTCGTTTGGGGCAGGCACAAAAATATGCACAGGAGAGTGGCTTTCTGGGCGCGATGTTCCCGTGGCAGAGCGGCAGCGAGGGGCGCGAAGAAACGCAAACCTTGCATCTCAATCCGCTTTCCGGCGAGTGGGGACCCGATTACAGCCCCTTGCAACGCCATGTTAGTTTGGCCGTGATCTACAATATTTGGGAATATCTGTGGGTCAGCGACGATCAAGATTTTCTGGAAAATTATGGTGCTGAAGTCTTTTTGGAAGTCTGCCGTTTTTGGGCAGGCAAAGCCGATCTGAACCCTGAAACGGAACGCTACGATATTGTTGGTGTGATGGGGCCGGATGAGTTCCACGAGAAATATCCCGATGCCACCGCAGGCGGGCTGCGCAATAACAGCTACACCAATATCCTTGTGGCCTGGTCGCTGAAGCGCGCTTTCGACCTGCTTGAGAAAATGAGTAAGGCATCCAAAGCGACCTTGCTCGAAAAACTGCGGCTTGAAGACGAGGAACTGACGCGTTGGCAGGATATTTCGCAGAAGCTGACTGTTCCGCTCAGCGACGAGGGTGTCCTGGAGCAATTCGAGGGCTATTTCGATCTCAAGGAACTTGACTGGGAACATTACCAGCAGAAATACGGCAATATCCACCGCATGGATCGCATCCTGAAAGCGGAAGGCGAATCGCCCGACGACTATAAAGTCGCCAAACAAGCCGATGCGCTGATGGCTTTCTACGTACTCGGCGAGGCGCAGGTCAAAGAGGTGTTGACAGATTTGGGCTATGCGCCGCCTGAAAATCTCCTACGTGAGAACTTCTACTACTACCTGAACAGGACTTCGCACGGCTCTACCTTAAGTCGGCTGGTTCACGCTTATCTGGCTTATCAACTCGGCGATAAAGATTTGAGCTGGCAACTTTACACCCAAGCCCTGAAGAGTGACTATACCGACATCCAGGGCGGCACAACGAAAGAGGGCATCCACGCGGGCGTGATGACCGGCACGGTCTACTTTGCGCTGCGTGCCTTTGCCGAGCTTGATCTCAGCGGCGAAGAGCCAAAAGTCTCACCGAATTTACCATCCCATTGGCGCAAGATGAGTTTTAATATTGGCTATAAGGGTAAGCAGCATCACTTTGTGGTTACGTCGGATGATGTAGAGATAGACTAGGCTAAACGATGAATATTGTCGGGAAGCAAGTATTGCTGTCATATTTTGATCAAAACGAAAACTATCGTGCTTTTTTGCCTAAAACTGGGATAATAGAAAAAAGACTTACTTCTAAGAACGTAGATAATTGGTTTCTGCTCAAGTTAAATAAGCCATTTAGTTATGCTGGTGTAAAAAACAGAAAGCTACTTGTCCGTTCAAGGTGGGAAGGAGTTGAAATAGGCGATGAAGATGAAGTTTCTGTATTTATCGTACAAATACCAGACAACAGTATCATACAAGGTGATTCAGTTGTAATTAAAGAAGAAAATCTTGTTGCCTGGGGAACAATAAGTGTCAATGAAAACACATCTGCATAGATATATATTGCGCTATCAATAACCTAAAAGGAAAATCACGAGCTCGGAGACGTACTCCTAATTACAGAAAAACATAAAAAGGCTGCCAAAGAAATTATCAAGGAAGCCCGAAACAGGGTACGTTAAAATAGATGGAGCAACGCAAAAGACATTTTGGTACGCGGAAAAGAAATCTTATTGGAACAGAAGACATGGAACGAGGTTAGCAAATCCCTTATGGGCATACATTGGAAGGAAGCACAGGAGACATATTTAAAAAAACTGGTCACAGCAGACCGAATCGGTTTGGTGACCGATATGGACGGAACGATCAGTCAAATCACCGAAAAACCGGAAGATGCCATAGTTACACCTCGCAACTATGAACTCCTGGAAGCATTGCTCGATAAACTATCTCTGGTTTCGATTGTTTCGGGGCGTTCTGTCAAGAGCGTAACATCCCGCATGGCTTTACCCGGCGTGATCTACATCGGAAACCATGGCTTGGAACGCTGTGTAAACGGTGAAGTAAAGCATAATTTTGATATAGATGCTTATTTGCCGCGCCTCGAAGCCTCCGTTGCCAAATTGGAGAAAATCGCTCTGGAAGGCACGCAAGTTGAGGATAAGGGCGTTACGGTCACATTCCATTATCGTCAGACCGAAGACCCAGAAGCTGCTCGAGACAGATTTTATCCGCAGATCAAGGCAATCGCCGCTGAAATGGAGTTGGAGTTCTTCGAGGGACGCATGATTTTTGAGTTACGTCCGCCTGTGAAAGCGGATAAAGGCGTCGCTTTTGAAAAGTTGGTAGATGAGTTTGAGCTTGATAGCGTGATCTATATCGGCGATGACACGACCGATATAGCTGCGCTGAAAATGGCACAAAAATTACGCCAGGAAAACAGGTGCTACGCTCTCGGCGTTGGCGTGATGTCGAATGATTATCCGAGCGAGATGCCCGAAGTGGCAGACTTATTAACATCGGGCGTGCCTGATGTCGAGAATCTCTTTGCGTGGATTCTGGAGAACTTGGAATAAAGAGGAAACAGCTATGCTACATGATGTTCTACTGATTACAGAAAAACACAAGAAAGCTGCCAAGCAGATTGTTGAGCATATCAATAATATGGATGGGCAGAAGATCGTGATTGCCATTGGTGGCGAATCGGGATCTGGTAAATCGGAGTTAGGGCACGAAGTCGCTCATTTGCTTAAGGTCCAAAATACGCCTGCCAAGGTGATGCATGTTGATAATTATTACAAGACATCCCCACACGAGCGCAATCCGTGGCGTAAAGCCCACGGAGTTGAAAATATAGGCTACACCGAATACAACTGGGATTTTATCAATCGTAACTTGGAAGAATTTCACAAGGACGCGATTGTTGCTGTAATGCCTTGCGTGGATTTGCTCACAGATCAGGAAGACTTCATCACAACCAGCTTTCACGGGCTGCGCTATATGGTCGTAGAAGGCTTATACGCCGTTAAAGTAGAAGCCGATTTGCGAGTTTTTATTGATCTGACCTACCATGAAACAAAAAAAGCACAACTCGTACGTGGTAAAGAATCAATGGATGAATGGCGCCTGCAAGTCCTCGAACAGGAACATCAGGTCGTTAGCTCGCTGCGCCCGCTGGCGGATCTGATCGTTACGCCTGAGTTTGATGTGAAGCCAGCCAAAAACTAAATCCCTATCTAAAAAACACCTCGTAGTGGCGACTTTAGTCGCTTTTAACGGCTAAACACTAACGCGGGCTCCGCACAGCCGTTACTACAAAGGAATTTTCGGATAGATTGCAAGTCATCTTCTGCGAAGTTAGAGCGACGCACGCCCGTCTCTATTTTTCAGAATAGACAAAATAAAAGGAGTAAAGAAAATGCCCCTAAAACATACAGGGAAAGCCCCCTTGATCGTAATTGTTTCGAATCGAGGCCCATTTTCCTTTACCCAAAAAGAAAACGGCGAATTTGATGTTGAACGTGGCGCGGGGGGCCTAGTCACCGCATTGGGCGCGTTGGCTGAAAAACACGAAGTCCTCTGGATCGCTTCTGCGATGAGCAAGGACGACCGTAAATGGGCAAAAGCAAATGCCAACGAAATCCAAAAAGTGGAAGGCATCTACTTGCGCCTTGTACGCCCCAGCAGAACCGCCTACGAAAAATATTACGGCATTATCGCAAATCCATTGCTATGGTTCATTCAGCACCAACTTTGGGATGCGCCCCGCACACCCAGCATCACTGAAGAAACCTGGGATGCCTGGAAGAAAGGCTACCTGCCGATCAATAAATTGCTCGCCAATGCAGTTATCGAAAGTCTGCAAGGCGTTGAGCGTCCCGTCATCATTTTGCCGCAGGATTACCACCTCTACATGATGCCGCACTACCTGCGTAAGGGATTGGGAGATAACGTCCAGATTCAGCCCTTTGTCCACATCCCCTGGCCCGGGCCGGATGCCTGGCGCATCCTGCCTAAAGATATGCGCGACACCCTCCTGTTGAGCTTGCTACAGTCCAACAGAATCGGATTCCAAACCAAACAGGACGCCTTCAACTTCGTCCAAACCTGCCGTTTCCACCTCCCAGATGTCCACTCGCGCGGCAGGCGGGATGCCATCTTCATCGACGACCGCGAAGTCGGTTCGTTGACCTATCCCATTTCTGTCGATGTTGAAAAAATAGAAGTCCTTGCTGAAGATACCCAAACCCGCTTGTTAAAATCCGAGTTCATCAACGTCGTCGGGGACCAGAAAATGATTCTGCGCGTCGACCGCAGCGAGCCAAGCAAAAATATCATTCGCGGGCTTGAAGCTTTCAAAGCCTTGCTTGAAAAGCATCCCGAATACCATGAGAAAGTAAAGTTGCTCTGCCTATTGGTTCCCTCACGCATGGAAGTTGCCGAATATCAAGACTACCTGAAAGAGATCATGGCGGAAGCGGGCATGATTAACGCCGAATATAGCCAGCCGCTTTGGGAGCCGGTGCGCGTCATCCTCGGGAACAACTATATGCGCGCCATCGCTGCCATGCAGCTTTACGATGTGCTCTTCGTCAACCCCATCGCCGACGGGATGAATCTCGTCGTTAAAGAGGGCGCGCTGCTCAACCAAAAAGACGGCGTCCTCGTCCTTTCAGAGTATGCGGGTGCCTACTACGAGTTGGGAGATTACGCCCTCACCGTTTCTCCCTACGATATTCACAGCACTGTCGAGGCGCTTCATCGAGCGTTGGAAATGCCCTTTGAAGAGAAGCGCAGCCGAGCCGATGCGCTGCGTGAGATCGTTCGCAGTGCGGACATCAAAGATTGGTTCCAGGCGCAGGTCAAGGATGCGCTGGCAGATATGGAGACAAAAGAATGAGTCAGGAAAGGCCTCTTTTTGCAGGCATTGAAGGCGGCGGGACAAAATTCGTCGTTGCCGTTGGCACAGCGGAGGGTGAGATTCTCGCCGAGACACGCATCCCGACGACTACGCCCGAGGAGACCCTTTCTCGTTGTGTGGATTTTCTGCAAGCACAGGAAAATAGTCTTGGCAAATTGGCAGCAATCGGGATAGCGACCTTCGGCCCGCTCGACCTTCAACCTGCTTCCGCTAACTACGGACACATCCTGCCAACCCCGAAACTCTTCTGGACAGATGCCGACCTGCTTGGGCCGCTGCGTAAAGCGTTTAGCGTGCCGATGGCAGTCGATACCGACGTTAACGGCGCTGCGCTTGGGGAGTGGCGTTGGGGGGCGGCACAAGGCTTGGATAATTTCATCTACCTGACCATTGGGACAGGCATCGGCGGGGGCGGAATGCTAAACGGGAAGTTGATGCACGGTCTGCTACACCCCGAAATGGGACATATCCCCTTACCAACAACGGTGGAGGATGTCTGCAAATGTCCTTTTCATGACGATTGCTTCGAGGGGATGGCTTCGGGCCCGGCAATCGAGCATCGCTGGGGCGTGAAAGCGGAAGAACTTCCAGGCGGGCATCCTGCCTGGGAAGTGGAAGCAAGCCATATCGCACGCGCGTTGCGGAGTTTCATCTGCACTTTATCCCCGGAGAGAATTATCCTCGGCGGCGGGGTGATGTCGCAAGCGCATCTCTTCCCGCTCATCCGCGAAAAAACACTGGCAGAATTGAATGGCTACATCCAATCCTCCGAGATTTTGGAGCGGATTGACGAGTATATTATGCCCGTTGCGCTGGAAGGCAAGGCGGGGATTTTGGGTGCATTTGTGCTTGCGGAGCAGGCTTTGGAAGAAAAATAAACCGCCAAGACGCCAAATGCGCCAAGATTTTTTAGAATTGCAAAAAACTCGGCGGCATTCAAAAAGATTTGGCGATCTCTGTGTCTTGGCGGTAAGAAAACCTTTGTAGGAGGATGCGCATGAAAGGCGACATCATTGTTTTAGAAAAACACCATATTGATGCAGCGAAGGAGATCGTGCCTGAAATTTTAGAAAAAATTCGGACAAAGGATACGCGCTATGTCATCACCGTTGCAGGAGAATCTGGCAGCGGGAAGTCGGAAACGGGCAAGGCGATTGCCGATGAGTTGGGTGGGGCAGGAATCAAAGCCGTGCTACTAGGGCAGGACGATTATTATGTGCTGCCGCCGAAGTCAAACGATGCAAAACGTCGGGAAGATCCCGAATGGCTGGGCCCACATGTGGAAATACGTTTTGATATTTATGAGGGCAACTTGAAAGATGCAATTGCTGGAAAGAATAAGATTACGAAACCGTTGATCGACTACAACGCCAATTCGATTGAAGATGAGACCATCGACCTGACCGGCGTAAAAGTCGTCGTTGCCGAGGGGACATATACGTCCTTGTTGAAGAATGTGGATACCAGAGTATTTATTGCTCGGAATCGATTGGATACGTTGGCGCATCGCCAAAAGCGTAATCGTGGCAGCGAAGTGGGCGACCCTTTTATAGAGAATGTGTTAAAGCTTGAGCACAAGATCATTGCCGGGCACAGGCAGTTGGCGGATTTTGTGATTACGAAGGAATATGAAGTGATGCGTATTGTGTGAGGCGTAAAGGTGTATCATGCGTCACGTTTTTACGTTTCACGTTTCACTCGTCACGTTTTAGGAGATTGCCACGGCGGAAGTGTGCCCGCCTCGCAATGACACTAATTTTAAGGAACAACCCATGCCAGTCAAAAACAAAGTTCAACTCATCACCTACCCCGACTCACTCGGCGGTGACTTGAAAGCGCTCCATGAGGTGCTTGAAACCCATTTCCCGGATGCCTTTCAAGGCGGTGTCCACATCCTGCCTCCCTTTCCCTCATCGGGAGATCGCGGTTTTGCGCCGCTGACTTATCTTGAAATTGAGCCTTCTTTCGGCGACTGGAAAGATATTCGTCGTCTCAGCGAGAAGCACGATATTTTGCTTGACCTGATGGTTAATCATATTTCTGCCAAATCCGAATTCTTTAAGGATTTTCTGCAGCATGGTCACAAATCGCCATACGCTGACCTGTTTTTAACTGTCGATAAAATCTGGGCAGATGGCGAAATCCCTGCTGAAGACTTCAAAAAGATATTCCTGCGTCGCGAAGAACCCTATTCTGACTTCACCATTGCGGATACAGGCGAGAGCGTGCGTGTCTGGACGACCTTCGGCAAAACAACGCCCTCCGAGCAGATTGATCTTGATGTCAATTCACCTGCCACGCGCCAACTGTTGGCAGACTTCTTTGAGAACTTCGCCAAACACGGCGTCAAAATCGTACGCCTGGATGCGGTTGGCTATATCACCAAAAAGCCCGGAACAAGCTTCTTCTTCGTCGAGCCGGAAATCTACGATTTTCTCGACTGGATCACCGAACTCGCCAATTCACATGGCATTGAACTGCTGCCTGAAGTCCACGCACACTACAGCACGCAGTATAAACTCGCCGAGCAGGGACATTGGATTTACGATTTTATCCTGCCCTATCGTGTGCTCGAAACGCTCTTTAATCGCAACAGTACCTCGCTCGTTGCCTATCTCAAGGAGCGACCTGCGAAACAGTTCACCATGCTGGATTGCCATGACGGTGTACCGATCAAACCCGATCTGGATGGACTCTATGACGGAACAGACGCGAGAAAATTAGTGGATACCTGTCTCGAGCGGGGATCAAATCTCAGCTTGATCAAATCCCCGAAGTACCGCGACCCGGATGGCTTCGACGTTCATCAGATTCGCGGTACCTACTACTCGATGCTCGGCGCTGATGATGATGCCTATCTCGCCGCACGCGCGATCCAGTTTTTTGCGCCCGGTGTACCGCAGGTCTACTATGTCGGCTTGCTGGCTGGGGAGAATGACCTCGCTGTTCTCGACGCAGGTGGGGATGGCAGAGATATTAACAGGCACAACTATTCCTTGAACGAGATCAAGCAGGAGGTCGGGCGCGAGGTCGTGCAGCGGCTTCGCAAGTTGATCCAGTTTAGGAATGAGTATCCTGCCTTTGACGGGAATTTTACTGTTCTTGAATCTGATGCCGCTGCCATCCATCTGCAATGGCAAAAGGATGATAAAGTTTGTACGCTTTCTATCGACCTGAGTGAGATGAATTCCGTCATCACTTATATTGATGAACAGGGTGCCCAAGTGGAGTATGTGATCTAGGAAGTGGTGATGAAAGTTTTGACGGTGAGTGATCAGGTAGTCGAGCGAATGTATTCGCTGGTGGCGGATAAACATTTTGACGATGTTGATTTGCTTTTGGGTTGCGGTGATTTACCTTATGAGTATCTTGAATATATCGTTACTTTGCTTAATAAGCCCCTTTTCTACGTGCCGGGCAATCATGACCCCGCCTATAGTTCTGAGCATAAGCGCTCTTATGCTGAGGGTGGGCTGAATATTGACAGGAAAGTTGTTTTTCATAAGGGCTTGTTGATCGCGGGCTTAGGAGGAAGTATTCGATATCGTCCTGATGGCGTCAATCAATATACGCAGCGAGAGATGTATTTGCGAGTTTTTAGCCTTTTACCGGCATTGCTCTATCAGCGTATTTTTCGAGGTCGTAAGCTGGATGTGCTTATCACTCATTCACCGCCTTTTGGTATTCACGATGACGACACTCAAGCTCATGAAGGTTTAAAAGCGCTTAATTGGCTTGTCAAGTGGGCGCAACCGCGTTATCTTTTTCATGGACACACCCATTTTTACCGTCAAAATCTGGAGGCAGCAACTACGGAAGTTGGCAATACGACGATTATGAATATCTACCCCTATAAAGTGATTGAGGTTGACCATGCCATCTGATTCCCTTTCGGAACGAGTGCAGTCTGATTTTAGACGTGCAAGATTTAAAGCTTTTTTTAACGATGTTTGGGCAGCCATTTCCGGACAGCCGACAACATTGCTTTCTTATGATGAAGTGAGAGAGAAGCTATCCATTGGTGGCCCAATCTATCAAGGCGTAAAAGTCGTCGAGATCGACAAGATTAGCGGCAGCCTGAACCGTTACTACGAATTTGATCGTGCCTTTTTGCCTAAACAGGCAAATACCGCCAAACGTTGGCAGCGCGTTAATCGTGCTTTTTATGACGATATCAGCCTGCCTGCGGTAGTGCTCTACAAAGTTGGCGAAGTTTACTTTGTTGTTGATGGGCATCATCGTGTTTCAGTCGCACGTGAGAAGGGACAAACGTATATTGATGCAGAGGTGCGCGAATGTGAAACAAAAGTCTCCATTTATGCTGATCTGCGTCCCGAAGACCTTGAGATATTGGGGCAAAAGGTCGAGTTTTTAAAACGCTCGCGGATCGATGAACTACGCCCTGATTCCGATATTAAACTCAATATTCTGGATGGTTTCTATCGTATGCTTGAGCATATCGCCGTACATCGGTATTTCATGGGGCTCGATCTAAAACGCGACATCCCTGAGGATGAAGCGGTGATGCACTGGTACGACACGGTTTATATGCCGATTATCAAGGTTATCCGCGAGAGTGACGTGCTCAAAAGCTTCCCCAATAAAACCGAAGGCGATCTCTACTTGTGGGTGCTTGACCATCAGCATTATCTTTCTGAGCATGAAAATCATCCTTTGCAGGCGCCCGATATTGCTGCGCGTGAATTTCTCTCTGAAACTGACAAAAAAGGAAAGAAGCAGGAAAAGAAAAAATAAACGCAAGCGAAAAAACACAAATGGTATCAATATGGTAATCCTGCTTTTGATGTGACACCGCCCAAATACATTGCTGCGATTATTCCGAGACAGGGGGGATTTATTTTCCTTTTGAAGGGAATCTGGCTACACTAAGCCGTTTTTAGCTGCTTTTTAGGGTTTTTCTTGATTAAGGAAAAACTTAAGGATTGACTTCCTTTATTGAAAAATGCTAGACTATTTAAGTCTATTCCCCTGTTACATATAATTAATTACCCCAGAGAGAGGAGTAAAAATAATGCAATTAGGCGGTTATGCAAATCGGATCGCGTGGATTGATCTAACGGAGGGCAAGGTAGAAAACAAGCCCGTTCCCGAAGACGATGCGCGCAAGTATATTGGTGGTCGTGGATTGGGTGTCAAATTTGTTTTTGATAATGGTCCGCAGGTAGATCCACTTTCACCGGATAATATCCTTTGCTTTATGAACGGTCCACTGACCGGCTCAGAAGCAAATATGAGCGGGCGTATGGCAGTGGTTACCAAATCCCCACTGACAGGCACTGTCACTGATAGCCATCATGGCGGCTGGAGCGCAGCACGTTTGCGCTGGGCAGGTTATGATGGTTTGGTTTTTAAAGGTAAGGCTGATAAACCCGTTTACGCATATATTACAGAAGATGATTTCCAACTTTTGGATGCTTCAGAAATTTGGGGCAAAGGTGTTCATGACACGGTTGATTTCTTCCAGGAAAAATATGGTGAAAAAGACCTGAGTGTGATTGCCATTGGCCCTGCTGGAGAAAAACTGGTCAAATACGCCTGCTGGATGAACGAAGATGATCGTGCCAGCGGTCGTGGCGGTACCGGTTGCGTTGGCGGCAGCAAAAACCTGAAAGCGATTGTGATCAAATCGAAGAAACACATTGTCAAAGCCGAAGATCGCGATGGCTGGAAGCCTGTTCAGCAACGTGTGCTCAAAACCATTATGGCAGAAGAGAATATCACCAGCCCACGCAAGGGTGGACTTTCTGTCTACGGCACGAACGTGCTGATGAATATCACCAACAGCATTGGCGCACTACCTGCCAAGAACAGTATGTTTACCTCCTTCGGTGAAGGTGCTGAAACGATCAGTGGCGAATATATCAAAGAGAATCTGTTGGTCAACGACCCAACTTGTCACGCTTGCCCGGTCGCCTGCAAAAAGGAAGTCGAAGTCAAAGACGGTCCTTATAAAGGACTGCGCATGGAATCGGTTGAATACGAACCGGCTTGGTCTGTTGGCGCAAACTGCGGCAATAACGATGCTCGCCTGGTCGCCAAAATGATTGACCTTGCCAACGATTACGGTTTCGACGCCATTGAAATTGGTCATCCGCTCTCGATCTGGATGGAAGCCAGCGAAAAAGGCTACACCAAAGACGAAGGCACCCTTGAATGGGGCGATGCTGACGGCATGACCCGCGCCGCCGAAATGATTGGCACACGCGAAGGCTTTGGCGATGTAATGGCTGAAGGCGCAGATGCGACCGCTGCATATTTTGGTCATCCCGAACTATCGATGACCGCAAAAGGTCAAGGCATCCCCGCTTACGATCCTCGTGGTCTCAAAGGCGAAGGCCTGGGTTACGCTACCTCTAACCGCGGTGCCTGCCACTTGCGCGCCTACACCCCCGCTGCTGAATTGGGCGTAATGCCCTTCAACTCCCTCAAAGTCGATCCGCTCGAGTGGAAGGGCAAAGGCGAGTTGGTCATGATCTTCCAGAACTTCCACGCTTTCTCCGACAGCATGGACATCTGCAAGTTCAGCGCATTCGCACAGGGCGCAGACGAATATGCTCTGCAATACTCCGCAATGGTCGGCGTCCCCTTCACCGCTGATGACGTACTCAAAACCGGTGAACGCATCTACAACCTCGAACGCCACTACAACAACTTGGTCGGCTTTGGCGCAGGCAGCGATCAACTTCCCAAACGCTTCACGGAAGAACCCTCCACCATGCCCGGCTCCGAAGGTCACGTCTGCGAGCTGGATGACATGCTCGGAGAATACTACGAGAAACGCGGCTGGGAGAACGGCGTTGTTCCCGAAGCAAAACTCAAGGAACTCGAAATCGTCTAGTTTCCCCTATCTAAGAAAAAAGACAGTCACTGAAAAAGTGGCTGTCTTTTTTTAACCGCCTGCGCGGAGCGTTTTCTGTCCAAAGGCCTTGATGAACTCATCCACCGCAGCATCCTCGATTTGGATTTCGAGCCGCGTCTGCCCGATGGATAGTGAGCCGATCTTGAACGGTTCCATACGGGATAAAGTAACGGTCCACCCCAGACCCTGAACTTGCTGATCGTTTAATGAGCGCCCACCCATCTCTTCGAGATATTCCACCAAAAGAAAAAACGGAATCCCGCGCATCTCACGGATGATCGTCTGCATCTTACCCTCCTCCTACGGGAGGGAAAACATCGATCTTGTCATCCGGTTGGATGATGGTCTCAAATTTATCGTCGAGGTAGACCGCCTCGCGCCCGTTAATGAACATCTTCATGTGCTGCTGAAAGCGATTCTCGGCATCCAGCAGTTCCGCACGTAAGGCAGGGTGCTTAGCTGAGACCAATTCGATCAGTGCCAAGGCAGTGGTGTTTGGGGGCATGTCCACCGTGACCGTTTTTTTGCCGATAATGGCACGCAGTGTTGCGTAAAAGTGTACATCCATCGCGTCTCTTCTTTCTACTAATAAATTACGGGCACTGGATGATACCTTGTGCCCACAAACAACCACCGCAAACAGGGAAGGTGTTATTGCCGATACAGTCTTCGTCGTTTGTCTCTGATAGATCACATCCCCCGCAGAAGGAGCAGGGGGCAAACGCGAAGTTGTGTAGGCGCTCGCGATATGCCAAATAATCGGGATCAAACCACAGGTCCAGGAGCGAATGCTCGCGTACATTCCCGATGCTGTGTTTCTTCGAAAGGCGTTCTTTGCCATGCAGATAGCTGGTATGGGTGTGCATCAAGGGCCAACAGGGGCTGACCTCGCCATCCCATGCGACGGTCATCGTACCGCTTTCGATGAAGTTGCAGGTATCATTTGCGCCGCTCCAGTTATTGCCCGCGAAACTGATATTCAACTGGCTATTGAAGGTCTGGAAAAGCGCCTCGCGAGTATGCTCGTCAAAATCCATTTTAGGCAGGCTCAAGCGCGGCAGGTGCGGCGCATCCAGATAGGCGATATTGTGCATGGTCTGCTCGTATAGGCGTTCTGTCTGCATGTCGGCGGTGGCTGGCTGGAGATTGCTGACCGAAAAATATTGCGCCTTGACCGATCTTCCCAGCTTGATGACTGCTGGCAGATCAGCAATATTGCGCTTCATGGCAACAAAAGCGATTCCGATTTCAGGTTTTGGGTAATGCCCTGCCGGGCGCATTTTTGCGAAGCGGCGCAAATTCTTGAGAATATTAGGGAGTTCAGCCCCCATGCGAACATCGGAATAGGTTTCGGGCGTGGCCCCATCGAGAGAGAGCCAGAGTATGTCCAGGCCTGTGTCGATAATCTCTTGGGCTTTTTTCTCCGTGAGCGTTGTCCCATTGGTGATTAACTCGACCTTCACGCCGAGCGCTTTTGCTTCAGCGATCCAATCGATGGTTTTTGGATGAAAGAGTGGTTCACCTATCCCGCCGAAGTAGATACTGGGGATTGGATCCATTTCCTTCAATCCTGCCATAATGCTCGCAAAGGTTTCTTCGGTCATGCGCCCGATGGGTTGATCCCAGGCATTGCGGAAACAGGTGATGCAATCCAGGTTGCAGGCGACAGTTGGTTCGATATAGACTTTGTTGAGTTGCGTGACTGGGCGGTGCATACGAACAACGTCTTCCCCTGAGTCCAGGCGGACCTTTGCGCCGGGTTTTAGTCCATAGCTTGTTGCGATGTCAGCAGGTAAAATCAAGCGGCCTTTTTCATCCACTTCCGCCCATGTGGATGGTGGTCTTGCGGGAACCGCATCAGGTTTGGGGACTTTTGGCGCAAGCATTTTTGCACGGATATCCATAATCTATTCCTCGGCGGGGTGTATCAAAGGATAAAACTTGAAGGTGTTATACGTTCAACAAGTATACAACATGTTCCATGTCTGTTTTATAGATGGTAAGCTCTGAGAAAGTCTTACTTCACAGAAGTTATGCGTAAGATAGGATGAAAAAACCGCCTTTCGGCGGCATTGGGAGCAAGCATATTTTAGAATTTGTTTTACATCATAAAGGAAACGATCGATGCGATTCCCATCACAATAATGAATGAGCCAAAGATGGCAACCAAAATGCGGATGAATTTGTTCATATCAGGTCTGGTATTGCCGAGGATGAGATAAAGCCCATATGCGGGGATAGGGAGTAGTAACAGCGTAATAACCGAGAGTAGGATACCGATACTAAAAATAATATAGCCGAGATTTTTGTTGTTTTTCATCATTTCTCCATTTCTTGAGCGTTTTATGACAGACCCCCAGCTGCCTGCTAGAGTTCTGTTTTCTTAGTCGCGAGATGCAAGTAAAGGTAAATGTATGATGAAGGTCGTGCCTGCGCCGGATTGGCTTTTGACGTTGATCGTGCCTTTATGCCCCTGCACAATTTGTTTGGTAATCGAAAGTCCTAAGCCAGTACCGGAGATCTTTGACTCTGTTTCGTGGACGCGGAAGAACTTTTTAAAGAGGTGCGGCATTGCTTCGGCGGGGATGCCATAGCCGGTATCTTCGACTTCGATGCGCATCTGGTCTTTTTCTTTCTTTGCGCGCAAGGTGACAGTTCCATCGGGTTTGTTGTATTTGATGGCGTTGCTGAGCAGATTTAGAAGGACTTGCTTGATCTTGTCTGGGTCAATCTCCAGTTTAGGGGTATTTTTCTTGATGTCAATCTTGATCTCAATATTGTTTTCGTTCGCCTTGGTTTGCATAATGTCTCGGCAAGTATTGAAGAGTGGGGCGATCTCGACTTTTTTGTAATGGAAGTGAACCCGTCCCGACTCAAGACGGGAAAGGTCGAGGAAAGAAGATGCTAAGGCATTTAGGCGCAGGGTCTCGGAATGGATGTTGTTGACGATCTGCTCGTGTTGCTCACGTGAAATTTCAGGACGCAAGAGGAGATAAGTTGCGGTGCTGAGCGAGGCAAGCGGTGTACGCAGCTCGTGGACGAACTCTGAGATTAAATCGGATTGTTGGAAGAGACGTGTGTTTTCGATAGCTACCGCAGCTTGCGCGCCCAAGACGAGCAGAAGTTCTTCATCCACTCTGCTGAAATGCCCATCTCTCTTGTTAAGCACTTCGAGCACGCCGACAACCTTGTCTTTGGTGATAAGCGGCACTCCCAAAAGCGATTCGGTTGTATAGCTGGTTGCGTTTTCGACGCCGGGGAAATGGCGCGAATCAACTTGTACATCACCGATGCGGACCGGTTTGCGGTTGGTCAAAATCCAGCCAGCGATACTGCCCTCTAACGGAACATCTACACCGCGCATATTCGGATCCATATTGGTAGCAACTTGAAAGTGGAGTTGTCTCGTCGCGTCGTCGAAGAGCAAGATGGAGGCTTCTTCGGCGTTGGATATCTCGGTAGCGATTTTTACAATTCTGTAGAGCAAGGCATCAAGATCAAGAGTAGAAGCAAGGTCACGTGCGATTTCGATCAAGCGACGGTAGTCATCAATGTTTTGAGATACGATTTTTTCAGTCATGATTTAGAACCTGTTCAGCGAGCGTAGGAAGCAATGTGGCGACATCTTCGTTGAAGACAATGTCGGCGCGTACGTTAATATAGGTTGGGGTTTGGTTCATAATGATGAGATGTCCACCCCGATCAAGGGTCTGCATGGGCAACCCAGCGACAGGGAGTACTTCGAGAGAAGAGCCAACAACGAGCATTAGATCGCAATGGCGGGCAGCGTGTTGAGCCTCAAACCAAGCTTTTTGGGGTAATTGCTCTCCAAAAAGGATTACATCCGGTTTTAGGATTGCGCCACATTCAAGACAGTGCGGGATCGTGCCGTCACTGATAAAAGGGGCTAGAAAAGGCGCGGATTCCACCTGATGAAAACACTGCGTACACGAGAGAGTACGCAGTGTTCCGTGCATTTCGATTACTTTTTTTGAACCGGCCTTTTGGTGTAAGACATCAATGTTTTGCGTGATAACGGTCTCGATATAACCGGCCTTGCCTAACTCTGCTAACGCGAGATGCGCTGCGTTGGGAACTGCATTTGTGATCCGGGCTGCCAGCGCGCGAAACCACTGGTAGAACTGAGATGGATCATAGCGAAAGGTGGATAGGGAAGCAACTTCCATCGCTTCGCTCTTTGACCATAGGCCGGTACCCTCCGAACGAAAGTCGGGTATCCCCGATGGAGTTGAAATGCCTGCCCCTGTAAGGACAACGGTATGTTTGGCTTGCCGAAAAAGCTGAGATGCAATATCAATTTTTTTTATGACTTGGCTGGCAAGCCTTTTCATTCCTCTGGTGCCTCTGCTTTACTAATAATCGCTGCTAAATTTTTGAATTGCTGTTTGGACATGCTTTCATCTTGTACCAAAACAGCGCTGGTTTTCATGCGGAGTGCCTGTGTGTGCAATTCGGGCGCAGGCGTAAACGTGACACCAACTCGCCTTTCAAGCGCTTTCTCGACTTGGCTCAGAGAGAGGAGCATCTCTGAGCGGACGCGATTATTCATCACGATGGTTAGGTTGTTTTCTTTTACGCCCAACTCGAACAGGTCTTCGAGTAGCAGTTTGGTGTGTGTGATCGTATTGGTCGCTGCTTCGACCAGTACAATCACATGATCGCATTGCGGAAGTATGGTCTGATTTACACGTGGCAAACTGGCGCCCAAATCCAGAATAAGGAAGCGAGATATCCCGGCAAGTTGTCTAAAAATAGCGTTGTATTGTGGTAACGATTCCCTTAGGAGATATTCACGCGGTTGTTCAGAAGCCAATAAAAGCTTTAAGCCCGATTTATGCTTGTTGAGTGCACCGTTAACAGCCTCGTTGTCTATTGCATCTGGAGTATTTTTCAGCAAGGTTGAAAACTCGTCGTAACTTTCAAACCCGAGATCTCGACCGATTGTTCCCATGCCTGGCGTCATCTCCGCAACGACAGTATCCGCACCCATTTCGCTTTGCAAATAACTGCCGAGATTCAACGCTACAGCCGAAACACCCAGACCGCCTCGTACGCTGAGGACGCCAACAATGAAAGCTTTCTTATCTGCAACAGCGGCTTCTACCTGTGCTTTGATGGAGCGAGCCAGTAATGCTTTTACATGAGCTTGTAATTCGGTGGGATGCGTTGGTTTGGTTAAATAATCGTCGGCACCGGACTCGAAGCCGCTGACCTTATCGTCGAGCTGCGATTTGGCGGTGAACATCAAAATGGGGATGCTGGCGGTGCTTGGGTCCTGGCGTAAACGGCGCGCTACTTCGTAGCCGTCCATGTCAGGCATCATCACATCAAGCAATATCAGATCAGGGTTTTCTTCCTTAACCTTGAGTAGCCCCTGTTCTCCGTTGTTGGCTGCTGCAATCTGGTAACCTTGCTTCTCAAGCATTAGCCCCACAAGGCGGAGTGTATCCAGATCATCATCAATGATTAAGATTTTTTCAGCCATCATATTGTCCTTTGTGTTTGTTTGGGAAATAGAGAAATAATTTCTTTAGATAACTAAATCAAGTCTAGCATAAAGGTATCTTTCCAGCAAGACGACCAACTTCCTAAGAGGAGGAGATGAAACGCCTTGATGCTATTCGTTGGGCAGATTCTGAAGGATACATGGCAAACCAAAAGGCGAGCGCACACGCGCGGATGAGAAGCTTGTCTCCGCTGGTTTACATGATGCTGGCTGTGGGCGGCATCCGTTAATCTGCCTGAAAGCAATCCCTTGACGCGCCTCGCACTGACCATTTGTGCTATACTTTGTTCGTTTGATTTCATCAATTTTTCAGGGTGCCAAACGAATATGCCAATCAAAAAGCCTCCCGCCAAAAAGAAAAGTTCCCCCGCAAAGAAAAAGACGGATAACGCGCCTGCGCAGTTAAATTTCTGGCAGCGTATGTCTATTAACCGCCGCCTTGATCTGGCCGGGACTGTGCTGGGTATTTTGGGTATTCTGACGATTCTGAGTTTGATTTCAAATAATCGCAGTTTATTTGTTGAGGCGTGGGTGGTTTTCCTAACCCGCTCCTTTGGTTGGGGTGCGTGGGCTTTTCCGATCTCGTTAATTGTGGTTGGTGTTTGGCTCGTGGTACGCAATCAGGAAAGTGTGCCGCAGCTAACGCTTGAGCGCGCTACCGGACTTTCATTGATCTTCCTGTGGCTCCTGCCTCTTTTGCATATTGTTGCAGGGAACCCGATGTACGTCGTTACCTTTGAAGAGGCGAAAATCGGCGGGGGCTATTTGGGTGCGCTCTTCATGCGGATCGTGCAAACCGGGCTGGGCAAGTTTGGTGTCGGCGTTGTGCTGTTCGCCTGGCTGCTGATTGCCATCACGATCACGCTTGATATGTCCATTCCTGAATTCTTTGACCGAGTCAGCCCTTTTTTCATTGCCATCTACGACCTCTGGAAAGAGCGCATTAACGAGATGTTGGCATCCAGCCGCCAGCAGGAGGTGCTTCCGCCTGTGCAGATGAACGGATACGCTCCTGCTGAGGGGCAGGCTACTACCTCCGAAGCAGAACTGCCGGCAGAAGAAGCGCAGCGCGAATGGTACCTGCCTCCCATTGCGGAGATTCTTGACCCCGGCTTTGTGCCAACCATGAACGAAGAGTTTATTGCCCAGCGCGCAGAACTGATTGAAGACACGCTCGATTCTTTTGGTGCACCCGTTAAGATTGTTGAGATCAACCGCGGCCCTACGATCACACAATTTGGTGTGGAGCCCGGTTTCATCGAAACACGCAAAGGCAGAACCCGCGTGCGCGTGAACAAGATCACTTCCCTTGCGGATGACCTTGCCCTCGCGCTGGCGGCCTCGCGCATCCGCATTCAGGCCCCTGTGCCGGGCAAGGGCTATATTGGTATTGAAGTTCCCAACGAAGAGATGACGATGGTCGCCCTGCGCGACATCCTCGAAAGCGACAGTTTCAACACAACCAAGATGCCACTTGGCTTTGCTCTGGGGCGTGATGTAGCTGGCTATCCCCAAGTTGCCGATCTGACTGCCATGCCCCACATGCTTATCGCAGGTACTACCGGTTCCGGTAAATCGGTTTGTATCAACGCCATTCTGACGTCCATGCTACTTTACAACACGCCCGATGATCTGCGGCTGGTGCTGGTTGACCCCAAACGCGTTGAGCTAACCGGTTACAACGGTATCCCGCACCTGCTTGCGCCCGTTGTCGTCGAGACCGAGCGTGTCGTCGGCGCGCTGCAATGGATGACTCGCGAAATGGACAAGCGCTACCATGAATTCTCACAGACTGGCGCGCGCAATATCGTCGACTACAATGCCCGCATGGAAGCACAGGGCGGTAAAACCCTACCCTATCTTGTCATCATCATCGACGAGTTAGCGGATTTAATGATGATCGCCCCCGATGAGACAGAGCGCACCATCACACGCCTTGCCCAGCTTGCGCGTGCAACAGGGATTCACATGATCCTTGCCACGCAACGTCCCTCTGTGGATGTGGTCACGGGGTTGATCAAAGCCAACTTCCCGGCGCGCATCGCCTTTGCAGTTGCTTCCGGTACCGATAGTCGCGTCATTCTCGATCAACCCGGCGCCGAACGCCTGCTTGGACGTGGTGACATGCTCTATCAAGCCCCCGATGCCCCCTCCGCAGCCCGCCTGCAGGGTGTATTCATCTCCGATACCGAAACCGCCCGCCTCGTCGATTTTTGGCGTATCCAAAACGGACAGGAAAGCGCCTATTCCATGTCTGGGGAACAGATGAGCAAGCCCTACACGGGTGTGCCGCTAAAACAGGTCGAGATGTTTGAAGAAGAGATGAACGCCGCCAAGAAGATTGATCCCCTCTTTGACGAAGCGGTCGACATCGTCCGCAGGCAGGGACGTGCCTCGGTTTCCATGTTGCAGCGCAAATTACGCATCGGCTACACCCGTGCATCCCGCCTTGTGGACGCGATGGAAGACGAAGGCATTGTCGGCCCTCCAACCGGCGGTACCGGTGTCCGCGATGTGCTGGATTACGGCAAAGCCGCTCCGCCTGCGGAAGGGTAAAATAACAGGAAGTATTAAATGATTCTTGAAGTGGCAATGCTGGATATAAAACCCGGTCTGAAAACAGAATTTGAAGCGGCCTTCGGAGAAGCACAAAAAATCATCTCTTCAATGGAAGGCTATCTTTCGCATCAACTTCAACGCTGTCTTGAAAACGAAGGCAAATATCTTTTGCTTGTAAATTGGGAAAGTCTGGAAGCCCACACAGAAGGCTTTCGTGGCTCTGAAGAATATCAGGAATGGAAAAAGCTCCTGCACCACTTTTACGATCCCTTTCCGACAGTTGAACATTACATATCTGTTTATTAACTGATGCTACGCAAAACAGCTATTTGTACTTGGTATTTGCCGTCTCTATCCTCCACCATCTCGGGTACAGGCGGACATCACATCTTCGCGAAACATGCCCGAAGGGGTATCCAAAAAATGCTTGCGCGAGGAGAGGAACATCTGATTACCTCATCATCAACCTTGCCGCTCTACGCCCGATCTCGACCGCAAAGTTCGTCCCGCGACCCCATGGATAGACCTAACTCATGCTCGCAAAGTAAATCCCATTCAGGGGGGGAATGTCGTTTTTTTAGAATGATCTAATTACACGCGGCGTTGGGCGATCTCTCGCAGGCGATTGGGGCGGCGTTGGCGGTGTTGTACCAGAGCCGTTCGTGAAGTTCACAGAAAACGCATAAACCAAAAGAGCGGACTTTTGAAAGTCCGCTCTTTCTTTTATTCACTATTGTTCAATAATCTCGTATTCCCCTGTATCCTTATTGACATGGACTTCATAACTCATCCCTGTTCCTATATATCTAACTTCCCAACCATTATCGAAATGACTTGCTGAAATACTGATAGCAATTGTGCACTGCTCATCTTGCGCTGGGCGAAACTCCTTGCCGCCGTTTATTTCCGCAATTTCTAAAGCCTCCTCAGCAGAGATTTTGATATTTGCATAATCAAATGTTGGGTAAGAGAATAGAACTTCTCGTCCTTCTTCAAACCATGAAATTCGTTCTCTATAAGGTTCTATTACAATCGATCTTTTAACTCGAACTTCATCAGCATTATGGACAATGTATTTGACAATACTTAAAAAGGCTTCCTGTGGTCCATAGCTAATATCTTCACAATCTAATCCATAAGAAATTTCGCTATATTCCCAATTTTCAATTTCTTCATCCGAAAGAAAACGGTTAAAGGCGTCTTTTATTTGTAAATAATCAGTGCTAGTAAATCGTACAGGAGGCAGGTTAGGAATGGGGGTGGCATAATCTACTTCATTAGGCAGAAGTTCAAATATATCGGTTTCTCCTGAAGAAATCTTTTGCAATATTGTGTTTGCATCAATCCCATATACTTCTCCATCATTACTAAAAGCAACTGGCTCACCGTGTGCTGCTTGCTCGATCCCTCCAGCTACCCAAGCTATGGCACATATAAAAAGCAGGCAAACAGCTACAGCTATCAGTAAACGAACAACTACTTTTTTCATTATCGGTTCTTCCCCAGTTTCATCGTTCGAATTGCTGTTATCTTTGTTCACTCATCATCAACCGTGCCGCCCTGCGCCCAATCTCGACCGCGAAATTCGTCCCCCGATCCCAAGGGTAGACCTGGCTCATGCTGGCGAAGTAAATGCCCTCCAGCGGGGTCTCAATGGCGGGGATATTATGCGAATGGCTCACCTGCGGTACGGGCTGGGCATACTCCGCTTTGAAGACCCAGACCTTGCGCACCCAATCACGCTCAAATTTGGGATTGATGCGCGCAAAACTCTCCGCGAACCTGTCCATCAATTCTTCGGCGCTTAGCTCAAAATGCTCGTGCCCGGGCTCCAAATAATCGCCCGCATACACGATATACTCGCCGCCAAAATGCTCCGACGAAACATAATTCGTATGCTCGACTAGCGCTAAAAAGGGAAAGCCCTCCTTCTTCGGCAAGTTGAACCAGTAATAACCATCTTCCGAAAGCTGATGTTTCAACGCCGTGACCAAAACGACCGCACCCATATTCTTTAATTTTTTCAGCGCACCCAAATACTCCGGCGGCAAATTGGGAACCAGATAAGACATCACAGAGGGCGACGTAGTGACCAAAACCTTGTCATAGATTTCTTCTCCCGTCTCGCCGAAAACGCTCACCCTTTGGGCTTGATTCCCTTCACCGGATGTTGTGCCCGACTTCGGGATGATCTTCGAAACCCGCACCGAGAAACGGACATCTACCCCCATCTCGCGCAGCTTCTCAGTAAAAGCATCCGCAAAAGCCTGAAAGCCGCCCACAAAAGTACCGAGCTTCGTCGTGCGCGCATGGATGCGTGCCCAGAACCACGACATCGGCACATCTTTATAATGTTTGCCAAATTTACCGATCAGCATCGGTTCCCACATCTGCTCGTAGACGCGGTCACCTGCCCATTTGCGCATCCAACTGTCCACAGTCACTTTTTCAAGACTTTTCCAATTTTTGGTCAAACGCAAATAAACACCGACCAAGCCAAAACGGAGTTTGTCCACGCCCCAGCCCAAGCCCGGGTAAAGCAGTGCTTGCAGGATCGAGTCGAATGGATACCATTTCTCGTTGTGCAGCATCACCGTATAAGGACGTGGGAAAAGAACTTTGTCGCTCAATCCCAGCTCGTTGATGATGCCAAGCATGTGCTCGTCGCTGGCGAACCAGTGATGGTAAAAACGGTCGACGGTCCAATCCCAGTTTTCGTCCTTGAAGCCGCGCGCCAAACCGCCCGCAGAATCTTCTGCTTCATAGATCGTGACCTGATGACCGGCCTTTGCGAAATCGTACGCGGCAGACATGCCTGCGTACCCTGCACCAATAATTGCAATTTTCATAACTTCTCCTGTTTTATGCACCACAAAGACACGAAGTACACAAAGTCTTTTTCTAGAGGCACAAAGTTCTTACCCTTGAACGCGTCTTCGGATGCCTTCTTTGAGCACCGGGACATTGAAGTTGATCAATAATCCCAGCCATGTTTTTGACATGCGTAAGTAGGTAAGCAATTGTGCCTCGTGTATGGGTAATATTTTTTCGACAGATTTTAATTCAAGAATAAGCAAGCCATCGACCACAATATCCATGCGATAGCCAGCAGAAAGTTTCAACCCTTTATATTCGATGGGAAGCTCAACTTGGCGTTCAAAAGGAATACCGCGTAATTTGAGTTCCTGACACAAGCATTCTTCATAAGCGGATTCCAACAAGCCTGCACCAAGCACCTTGTGTACTTCGATGGCAGCGCCGATTACTTCGCGTGATAAAGCATTTGCTCTGTCTCTCTCGCTCATAAACCCTCTCTTTGTGACCCTAAAAAGTCTCTTTGTGCTCTCTGTGCCTTTGTGGTGTTATTTGGTCTCAGCCCGTAAATCATCCGACCACTTGATTCCCTCTTTCGCCAGATAATACGCGCCCAGCAGCGTTATCGGCAGCCAAAGCGCAACGTGCAGCACGAGCGTGTACGCCCCCGCTACTTCTGCGTTGACGCCATAGGCCGTCAACACCGCGATGCCCGGCAAGTCGAAGGTGCCCACATAGCCCGGCGCGGAGGGGATGGTTGTCGCCAAATTGACGATACCGTTCATCAACATCAGCACAAAGAACGAGACCGTAAAACCAAAGGCGTGCATCACAAACCAATACTTGACCGTCTCAAGCAGCCAGATAATTGTAGATGTAAAAAAGACCATCAAGACATTGAAGGGCGAACGCAGCGATGCCAGCCCATCCAGAAATTTATTCATTACGCTGATTGTCTTGATATGCAAACGCTCCGGCAGCAAGCGATAAATAAACCAAAGGCCAATTTTCGCCGTCACCTGCGGGAACATCGCTGCCAGCAAAAAGACCGCCAACGCGCCCACGAACGCCCCCGTCCCCCAGAGTGCCAACGACTGGATATTGCCGAAAAATCCGGAATCAGAATTCGCCAGCATTGCCAACTCACCCAAATTCAAAAAGACGAAGGCCAACATCACCACGCCATCAAAAATGCGCTCAACAATGATCGTTGCCAGCGAGGCCGAGACCGAAATGCCTTCCTTGCGTTTCAGGATGACCGCCCGCAGCACTTCGCCGGCCCGCGCGGGGTAGATATTATTGCCCATGTAGCCAATTGTCGTAATCGGGAACATCTTTTTCGTTGGCACTTTTTTGATCGGTGCCAACAGATAATGCCAGCGCCATGCCCGTATCCAGACTGCTACAAAGTAGACCGCCACCCCAGGCAGCAGCCACCAATAATTCGCCGCCGCTACCGCGCTCACAAAGTCGCCCCATGCCAACTTGCTGAACGCCCAGTACATAAAGAGCGCGCTGACCAGCACACCCAACCAAAATTTCCAGTTATTTTTCATCGGCGGGATTGTATCATGAGAGCGGGTGCTAGGTGCGTCGCACCAGGTTTAACGGCACCCTTCTGAACGGTTAGTTTTTATCGTTTAACGACTTATTGCTGAAAGGCTGGTGCGACGCACCACTTATTCGCATTCAGGTATAATTTCGGCATGGAACTTGGAAAACCCGCCCCAAACTTCACCCTAAATGATCTGGATGGAAACGCGCATTCGCTTGTGGATTATCGCGGGCGGATCGTCATCATCAACTTCTGGTCGGCGGAATGCCCGCACGCCACGCGCGTGGATTTAGGTTTGATTCCGTTGCTCAAAGAGTGGGGCGGCAATGTGCAACTTCTGCAAATCGCATCGAATGGCAACGAACCGCTTGAGATGCTCCGCGAAGTTGCTGCGGAGCGAGGCACACCGGGCTTCGCCTTGCATGACCCTGCGAGCATCACCGCTAATTTATATGAGGCGACCAACACCCCGCACATCTTCATCGTGGATGCGGATGGCTTGCTCCAATATCACGGCGCTTATGACGATGTGGCCTTTCGTCACCGCACCGCCACGCGGAATTATGTCGTGGACGCAGTGGAAAGTTTATTAAACGGTAACAAGCCACAAGTCACGAGCGTCCCGCCCTTCGGCTGCACGATCGTACGGATGGATTAAGTCCCATGCCTACATCCCTTCCTAATGTAGAGGCTGTCGCTGCCTTTATTGAAAAAATTCACATCTTTCACGGTATCAGTGAAGATAATCTTTTTGATATTGCCGAGCGACTTGATGATAAATCGGTTAAGGCGGGCGAGGTCATTCTGGAAACGGAGCAGCAGGCGGGCAGTTTTTACATCATCGTTTCCGGTAAGGTGGATGTAAGCCGCGAGGAGAAGGGGCAGAAGCGCTCTCGTTTTTCATCAGGCGATTATTTTGGGGCGGATGTTTTTTTTGACGACGAAAAACGCAGCACAAAGATTGTTGCCCAGACGGATGCGCTTTTGCTCGAATTACCGGGCAGCGTCTTTGGCGAGATTCCAAATGCGGTGGATTTTTTACGCAGCCAGTTGGGGGCATTTCTAGCCTGTCGCGAACTCTTGGAAAAGGTCAACTTTGATTGGCTCGAAGATGACGAAGCGATCTATTTCGCGGTCAATAAACATATTATTCTCTTTTGGCGGCGCGCGCCGCTCCCGATCATTCTGACGGTGGGCGCACCCTTCTTTGTTTTCTTCGGTATGTGGTACGGAGCGATGATCCCGCTTATTGTCAGCGTGTTGAGCTTCATCGTTGGTGCACTCTGGCTGCTCTGGGACTGGCTCGATTGGGGAAACGATTATTACATCATCACCAACCAACGCGTGGTCTGGCTTGAAAAGATTATCGGCATTTTCGACAGCCGTCAGGAGGCACATCTCGGTGAAGTCAAATCGGTGGATGTAAATACCGATGTGCTCGTGCAATCTGTTTTCGATTATGGACATGTGAATGTTAATACGATTTTCGGGGGAGTTAAGCTCAAGTTCACCCCCTATCCACGTCAGGCACATTTGCTGATCGAAGAGCTTTGGCAGCGTTCAAAAGTGGAAGAAAAACGAAAAGCCAAAGACCGACTGCACCAGGCGATTATTGATCAGATCCAGGCCGCCCAGGCAGTTGCCGAGAAGAAGCGCACGCCACCGCCCAAGCCTTTTGTCGAACCGGAAAAATCGTCCCAACCTTTGCTATCACAGGTCTTCAAGCGCAAAACAAAGAAAAAGAAGCGAAAGAAAAAAACGAATTTATTCACCTTGCGTTACGAAGAGGGCAAGGAGATTATTTATCGCAAACACGTCGTGGTTCTGTTCACACAGGCTGGCGCTCCAGCGTTGGTGACTCTGGTGCTGATGATTTTCTTTGCCCTCGAGCTCACCTTTCTCATTCTGGGACGGCCATCCTTGTCAATTTCATACATCCTAATCATTGGGTTAGCGATGATTAGCGCGCTTGGATGGGCAATTTATCAATATATTGATTGGAGCAATGACATTTTCAAAGTCTCGGAAAATAAGATTTTCGACATTGATCGAAAACCTTTTGGTGATGTTCAGAGCCGCTCTGCCGAGTTGAAAAACATCGAATCGACCGAACACCGCCGTGAAGGACTGTTGAGCATTCTCTTCAATTATGGCACGGTCTACATTCACATTGGCTCGGAAGAATTTGAGTTTGAAGACGTCCTGGATCCGGCGTCTGTACAGCAGGACATCAACCATCGTTATAAAGCTATTCAAGAGAAACAAAAAGAAGCGCAAGACAAAAAAGAACGTGATGATATGATTAAATGGTTGGTCGCCTATCATGAAAGCGCCGATAAATTCAACGCCATGATCGACGAACTTAATAGGATTAACGAGCAACAGGCTCCAGAAGAAGGGGACCAAGAGGCGGAGTAGGAGGAGGTTCCTATGCAAGGCAATTCTTCAGGTTTGAAACTGATATTAGGATTGGCGGTGCTTGCTATTTTCACGCTTAGCTGCTCTCTCTTTACATCCCCACCGATGGAGCCAGTGCCGCCCGTTACACAAGAAGTATCCAATCCGGAAGTTGTTCAGGAACAGTCCAACAGCAGCGAAACCCCCGCGGGTGCGATGCTGCCCATAGGCGTTGTCACTGCAAAAAACGGGGTACTAACGCTCTTTGACGCTGATGGGTACACGATCATTCAACAAGAACCCCCTCACGTTAATCCAGATAAACTTCATATCGCAGGGGCTGTACCACAAGGCGGGACAAACCTGCCCTTGATCTATTACTCATTTGAGCAAAATAATTCATTGCTTTTTTATGACTATGGGCAGACCACAACCATCAAAACAGTTCCCTATTTTGCTGACATGGCAGGGGCGGACGGGCAACCCTTTATTGCATATACAACTGCCGAGTTTACTGACTCAGGGCTGGTATCGAATCTCTTTATCGGTTCACCCCAAAGTTTGCCGACCGCTGAGCCAGTCTTGAGCGATATTGATCCGCAAGGCTGGGCACTCATGGCATTGGAAGTCGACATGGAAGGCGGTCAACCTGTCGGCATCTGGTACAGTAGGCAGCCTTGGGGTATTGGCGGGGATATTGTCTTTACCCCTCGCCGAACGCTCTCTTATCTCGACCTGCGAACGGGAACCGCCTATCAATATCTCGGCGCGGAAGCAAACCCCTCGGCACTCTCGGCGGACAGAAATTGGGTGGCCTACACAAATGATTCCAGCGTGGAAGCAGGTGTGGGCGCGATGGCGATCCGCAATATGGTCTCAGGGGAAAATATCTCCTATCCACTTCTGAATGCGATTGATAAACGCGGCGCAGGCGAGGCATCCTTTTCTCCCAACAACCAATATTTAGCATGGATGGAAGCAAATGGCTGGCAAATGGCAGAAGTGCCGAATTTTCACTCGGTGGTGCGCGTGGGCGATTTGAACGGAAATGTCATCGCCGAATTTGCAGATACGGCTCTCATCGGTGTCTCCGGGATGAGCACGGTGCAACGTGTTGAACCAGTCGGTTGGTTTGATGATAACTCGCTCGTTGTCATGGCTCGCGGTGAATATTGGGGTGATGCTACGCTGATTCTGATCGATATCCCCACACAATCTGCGCGCCTGCTGGCGCAAGGTGTTTTTGTTGGATTTACCTATCCCTAATCAGGGAAAGATGTAGAGGTAAAGCGAAACAGAAGAACCAGGGAAGCGGAAAAGTCGCTTTTGCTCAGCAATTTGCCTGAGATAATCCGTGATGTAATATTCTTCGTTGATCGAAGCAACTTCGTGGACGTGCGTAAATAAGAACCAGTTACGTCCATGTAAGTTGAGATCATTGATCTCGCTTTGATACATCTCCGGTTCACCCTGATGATTCTCGCCGACCGCGTAAGGAATGTTTTCCAAGCCATATTTAGGCGCGTAGAAGAGAAAAGCCGGCTCTGAAAAATAGTAAAGATAGAGCAGGTCACCCTCTCTGAAATTATCCCTGAGATACATCATACTCGGACGAATATGTTCACGGGTGAGAGGCTTTTGCAATTTGGCAAAGGCCTCTTGCGTTGGTGAAAAGAGTATGCTCAATGCTATTAGGCTGGTTATAAAAACCGCTGGGGCACGTGGACGCAGGATGTTGTAGGTGGCATCCAGTGCCGCCCCAAAAAGCAGGAGGATTATCGGTACCCAAAAGAGCAGCATTCGCTCGGCAAGAGGGTATTTTTGCAAAGCGCCAGCAACGAGCGTTAGTAGCAATGTTAGCAGCACTGGCAAAGCGAATTGCCGGTTTTTACGCCACAAAGCAACCGCGCCGACGAATATCATCAAGTAAGCGATCAGCGCAGGAATTTTCAAGCCAAAAGGTTTTTGCAAAATAGCAGCCATCATGCCCAACGCCCATGAGAAGGTTGGCGGCAGGGGCATGTAGGCTTCATTCCAAAAAGATGCCAAAAACTCACTCTGCTCCAATGGACGGATATTGACCCAATAAACCAGGATTGAATTTATCCCAACAACAGCAAGCCCCGCGAATATGCGCCAAAAAGCCTGCATCTCTCCTCGCTCTTTATAATGCCACAATAAGCTCAAACTAACAGCCGCAATCCCAAAGACCGATGCATGTGAAATCCACAGTAAGGCACTGGCAGCAAGCGTAAAAATAATCATTCGCTGACTGGAGTAGGGGGCGTTCAACAGCCAGATATAGAGCAACAAGATAAATAAAATAGCGAAGAGGTCGCCCATATATTGTTTTGTTTCTGCTGAATAGTAGATGACAAAGGGGCTTGTGGCAAATAAAGCCAGCGCAAAAAGCGCTCCTGTTTTACGCAAGTATTTCAGCGTAAAAAAAACAAAAATTCCCAAAGAAGCGATACTTGTCAGGAAAGAGAAAAGCCGAAAAGAATACTCAGAATCCCCAAAGATTAGTATGCTGGCTTTGAGAAAGAATAAAAAGCCGATTGGTGCGCCCTGCTCATAAGGCAGTGGCTGCTGCGTCAGTTCGCCAAAGGATAAACGCGCTACATTCAACGCCAGCATGGCCTCATCAAGCCAGAGCGAGCGTCCGGCAAAATAATGCCGTGCGCGAAAGAGCAACCCTAATACAAGGATTGTCGCTATAGCAAAAAGAAAAACCTTTTCAGATTTTTCTTTTTTGGAAAACGAAGTCCAACAAGTTTTCATTAAGAGTTCTTGAGTTTCTCTTTCAACATTACCAGCGCATCCACGGGAGTGGGATCAACCTTGTAGATCATCGCCAGATAGTAGGAGACATAATCGCCAAAGTGCAGCGTCGTCCACATTTGTGAGAGCGGTGTCTTGCCGCGCGCATCGACGGTGTCGGTGCTGAGCGCTTCGAGCATGAAGGTCTTGCGCGTCATATTCGAGCGTAATCGGTTGCGCGGATGGTCGGATGCCGCCCGCAAGAAAATGCTATGTGTATGCAGCAGCACTTTTTCTGGATAGAGTACACCCGCCAACGTATTATGATCGGCTTCAGGAAGATGTTCAAAATTGGAACCAGCCTTGGCGGTCTCGTTGATCTGTCCCGTCCAGCGGCGAGCAACGGGGGCAAGATAATTCGCGCCGAAGACCGTCACCCAGCGTCCGGCGGCCTGACCAGCGGAGCGCTTCGCGGGATTCTTCTCAGCGAGAACGTCGGCACGCAAGTGTCGCTGCTGGGATTTTAGGTCTGCTACCGTTTGCGAAACATCTGCCTCGCTTGCAGGGATCAAGCCAATCCGCACGAAAAGCGCCAGCAGCAACCCAAACGAGTATCCAACTGCAGCACGCGGCTGCCCGACATGTTCAAATTTCCAGAGTGGGGCGTCGATGGCGGCCGCTTTTTCGGCTAACTTCCCGCCTGTGCTGACAGCAAGGATGGTGCAACCAGCATCCACGGCAGCATCAAAGGCGGTTAAGGTCTCTTCTGTATTACCGGAATGCGAGGAGGCGATGAACAAAGTTTCGGGGCCACGGGCGAAGGCTGGCAAGTCGTAATCGCGGTGGACGATGATGGGCACAGAACAAATTGGGGTCGCGTATGTGGCGAGCAGATCCGCTCCTATGGCGGAACCGCCCATCCCGGCAATGATGACTTGTTTAATCTGATCCAGCTTGGGCAGGGGCTGCGTTTGCCCAAGTTTCCAGGCAGTATTGAGTTGATCGGGGAGTGAATCAATTTCTCCGAGCATGTTTTGGGAATCTAGCTTTGCGAAGTTTTGGTGATCGTCTAGCAGCATTATTGGCCCTATTGTCTAGGTTTAGTCTTAACTTGATAAGCCAAGCAAAATATTTTCCGCCAGCAAACGGGCATTGACATTGCGCTGCAACTGCCCGATTGCATTTTCAGCGACAACAAGTTGTTTTTTTGCAACGGACAGATCAAGTTTAGATGCGAGCCTTTCAATCAATGTATGTTGGTCGATATTCGTAACAGACTCTGTTTCGCCTGCGCATTGGAGCATGACATCCCGCCAGAGCGAGAGCCAGAGCAGCAGCGTCTCGCGGAAAGCATCTTTATCTTTGGCGAGCGCTTCTGCATAGGCAAAGCGCGCCACGCGTGAAGCTGATAGAAGCTCGCTAAATTCATTCAGTTTCTCAGCACGAAATTCAAGCGCAGATTCGTCTTCGAGTAAGTTTAGAGCATAACCAGGACGTCCACCCGAAAGATGCGCCAGCAATTGGGCTTTTTCAGCATCCGCGCCTTTTTGACGGAGAAATTCGTCCACGCGTGAGACGGGGAGCGAGCGTAAGCGGATGACTTCACAACGCGAGACAATCGTCGGCAGGAGTTGCTCAGCATTGTCAGCCGTGAGCAGCAAAATAACTTTGGATGGGGCTTCTTCGAGGGTTTTCAGCAGGGCATTGGCTGCGCTGGGATTGGCCTCCTGAAAACGGAGTAGGAGCACGATCTTGTATGGGGCTTGATACGGTGCAAGGAGCACACTCTTGCGCAACTCACGAATCTGCTCAACTTTGAGCATCCCACCTTCTGTTTCAGATTGGATGATGGTCAGGTCGGGGTGTTGCATACTGCCCATTTGGCGGCAATTTCTACATTCACCACAATACTCTCCGGGGGCGGGGGCGGCAGAGCAAGTCAGGGAACGCGCAAATGCCAGCGCCAGCGAGCGGCGTCCCAACCCGGGCGAACCGGTGATGAGATAGGCATGCCGCATGGCTTGATTGGCAACATGCTGACGCAGCATGTCCACTGCCCATTCGTGTCCGAGGAGATTCCAGTTATTTGTAGTCATTAGTGATTCGTGGTTAGTCGTTCACAGAGGCGACCAGCAGAATTATCGTCTGTTAGAGAGGCCATCCCGCATACGCAGGAAGGATTCAAAGCGCTGTTGGTGCAGATCACCGCTGTTGAGGGCATCAAGCACGGCACAACCCGGTTCGTGGGTATGGGTGCAATCACTGAAACGGCAAAGTGTGACAAGCGGCGCGATGTCAGGGAAGTAGCCGTCTAGTTCTTCAGGTTGGGTATCCCACAAGGCGAGGGATTTCCAGCCGGGGGTGTCGGCGACGTAGCCACCATCGAGGAGCGGATGTAATTCACGGTGTGTGGTGGTGTGTTTGCCGCGATCCAACGCTTCGCTGATCTCATTGACGGCGATGCCAAGCCCAGGTTGGATGGCGTTCAAAAGGCTCGATTTTCCCACACCGGAGGGGCCCGCCAGAGCAGAAAGTTTTCCTTTGAGCATGAAATGCAAATCTTCGACGCCGACCCGTGTCTCTGCCGAGGTGTAGAGCACGATATAACCAATTTTTTTGTAGTGCCCGAAAAGTTTTTCGGCTTCTTCCTGCCCAATGATGTCCACTTTGTTGGCAACAATCAAAATTGGGATGCGTTGCTGTTCGGCAATCACGAGAAAGCGGTCGAGCATGCGCAAATGCGGCGACGGGTTCGCACAGGCAAAGACGAACACTGCCTGGTCGGGGTTGGCGAGCAATACCTGCCGATAGACACCTCGCGGACGCGGATCCATGCGAACAATGGCACGCTCACGAGGCAGGACTTCTTCGATCATGCCCGTGCCTTCAGAAAGGATGGAGATACGGACGCGGTCGCCTACTGCAATTAGATCACCCATGCGCGCGCCTTGTTTCAAGCGTCCACGCAGTTCGCACGTGACCAAACCTGCTTCCGCTATCTCAACTTCAAAGAAACCCGATTGCGATTTTACGACCAACCCTCGAAGAATTTGGTCGCTCATCATGGTTTCGGCGTCTTTGTAGGGATGCCGCCAATTGGAGTCGGCGTTTTGGTCACACCAATACTACTTTCAAACCAATAGGGTCTTCCTTGAGGACTTCCATAATAATATGATTCTGCTATTCGTCGAAAAACTGGGGCGGCATAATCGGAGCCTTCGCCAGCATTTTCCAAAATGACGGCAATGGCAATATCCGGCAAACCGGTGTTCTCTTCTGCCATGGTATAGCCTGCAAACCAGGCATGCGGCAGTCCATTTCCGGATTCAGCAGTCCCGGTCTTGGCGGCAGTCGGGATACTGTAACCGCGCAGACGATAATTTGCCGTGCCGCGCCGGTCTTCGATAACACTAATCATCGCATCCTGGATAATTTGCAAATATTCCGGAGAGAGCGGCAAGGTACCACGCGCTTCGGGTTTGAAGACGGAGGTTGGGGCACCGTTGAGCGGTTGAATTTTCTCAATCAACTGCGGACGATAGAGCGTTCCGCCGTTGCCCAGAGCCGCCATGAAGACCGCCACCTGTAATGGGGTTACGAGAACATTGCCCTGCCCAATGGCCTGGTTGACTGCCTCGACAGCATCGGTGGGGTCTTCGATATTCCCTGTCGACTCGGCAACCTGACCTAAACCGGTAGCCTGCCCAAGTCCAAAAGCGCGCGCCATATTGGCTACATCTGAATAGCGCTCGGAACTGTAAAGATCCAGACCGATATGCCAAAACCAAGGATTACAGGAACGCATCAAGGCTTCAGGCAGGGTTAATACGCCACTTGGTTTGGTATAGCAAGTATCCAGAGACAGGGCGTTTTCCGGGTCTGTTTCATAGGAGTATTGAATTTCGTTTTGGCAATGTGACCATGTCCAGTCATGGCGAACAATATCATTCAATTCAACGAAGTCATAGCCACACTCATAGGTTGTTTCTTCGGTATATAAACCACTCGAAAGGGCAGCCGCCATCGTGATAATCTTAAAAACCGAGCCGAGCGGATATTGTCCCTGTGTGGCGCGGTTAACAAGCGGTTGGTTGTAATCGTTGAGCAGATCTGGCAATGCCTGATTATTGACATTGGTTGGCTCAAAGAGATTGGGATCAAAGCCGGGCGATGATGCCATTGCCAGAATTCTGCCTGTATCACGTTCGATCACCACTGCGGCACCCGTGAAGCCTTTAATAGCTTCCTGTGCGTAGAGTTGCAGGTCTTTATCGAGCGTCAGATAAAGCGAAGAAGACGGGGCCGGATCGCTTTCGGCCAAGCGGGTAATGATCTCACCTGCGGGATTGACCACATAGAGCGAACCACCGTGCGTACCGGTGAGATATTCTTCGCCCCATTTTTCCAGGCCAGATGAACCAACACGCTCGTTACCGGCATAGCCAAGACGTTGGTAATATTCCAATTCTTCGGGCGAGATCGTAATCACAAACCCGACGGATTGCGGGGCAACGCCGCCATCGAAATAGAAGCGCGCCTGATAAGGCGAAGCGAAAAGCCCGCCAAATCCCATATTCAAAATACGACTTGCTTCATCTGCGGTCACTTCGCCAACGGGGATATACCAATCTGCACCGGCATTCTGGTAGCTGGCATAAATTTCCTGGGCGTTTTTACCGGTAATTCTAGCAAGTTCAGCAAGCAGCGATCCTTCAGCGTCAGCGCCGATTTGCCCGGGGACAAGACCCAGCGCAACCGCATCTGCCTGAGCGACAATCGGATCACCGGCGCTATCATAGATATCGCCTCGGGAGGGGATTCGGTAATCCATCGCCAATTTATTACCACCCACTAATTCGGGCAGAATCAAGCCTTCATCCCATTGGATGCGCCATTGACCACTCTCAAGGGTCATGCGTGCCGTAATATCGCGTTGAATATCCCCGGCCAGAACCGTTTTATAAATCACCCGAAAAGCGACTTGCGCCGAATAAGGATTTGTCAGTACCGATAAAATTTCAGTTTCGATCTCGGTCAAACTCATCGCATTCAAGGCATCTTTGTAGCGTTGCGTGAAATCTTCCTCCGTAATCGTTTCGCGGCTGATTACACTCAACATCTTGTACATGTCGGCGTAATTTTCCGCTTTATAGCCTTCAAGGAAAGTGCTCATCGCTGCGCGTGCGTCTGGCGCAGGGGTGATATCCACCGGAATGGATGGTAAAGTGCCGGTCGGGACGGCTGTGGGAAAAATGCCACCGCCTCCGCCAGAGCAGGATGTTAGTATCAGTGTAAGAATGACAATACTGAAGATTAGTTTTTTCATTTTTTTACTCAATTTTTTCATCGTGTAAAACCGCCTTATAGATGGAACAATCATACGCCAAGGTCTCCTGACACAAAGCTGGTACATCAGCATCAGGCATTAGCCCCATTTTGATCAAACTACGTGCTACATGGCAAAGCGGCAACCCCATCACGCTGGTGTAACAGGCGTCAAAGTTTTCTACAGGATGAAATTCCGCGTTCTGGATTGCATACGCCCCTGCCTTGTCGAGCGGATCGCCGGTCTGGACATAGGCTTCCAGTTCCGCATCACTGTAATTGCGCATCGGCACATCGCTGATACTCAGCTCGGTCAGCGCCTGCTCGGATTCTGGATCGTAGAGCGCGACAGCCGTATAAACCTGATGTGTACGTCCGCGCAATTGTTTCAACATGGATACCGCGTCGCTCTCGTTCCTGGGCTTGCCAAGGATTTCCCCGGCATCTACTACCGCTGTGTCGGATCCGATAACCAGTCGCCCCGCGCATTTTTCCGTACCCGATTCAGCACATGCACGTGCTTTTGCTTCCGCTAAACGGAGTACGTAGTTGGCAGGTTTTTCGTTTGGCCGGATACTTTCGTCTACATCAGCGGAGCTACTATCAAAAGAAAAACCAAGCAAGCCAAGCAGTTCTCGTCGACGGGGGGAATTCGACGCTAATAACAAATTTGTGATTTTTTCCATCACGCGGATTCTAACACAAGAGCCGATTCGCGTTGTACAATGGGAATTGGTTGTCTAGCTCAATTTAGTAAAGGAGTCTCTCTTGAAATTACTCGAAGATCGCATTCAAAAAGAAGGTACCTACCTCGGCAGCGGCATCCTTAAAGTGGATGGTTTTGTCAACCACCAGGTTGACCCGATGTTGATGGACGAAGCGGGGAAAAAGTTCGCTGAAATTTTCAAAGACCTCGGTGCCACCAAAATTTTGACCGCCGAAATTTCCGGCATCGCACCCGCCGTGGCGACCGGCTTATATTTAAACATTCCCGTCGTCTATGCGCGCAAACGCAAACCGATCACCATGCCCGATCAGGTCTTTCTGACCCTCGCTCCTTCCCATACAAAGGGTCGCACGGTCGAGTTGATCGTCTCCCCCGAATATCTCTCCAACGGTGAAAAAGTGCTCATCATCGACGACTTCCTCGCCAGCGGCGCGACCATTCTCGGACTCGTGCGCCTCGCAGAATTGGCGGGAGGCACGGTCGTCGGCGTCGGCGCGCTGATCGAAAAGCATTTCGAAGGTGGACGTGCCGCTCTCGAAAAGATGGGCTTTGTCGTCAAATCTCTGGCCTGTATCGCCTCGCTGGATGAAGACGAGATCACCTTTACGAACGGATATTAAGATATATTTGTAGGGGCGGGTCTGAGCCCCGTCCCTACTTTTTTATGAATACCCTCTACTGCCTCGCCAACACCGCCTTCGGAAAATTCATCATCCGTATTCTTTTCACAAAAATGTCTTTTCTAATCCCCACCAAACGCCTGCGTGAAACCGAGACCCTGCTCGCCTTTCACCACCCCAAGCCCAGCTACTCCGTCCACATCCTGCTGATGCCCAAACTGGATTTACCCAACTTCCAAGCCCTTGACGCGGACAATCCCGCTTTTATGACAGACCTTGTCAAAACGGTGCAAAGCCTCGTCGATGAGTTCGGGCTCGCAGAGAAAGGCTACCGCCTGATCGTCAATGGCGGGGAGCATCAGGATTTTCCGCATCTACATTTTCATTTGATTTCAGAGGATAGAGATTAGTATGGAGCCAAAAGGGAAAATTTTATATCTTGATGACGATGAAGATATTAGAAAATTATTTACCGTCTTCTTTGAAGAACAAGGATATGCCCTAGATGCAGTTAGTGCTCAAGCTGAGTGCTTCGCTATCTGTGAAAAATTTCATCCCGACATTTTGATTTTATCTCGTTTCATTAATGATGAAGATTTTCAATTATTAAACTCAATTAGGGGAAATGAAAATATTCCATATATTCCAATAGTTGTTCAAGTTTATAAAATAAAAGATGAAAAATGGGTACAAAGAATATTTACAGCGGGGGCAAATGCGTGTTATGGCGGCGTTTTTGATATTGGCGACTTAATTCAGATAGTCGATCAATTATTAGAAAACCCAAAAACAACAGGAATAGTGGATAGGCAAACTAAACTTTTTCAACAAAAAAAGCATTCAGAAGCCAACAACTGAAAACTGATAAACGGAGACTGACAACAGATGACTAAAAACTCAATCGCCATCCTCGATTTCGGCTCGCAATTCGCCCAGCTCATCGCCCGCCGCGTGCGCGAGCAAAACATCTACTGCGAGCTTTTTCCCTACGACTCCCCAGCCGAAAAGGTCAATGCCATCCAGCCGGGCGGATATATCCTTTCGGGCGGTCCCGCCTCTGTTTATGCCGAGGGCGCGCCGCAAGTACCCGATTATGTTCTGGATTCCGGATTGCCGATCTTGGGGATTTGCTATGGGATGCAAGCCTTAACCCATGCTTTGGGTGGACAAGTAGACCCCTCGAACGAACGCGAATTTGGGGTGGCTACCGTTCAATCACTGATTCCTAGTCCCCTGATTCCTGATTCCCCATTCCCTGCCCTGATGTCTCACGGCGACCGCATCACCGAAATGCCTGATGGCTTTGTCTCTCTTGCCATTTCCGAAAACAGCCCCGTCGCCGCGATGGGTGATCTGACGCGGAATTATTACGGCGTTCAGTTTCACCCCGAAGTGAATCACACCCCCAGCGGCGGGGAGATGCTGCGCAAGTTCGCCGTCGAGATATGCGGCGTGGATGCCGATTGGACAGCGGAGAATATCATCGACGAGAAAGTTGCCGAGATACGGAAACAGGTTGGCTCGGCGCGCGTTCTCGCTGCGGTGAGTGGCGGGGTGGATTCATCCGTCGCGGCGGCGTTGGTGCATAAGGCGATTGGCGATCAACTCGTCTGTGTTTATGTCGATACGGGCTTGATGCGGATGAATGAGTCCGATGAAGTGGTCTCTGCCTTTCGGGAGCATCTCGGCGCGGAGTTGATCGCTGTCGATGCCGAAGATGATTTTCTCGGCGCATTGGCGGGCGAGACCGACCCTGAGAAAAAACGTCGGATCGTGGGCGAGAAGTTCATCCGCATTTTCGAGGAGCAAGCGAAGTCGGTTGGGCAGCCGCAGTTTTTGGTGCAGGGAACGATCTATCCCGATGTGGTCGAGTCGTCGGCGCCAGACCGTAATAAGGCGGCGAAGATCAAAAGTCATCATAATGTCGGCGGGCTGCCCGAAGATATGCAGTTTGAGCTGGTCGAGCCGTTGCGCTATCTGTTCAAGGACGAGGTGCGGCTTGTCGGTGAAGCCTTGGGGTTGCCCGAAAAGCTGGTTTGGCGGCAGCCATTTCCGGGTCCGGGTTTGACCGTGCGTTGTTTGGGTGAAGTGACCAAGCCGAGGGTATCCCGTCTGCGCAAGGCGGATGCGATCCTGCTCGAAGAGCTATCCAATATCGGCATGATCGGGAAGGGCGCTGAGACGTCGCAAGCCTTTGCGGTGCTGCTGCCGGTGCGCTCGGTGGGGGTGATGGGCGACCAGCGGACGTATCAGGAGGCGGTGGCGATCCGGGCGGTGACGACGAGCGATTTTATGACGGCGGAGTGGACGCCGATCCCGCACGAGGCGCTGGCGCGGATTTCGAGCCGCATCGTGAACGAGGTGGAGGGGATCAATCGGGTGGTCTATGATATTACGTCGAAACCGCCCGCGACGATTGAGTGGGAGTAACAAGTGAAAGCTACACTAATTTTTGACGAAATCCTATCTAGGTAAAATATGAATCTGCCTAAACCAATACCATTTCATGTCATTTCGCCACGCGCGAAAATCCCTCATGGTGCGCAAGGATGGTCAGCATACCTAAACCGCGACGACTGGGATGATTGGGGAAAGTATAGTACCCAATTCTATCTAACAATTATTGATCATAATAACGAGCCCCACAGAATTGGACAAGTAAAAATCGGAGAACGCGGATTAAAGCCCCAATCAGTACTGAAAGACACCCTGCCAGGACATCGCAGACCAAATGTTCCGACTAGCTTTTATCAATTGAGGGATAACTTTTTTTCAGTTGGTCAAGATGAAGAATACTACGGAAAACTAGCTACTCTTGGAGATTCAATTCGTGAACAAATTTTAATTTGCTTATGTGATGTGGCATGGGATGAAGAACGTTGGGAGTGGGCTAAGGACGAAGATGTCACTAGAGAGTCATTGCTTCGCTCTGTAACCCAAAGCACTGTTGAGGGACAATTCCGACGAATGGCCCGTGGGGACGCACGCGTAACACGCTACAATTTCACTTATTTTCCTCCTAAAAGATCAGATGATGGCTCCCCTCCTTTCAAGCTAGATTTTAACGTTGACCCAAATTCGCCCATTCCCACAAATGTTCATATTATTATTGGACGCAACGGTGTAGGAAAAACACGATTGCTTTCTCTGATGGCTAAAGCTTTGGTTACAAAGGATGCATTCGAAAGACAATCTGGCGCATTTGAATTTAGCGAACAAGAAAGTCATAGTAGCACTTTTGCTAATGCAGTAGCAATTTCCTTTAGTGCATTTGATGAAGCAGATTTATTACCTGATCGAAATCCAGAACCTGATACTCTTGGTTTCTCTTACATTGGACTTCGTGGTTGGGACAGTCCATCTCCAACGGCAAAGATTAAACCTAAAACCCCTGATATGCTAGCTCATGAATTTGTCGATAGCTTAAGAGAGTGTCGTATTGGCTCAAGACGAAGAAGATGGATAAACGCGATTAATATTCTCCAGTCTGATCCTGTATTCAAGGCAGCTCAACTAATATCTATCATTGAGGCCAACCCTTCCAACCAGGAAGAGCAAGACAAGGTACTGAAGACCTTTAAAGCACTTAGTTCAGGTCATAAGATTGTTCTTCTAACAATAACGCGACTTGTGGAGAAAGTTGAGGAAAGAACGCTAGTACTGATTGATGAGCCAGAGGCACACTTACATCCTCCGTTATTATCGGCCATGACACGCGCAATTTCTGAATTGCTTGTGCAAAGAAATGGAGTAGCGATTGTAGCAACCCATTCACCGATAATCCTACAAGAAGTTCCGAAATCCTGTGTGTGGATACTCAATCGCATTTTGAAAATTTCAAAGGCTGAGCGTCCATCAATTGAAACATTTGCTGAAAGTGTTGGCATCCTAAGTCGAGAAGTGTTTCAGTTGGAACTATCACAATCAGGTTACCACCAGCTTTTAAATAACTTAAGGCACAATGCAGACGGTTACGAAGAAGCACTAGCGCAGTTAGAAGGCAAGCTTGGAGCAGAGGGGAAAGCAGTGCTTCGAGGCATGTATCTAAATAATGATAAATAACTCCAGCTTATGAGACATCTACCTCTACCTAAGGATAAAAATTTGAAGACTTTTATTGCTACTGAAGTCTTCAAAACCTGTATCTCTATGGTCAAAAATGGACAGCTAAAAGCACGATTGCAATCCATTGTTCAGCAAGTAGACACAGAAGCCAAAGACTATGACATTAAGGCAACGGGTAAGCAACTGTTCCAAAAGCAGCCTCACAACCAAATAGGTTCTATCTCAAGGGATGAAATGGTCAAAGTTTATACAGGCCGAATGGTTCCCAAAACGTCAAAGGGACGCCCCATTTATGACCAAATCATGTCTGCGCCTATACATGGTAAGTGTCCCTTATGCGGCATAGGTACAGTAAACACCCTTGATCACTACCTTCCTAAAACTTTTTTTCCTATTTATTCTGTAACACCTAATAATCTGGTTCCAGTCTGTAATTGGTGCCAAGGGAAGAAAGCCGAATACTATCCAACTACAGAAGGAGAGCAGCTTCTCCATCCTTATTTTGATGATATAGATAACGATATTTGGCTTGTAGCAGAAGTGATAGTTGGTGTTCCAGCAGGATTCCGTTATTTTACATCACCGCCTAATTATTGGTCGCAGGGGGCTAAACAACGCGTAGAAATGCACCTAAAAGAACTAGATCTCCCAACTTTGTTTTCATCAAATGCAGGAAGTCGTCTCGCTGAAATTCGCACTCGACTAACAAGGCTATATCAAACAGCTAATGGTGAAAAAGCTGTTCGTTCTCATTTGCAAGAGGAGCTTATTAGTGTTGAAGCTGATCAAAAAAACTCATGGGTAGCTGCCATGTATCGGGCTGCGGTGGCTAGCGACTGGTTTTGCAATGGTGGCTTTCTAGGGACTTAAAGATGTTTTCAGTAAGATATACCAAATAAACTAAACTTGAAAACAAAGAACTTCCCCGCAGGCTGGTTCCCCGCCAGCGAAGCAGAAAGCAAAAGGCTCTACAGCGAGCTACAAAAAGAATTACCGCCCGATCATCTGCTCTTTGGCAGGAATGTCGAAGTCATTGCGCATCGAGATGGGGCGACGGATGATATTCTCGTCAGGCATGTGGGGGAGCCGGAGCGTTATACCGTCATCCATTTAACGTGGTCAAGTCGACAGGAGGGCGATGCGACGCATCCCAGCGTGGAGGCTGATGGGAGCTGGGAAGATTTTCTGGCCTATGAAAAGGAATTTGAGTAGTGGAAAAGAAAAAGGATTTACGTGACTGCGTAAATCCTTTTTGATTCAGCTGAGTTTGTGTTTTCAGACTTTCTTCTTTAGCTTCGATACACGGCTCACCAATCGCACCATCGCATAAATGTAGAGCAGCATAAGGGCGCTCATCAGCACCGAAAAGAACTGCATATAGCCCGCATCATAGCGATCGGCCATATTGAAGAAATTCAAATAGATGGGCAGGAAGATGACCAAATACAGGATCAAACGCTCGTATTTCTTAGCCTTTGATGCATTATCGCTGTAGATCTCCGGCGCTTCTCCATCAACACTTTCCGTGCGAAAATATTGCCAGCCACTCATCTCGCCGAGATATTCCCAGCCCGCATCTTCAAAGACCTGCAAATAGGCGGGCATATCTTTGCGGTCATAGAAGTAATCCAAACGATAGACATTATCGCTGGGCTTGCCCTGCTCAAAGGTGTAGACACTGGGAAAGCTCACATCCTTCAGATGCAGCCCTGCAAGCGATTGCTCGCGCAGCCAGGCTTCTTCTTTCTCATCGTCCCAGGCCCAATACCAGTGGAATTTTTTGATCGTACTCATCTCATTCTCCTTGCTACCAATCTTTTGTCGGTAGCCCATTTTCAAGCAAAATTTCAATTCGACGGATATGCTCCTTGAGCAGCTCGCGTCCCTTTTCCGTCAATGTATAGGATTTACGACGGCTCTCCTCGCCAACTTTAGCGATCAGGTCTTCCTTCTCCAAATTCGAGAAAGCGCCATATAATGTGCCCGGACCGATCTTCACCGTCCCCTTGCTCATCGCCTCGACCTTTTGCATCACCCCGTAGCCATGCAAAGGCTCTGCTAATGCCAAGAGAATATAGGCCGTAGATTCTGTTAGGGGGAGGTATTTTTTATAGTTGATACTCATAATGCTCCTGTATCGCATCTCGCTATATCGTAAGACAATGTATCGTTAAACGATATAGTATCATGAACTTGAATTAGACGTCAAGTACCAACCAATTTCTGTAAAGGTGACCATGAATATAAATATCCGCAAAGCAACCAGACAAGACATCCCCATAATACTCACGCTCTACACTGAACTGGAAGCGGAAGACGCTCCCCGCCTCAACTTGCTCGATGCCGAAGACATCTTCTCAAAGATAAACAGCTACCCTAACTACGCGCTCTACATCGCTGAACGAGACGAGGAGATCATCGGCACCTTTGCACTGCTCATCATGGATAACCTCGCCCATCTCGGCGCACCCGCAGGGATCGTGGAAAATGTCGTCATCCACCCACAGATGCAAGGGCAAGGGCTTGGCAAAATCATGATGGAATACGCAATGGAAATTTGCGAAGAAGCAGGCTGTTATAAGCTCGTCTTATCGAGCCATATCAAGCGCGAACGCGCGCATCAGTTCTACGAATCCCTGGGATTTGAAAAATATGGATATAGCTTTCGAGTAAAACCCCGGAAATAGATTGACTCCACTAAAATCCCGCCCATCTGGTAAAGGAAAAGATATTCAAGATAGACCCTACATTCTCATGTGAATGGGATACTAGACGGAACACATCTCATCATTTATGATATTGGGCAGCTTGGTCTACAAGACCAAAAGAAAAACCCCAGATGAAAGTAGGGGGCAGAAAAAAACTCGGGATTAGTGTTATCGGAGTTCTGCTGGTCAGCGCACTGATGTTTTGGTTGCGAAAGAACAAGCTTGGGGTCGGGTTTGTTTCGCCAAGCGGATAACAAAAAACGCCTCCGGCTGATTAGAATCCGCCATCCGCAGCGTCTATCAATAAAATGAAAAGAGGGTATCTATGGATTACGGCAAAATACTTGGCAATGCTTGGAAAACAATTTGGAAACACAAGGTCATCATCTGGTTTGGGATGCTGATGGCAATCCCAGGCGCATTGATGGGCATCGTCATAGGAGGCTTCTTCTATTTTTTCTCAGACGAACGTTTTTTCTCTTTTATCGAAGGTAATTCCACAGAACCTAGTATCCTTTGGCTCTTTTTCGCTCTCTTCGTGGGGAGCACGCTTTTGTTCTCTATTCTGTCTTATGCAACCATGGCGCTAAGCTTTGCCGGGACTTTCAAAGGCACCTTTGACCTAAGAGATAAGGAGACCACAATTTCTTTTCGTGAACTGTGGGATGCCAGCCTTCCTTTTGTATGGCGTATTTTTGGCATTTTCTTTATCATCTTCGCTGCTCTTTTTGTCTTTATGGTCATCATCATGTTCCTGTTTTCCATTGTCGGCGCAATTACGGCTGGAATAGGCATCATCTGTATGATGCCCTTTATGCTGCTTATTATTCCGCTGGAATTGATTGCCTTCCTCTTTGCTTCCATAGCCATGACTGTTGTGGTCGCGGAGGATATTGGCGTCTTTGATGCAATGCGAAAAGCAGGCAAGATATTAAAGCAAAAATTCTGGTACCTGATTCTGATGGGTGTTATCGTGTTCTTCATTATGTGGGCTGTGAGCATGGTCTTTATGCTTCCCTTGCAAATTGTCCAGTTTACATTCATGACGCCGATAATGTCAGATCCTTATATGCAAGACCCGACAGCTTTTTTCCAACCGCTCTCCATTCTTATGGCGATCATGATGCCTTTGATGAGTATCATTCAAGGGCTGACGCTGACCTATGCAAATGCGGTCTGGATGTTCTCATACCTTGATATCACGTCCAAACCGGAAGATGATGAAGAAGTTGTTCTTCAACAAGCATACTAATTATTAGCCGGAAGCAATTTGAGGGCGAGAGCGATTTCTTGCCCAAGAGAAATGCCTTTCCTCCAATCACCATCCAGCCCCTTACGAGAGACTATGTTTCGCTCTGAGGGGCTTTTTCTCATCCGCAAAGTGGACGGAAATAATCGCGTGGTGTATGATATGCTCTGAAACAGGAGTGCCATGAATTACGGAAATATTCTCACCACTACTTGGAAAACGATCTGGAAAGAAAAGGTCATCATCTGGTTTGGCATGTTGATGATGATTGCGCCCGCGCTAATGGGCATCCTCATCGGAGGGACAATCGCATTTTCTTCGCCCCAAAAAATTGAGCGCTTTTTCGCGTCTGATTTTGGTACTATCGCCACACTTATTTTCTTCTTTGTATATTTCTTTTTTATCGCTTTCACAATCATCAGCACAGCTTTCAGCTTTATTGGCACACTCAAGGGAACGCTGCTCGCACAAACAAATCGCGAAACACTGACATTCAGCACCCTTTGGGAAGCCAGCTTGCCCTATCTATGGCGCATGCTCGGCGTGATCTTCTCCATCGGGCTGGTTTTAGGACTGATCTATCTTGTTCCGATGCTTTTCCTTGTGCTCGTCGGTGCGCTAACCGCAGGGATCGGCTTCCTTTGCGCAGTGCCCCTTTTTCTTTTATTCATCCCCGTCGGCCTGGTTGGTTACCTGCTATTTTCATTGAGTATGGCTGCGCTCATCGCAGAAGATGGCAGCGTGATAGAAGCCATCCAGAGCGCATGGAACACACTCAAAGAGAAATTCTGGCCGCTCGTGCTGATGACCATCATCCTCTACATGCTCCAATTTGGGATTGGCATTCTCATCGCAATCCCCATGAATATCATCCAATTTGCACTCGTTATTCCCATAAGTATGAACAATACCAACCCTGACTTAATGTTGCGCTATTTCGGCATATTCATGGCGATCTTCCTGCCTCTCTCGTCCATTTTACAAGGCTTTGGCCTAACCTATGTTAACAGCGCGTGGATGCTGAACTGGCTCGAGGCCAGCGCCCCTTCTACCGCTCCCACTGAAACGGAAAACGAAATCATCCAATATGATGCGTAAACTGCTACTGGCATTTCTCATCGCTGCAATCTCATTAGTGGGCGGATTTGCTGTCCGCGCACAGGAGGCTGCCCGCGCGGAGATCATCAAAATCGATGCTGGCGACTTCCCTACCATGCACGGGATGTTAGACGTCTACGACGCGGATGGCAAATTTGCTTCCGCTTTGGACGCTGCAAACCTGACCCTGCTGGAGGACGGCAACCCGTTGCCCCTGACATCTCTCGTTGAAGAAGAAGTTGGCGCCCAAATCGTGGTTGCCATTAACCCCGGTCCCCCTATGGACACGCGCGATTCCCTCGGCACTTCACGCTACGATCAGATCGTCGAGGCACTACGTATCTGGGCAGAAGCACGCCCTGTCGCCCCAACTGATGAGATGAGTCTCATTACCACCGCGGGGCCGATCCTCGTCAACGCCAGCGCCAGCGAATGGCGTAATAGCCTGGTCTCCTTCCAGCCGGATGCAAGAGCATCCATCCCCAGCCTGCAATCACTCTCCTTTGCCCTCGATCTACTCGAAGGACAGCAAGGCTCCCAGGAAGGCATGAAGCGCAGCATTCTCTTCCTGACCCCGCACCTCCCCGATCAAACCACCGTTGATACTCTCGAAGCCCTCACTGAGCGCGCCACCCTTTTGAACGTGCGCGTCAACGTCTGGCTGATTGATACCGATGCCTACTTCGTCCACTTCAGCGCCAATGCGCTCAAATCAATGGCGCTCCAAACCGGCGGCAGCTACTTCGCCTACTCCGGCATCGAAACCCTCCCCGATCTTGAAAGCTACTTTGCCCATCTGCGGCATGTCTACACCTTCGATTATGAATCGAATCTTTCCGTTGGGGGGGCGCACGCACTCGCCATGCAGGTGCAGCGCAGCGACCTGAGCCTCACCTCTGAAAGCATCAATTTCACGCTTGATATCCAGCCGCCGAACCCTTTGCTCGTCTCGCCTCCAGCACAAATTGTGCGTCAGGCACCCGAGGATGATCCTTATAACACCGATCTCCTTCTCCCGAACGAAACCACCCTCGACCTTCTGATCGAGTTTCCCGACGGGCACGAACGCCCGATCACACGCGCCAGCCTCTACGTTGACGACGAACTGGTCAGTGAAATCAACGAAGCCCCCTTCGAACAACTTCAATGGGACATTAGCGGATATACCAACAGCGCAGAATATTCCTTGCGCGTTGAGATCGAAGATTCGCTTGGTCTCACGCAGAGCAGCATCGGCATCCCCGTCTCTCTGACGGTTGTACAGCCCCCCAGCGGAATTCTCTCGTTTTTTGGACGTTACGGATCGCTCGTGACCATTGGCGTGATCGCGTTAACGGGACTTATTCTCGGCTTGATCCTACTTGTGGGTGGACGCCGCCGCATCTTAAGCGCACGACGTGAAGCCCAGCAAGCCTCCCATGACCCCGTCACCCAACCACTGCCGCCTCCCAAAAAGGAAAAAGCGGGCAAACGTCTGCCCCTTCCCAGCTGGCGACAGACCCCAAAACGGACACGCGCAGCAGCCTATTTGGCACGTCTTAACGGAAGCGGCCTTTCGCACAAGGGCACACCGATCCCGCTCAGCGATGAGGAGATGACTCTTGGTGCCGACCCTGTTAAGGCGGCGTACGTGCTCGATGATCCATCCATCTCAGCGCTGCATGCTGTTTTATCCAAAACAGAAGATGGAAATTTCATCCTGAAAGATCAGGGTTCGGTGGCAGGGACGTGGGTCAACCTTGAGAAAGTCCGCACAGAGGGGATACTACTCGCTCACGGCGATGTGATCCATTTTGGCGCAATGCGTTATCAATTTATGCTTGAAAAAGCACCCAAAAAAGTAAAGCCCAAAGTGAAGGTTGAAAAATGATTCCTGCTGAAAACGCCCATTTATATGTGGCTGCCTTCAGTCATAAGGGTATGAAAAAGGGGAAAATTAACGAAGATCGGTATGCGATCTCTTCGTTTCAGTTCAACGAGGGTGATTCGACTCCGATTCTTTTTGCGATTGTCTCCGACGGCATCGGCGGCCATCAGGCGGGCGAAGTTGCCGCTGAAATGGTGGTCGATTATGTCAGCCAGGCTGTTGCAGACAGCAATGGCGAGAATCCTTTAGAAACCATTGCCATCGCAGTGGATGCCGCCAACGAGGCGATTGTTCACTTGGCAGAGGAAGACGATAGAAAACAGGGCATGGGTGCAACCTGCGTCTGTGTTTGGGTGGTCGATAATCGTTTATATGCGGGCTATATTGGCGACTCGCGTTTGTATCTCATGCGTGGAGCATCCATCCGACAGTTGTCGATTGACCACACCTGGATTCAGGAAGCGATGGATAAGGGTGTCATCACCCCAGAGCAGGCACGTAACCATCCGAATGTACACGTAATCCGGCGCTATATCGGTTCATCCCCTGCTCCTGATGTAGATTTCCGTATACATCTGAACTCCGAACAAAATGATGATGAGATGCTCGGCAACCAAGGTTTGCCCCTGCAAGGGGGCGATATACTGTTGCTGTGCAGCGACGGTCTAACCGATCTAGTTTGGGACGATGAAATTCTGGAGATCGTGCGCGCGAAGAAAGACCTGAAAATTGCGGCGCAGACCTTGGTTGAGTTGGCGAATGAGCGCGGGGGACACGATAATTCAACCGTTGTGCTGCTCGGTGTCCCCAATACACAGAAGAAGCATTCTCTGAAGAAACTTCCCCTTGGCTGGCTGATCGCGGGCGTGGTCGGGTTTCTGGCATTCATATCTATTTCAATCGGTTTTCTGTGGTATCTGACACGGCCTGTTGCCACTCCAACACCCAGCGTGACTGCAACAATCGAGTTCCCAACCGAGACAATGCCCCCAAGCGAGACATCCGTCCTACCAACAGCAACACTCACCCCCACTCTGACACTCACCCCGCGTCCTACGCAAGGACCGACCTATACCCCCTGGCCCACGAATACACCAAAATAACCAGAGGGATATATGCAAGATAAAACACAATATTTTTTAAAAAATGCCGCGAACCTTTTTGTTTCTTTTGCTTTCTTTGCGGGGATTCTAATATTTCCACTTCCTGTCGCAGTTACATCATTTTTTAAGTGGTATTCGCCATTACTTTTTCTAACCATTTTTCTAGCATATGCAATCATCTTCCGAGAGAAAAATACTTTTGGAAAATCAGCGAGTTTAATGCTAACGATGGTGATATTTGCCTTAGCACTGTCCTTTATGTGGACATCTGGATATTCTGATAACAAAATTATTGGTGGGTTATTGCCATATAAAGATGCCTTTTCTTACTACAATAGTGCGCGGGCGATTACCAGTGGCTATCAGTTTCCGTTGTACAGTGTTCAAGCTGCAAGGCGTCCTTTATTTTCTGGATTTCTAGCATCACTTCTTTTTTTTACCGGCAACAATTTACAGATTTCCCTTGCCATTCTTGTCGCCCTACTAGGCTATACCGGTTACCTTGTAGGACAAAAGATAAACTCAGAGCTTGGCGCTTTTCCTGCTGCGCTTTACATGGCTTTTTTCTTTCTCTATGCTCAACTCCAAATAGGTTTTACACATACCGAATTGCTGGGACTTGCTTTAGGGAATCTCAGTCTCCTATTATTTTGGGATGTTGCGACAAGAAAAAAAATAACTGTGCTAGTATATGCGCTTTTTATCACAACACTCGCGATTAGCGTACGTGCAGGAGCATTTTTCGTATTACCTAGCTTGGCTTTATGGGCAGGAGTAACTTTTGATCATAAAAAGTTTTTCTCTTGGAAAATTTTCTCTCTAGCAATTGCAACTATTATTTTTTCTTATTCTCTTATCAACTCCATCCACTCCCGAATACTTGTCGAGCCAGGGATTCACTCGTTTGGAAATTTCGCATACACACTATACGGTCAGGTACATGGGGGAACTGGATGGCATCGCTCAATAGAAGAGCTTGGAACACAAGACCCTGAGATTATAATGAACGCAGCCATCCTTTTTTTCAAAGCCCACCCCACAAGCCTACTTATTGGCGCGGCAAAATCTTATCGTGACTTTTTCTTTTCTGATAGCATGGGTATCTTCAGCTTTGCTGGCTCAAAACTGCGTTGGCTTGATACTAGTCTCTGGATAGCCAGTCTAGGATTACTCGTTCTGGGGTTAATACGTTCTATAAAAGCGATAAAGCACCCCCTTCATGCTCTCTTTTTGGCAAGTTTTTTGGGCATATTACTCTCGATTCCATTTCTCCCTCCTATCGACGGCGGTAAACGATTTTACGCAAGCACAATGCCCTTCCTTTTTGGGTTATTAGCAGTCGCCTTGTCTTCGGATAGACCTAACATCCAAAAATGGGATGAAAAAAAAATCAGGCGTCGTACTGCTTTCCAGCTTGCTCGCGTTATTCACCTTGGTAGTACCTGTTTTCATTTTCCGTTTCACTACCTCCCCAGAAGTTTCCATCCCTTCTTGCCCCACCAACCAAATTCCTTACGCATTCCGCATTGATCCCGGCTCATATATTGATATCATCCCATCTGGCGAAACTTCCTGTGGAAAACTGCCCACTCTATGCATCGACAACTTCTTCAACAATGGCAAAGAACGCAATATTGATCTTCTTTTTCAAGAAATGGTTAAACAAGCAGAGTTCATAGATGCACCAACCAGAATCCAAGCTGTAAACAATCTGGTGCCCGAAGGAAGATTCCATTTCTTTATCGGCGAAACTGAAAAATTACAAAATATTCCCCCAAGAACGACAATCACAGGGTGTGCGACGAAACTCACACTCGAAGAAATGCAAAGTCGTCCCGTTCTATATCAAATAGAAAGCGTTATTCTCCCCTAAAGAAAAGAGCCGAAGGTTTTAGCCTTCGGCTCTTTTTCTACTCACACATCTCGATCTTATCAGGAATATTCGGCACCGAGCAGATGAAGACAAATGGTTCATCGCCGATAGATTCATAGGAATGTTTCAGTCCTGCAGGGATAAAGAGAATATCATCTCTTTCAACTTCATGCACTTCATCACCGAGCACGACACGCCCGCGCCCGCCGAGAACAATCTGTTCATGCTCGACCTCGTTGGTATGTAGCGGCATTCCGCCGCCGGGTTGGATCTCAAAGCGGCGCATGGCAAAGTTGGGAGCTTCATCAGAAGAGATCAAGACCTGCATAGTGGTCTTCGTACCTGCTTTGACTTCAGTCACTTCGGCATCAGAAAACTTTTTAACTGGCATTTTTACTCCTTGGGGTTTTGAACGTTGTAATATTCGAACATTACTATTTCTTGTTCACAGCACCGTTCACTACGTCCCACACTTCCGCAGTATCCGCAAACTCATCAGTGAACAACTGCAAATCGGTTGTCGTGAGCAGCGATTGCTCTGCTTTGCCGAGATAGTTGAGCAGGTCGGCGCGGCGTTGGGGGTCGAGTTCGGCCATCACTTCGTCGAGCAGGATGACGGGATATTCGCCCGTGCGCTGTTTCATCCAATCCACTTCGGCGAGTTTGAGCGAGAGCAGGGTCGTGCGCATTTGTCCACGCGAGCCGTAGTCGCCGATGTCGATGCCGTTGGCGAGAAAACGCAATTCGTCACGGTGCGGGCCGATCGTCGTCACACCGCGCGCGATCTCTTCGCGGCGCAGTGAAATCAATTCTTCGGCAAAACGTTCTTTAATGGTAGCAAGCTCAAGGTGAGAGCGATCCGCAGGGGCTGTCATCTTGAGGGCGAGCTGATTTTCGGGAGCAGGCAGCGGGTCGAAGGCAGGACGATAATCCAATCTCAAAACTTCTTTGCCGTGCGTCAGTTCGTGATGAACGCGTGCGGCGAGTGCCTCCAGCTCACGAATGGCCTGGATGCGCCACAGGATCAGCTTTGCGCCGCGATCGGTGACTATTTCATCCCAATAGGCGAGCTGGTCAGGGTCGCCGCCGCGCTCGGAAAGCTGCTTGAGCAAGGCATTGCGCTGGGTAACTGCCTGCGCATACTCGCTGAGCGTGCGCGCATAAGCGGGAACAATTTGCGCAAGCGTATGATTGAGATAGCGACGACGTTCGTCCGGGCCGCCTTCAACGATCTGGGACATCTGCGGGACAAAGAGCACGGCGTTGAAACTGCCGATGATCTCACTTGCTGGACGCTTGACTCCGTCTAGGAGGATTTCTTTGCGGAGGCGCATGCCCCGTTGAACGCCGACCGGTTCAAAGATGAGGCGCACTTCAAGTTTGTGCCGCGACCCAGCCCGCTCATACTCCCCAACAATACGCCCGACGGTCAAATCTCCACTGCGAGCGGCAATGAAATTGACCAGTTGACGGTCAGAGTGCGTTTGAAAGGACGTGAATGCGGCGAGAAAGTAGATTGCCTCAAGCACGCTGGTTTTCCCCTGTGCATTGCTACCGACCAACAAAACAGACCGCCGTGGAAGGTCAATATCCAGGCGGGCAAAGTTGCGGAAGTTGGTCAGGGAGAGGCGAGTTAGGTGCATGAAATGAAACGTGATGTGTGAAGCGTGAATTTTCGATTATCACGCTTCACCTTCTACACTTTAGACATTATCTACGTAATCTGCGTCGGGTTTCCAAATGCTCTCAGCAAGATCGGTGAAGAGCACGCCTTCAAGATGGTCGATTTCGTGCTGGAATATACGTGCTACCCAGCCATCGAGTTTATATTTGACATTCTGCCCGTGCTTATTCTGCCCTTTGACGACGATGGAAGTGGAACGTTCTACATCGCCAACAAAGCCAGGAATGGAGAGACAACCCTCAACGCCTATTTCCTTGTCGCTGGAAGCACGTGTAATTTCGGGATTGACAACGGCGTAGAGTTTCGGGGGAACAGTTTCATCCTCGTCGTCGCCGTATTCGATCACGACAAGGCGCTGCAAAATGCCAACTTGCGGGGCAGCAAGCCCAACGCCAGGAGCGTCCCGCATGGTATCGACCATATCGTCGATCAGGGTGCGCAATTCATTATCAAATTTGGTGACGGTGTGTGCCTTTTTCCGTAAAACATCATTCGGCACGGTGACAATTTTTCTTAGAGCCATATTTCTACCTTTATAAATTGAGTTCTTCGGAGAGCATTTTACCCGATTTTCGTAATTTTCTTTGATGGGCTTATTTTTGTTTAATGATATACTTTTGAAAATTCACCAATAACATTGATAAAGAGGTCTGGCATGAGAGTTACCGTCCTTCAAGAGAATCTGGCTCGTGGTTTAGGGATCGTTTCCCGCGCTGTTTCCCCGCGCAGTACCCTTCCTGTTCTGGCAAATGTTCTAATAGCCAGTGATGAGGGCCGTTTACGCCTTTCAGCAACAAATTTGGAGCTGGGCATTACCGCCTGGATTCCCGCCAAGGTTACAGAAGAAGGCTCCACGACTGTGCCCGCACGCACTTTCTCAGACCTTGTAAATACGCTCCCCGGCGATCAGGTGGAACTCACACTGGAATCTGAAACCCAAACCCTGCACATCAAAAGCGGCGCATCGAATAACGATGTGAAAGGCATTGATGCGCAGGAATTCCCGCCTTTGGCCGTACCCGATATGGAAGGCGCAATTCAACTCAACGTAGTCGATTTCAAAGAGATGATCCATCAGGTCGCCTTTGCTGCATCCAATGATGAAGCTCGCCCCGTTTTAATGGGCGTACTTGTAACCGTAACCGGTGATCAGATCGTGATGGCATCTGCAGATGGCTTCCGCCTGTCAGTTCGCAAGGCGACTCTCTCAGCGCCAGTTGCTGAACCGATCCATGCCATTATCCCTGCCCGCGCACTGAACGAATTAGCCCGCATTGCTGGCGATGGGAACGACATGATCTCAATGGTCGCGCCAAAAGGACGTGGACAGGTCATCTTCCGCGTGAAAGACGCCGAATTGGTCTCCCAATTAATCGAAGGCTCCTTCCCTGATTACGAACAGATCATCCCGCGCTCATACAAATCCCGCACACTGGTTTCGACCGCTACGCTGCTGAAAGCCTGCAAACAAGCAGAGATTTTCGCACGCGAAGGCACGAATGTTGTCCGTCTGGATATCAAAACTGCCGCCAACGATATGGAACCTAGCGAAGTCGAGATTTCTGCTCAATCGGAAGAAACCGGATCGAACGAAACCATTGTTGAAGCCACTGTGGACGGAATTGGTTTGCTGATCGCTTTTAATGTCAAATTTCTGCGCGAAGTGCTGGAGATCGTTAAATCGCCGAACGTTGCCATCGAGACATCAGCACCCAATGCTCCAGGGGTCATCCGCCCTGTTGGGGATGAGGACTTTACCCACGTCATCATGCCGATGCATCTGGGGTAACCTTGTACTGGTTTCCTAACCAAGATTTCATCTCAAGTGTCAGGGTAAAGAAAAGCCCTGGCACTTTTTGTATAAAACCAATTCAGAAAACATTATGACCTTAGCAGCTCCCTCCAATGATCGTATTCTTAATATTTATCTGACACTCAACCAATATCCCGTTTTGAGTAGTCGCATCCGCGCTCGTATGCGGCGTGAACTTTTCGAGCGCGGCATCATCACGCGCGAGGTTTTTAATGCCGAGGCACGCGAGAAAGCCCTACTTTCGCAAACTCGAGAAGGCTTGCACGACCCGTTTTCTGAAGAAAGCTCAGAAATCTGGGAACTGCGTCTCTCACGTATTCGCGATTCGCTGACCGATTTCTATTTTGCCTATAACTTTCCCTACGAACACTTCGAAGATATCATCATTAAGATCCTTGCCGAGCGCGGCGATGATACGCCTGACTTAGTGACCTTCAACCCGGAACTAGCCCCGCAAGACATGATCTTCGATCAGGCGCTGGCAATCGAAAAATTGCCGCCAAAAGAGCGAGGGCCACTTGAAGCACGTTTACAGGAGATTAAGGTCGTGCTCATCCGTACAATGATCAGCGACCAACTCGCATATATCAACATCGCGAAAAAATGGTTCCGCGTCAAGGACCTGTACAGAATCCGCAAACGTAAAATCGGACAAGGCAAGATCGGCGGAAAATCCGCGGGCATGCTGCTGGCAGCTCGTATTCTGGCTAAAAAAGCCCCCGAAGCAATTCGTGAGAACTTCCGCACCCCAAATTCCTATTATATTGGTTCTGATGTGATGTATTCCTTCATGTCCAATAATGGGTTAATGAAGTGGGCAGACCAGAAATACAAAACCGAAGAAGAGATCCGCGCTGAACATCCTAAACTGGAAGCTGAGTTCGTCGCAGCGAAATTCCCTGAGGAGATCATCGAACAACTCCGCGAAGTGATCGAAAAAGTCGGCAAACAACCCCTTATCGCGCGCTCATCCAGTTTGCTCGAAGATAATTTTGGACACTCCTTTGCAGGAAAATATGAAAGTTACTTCTGTCCCAATCAGGGAACGCCGGAAGAAAATTTAGCCGACCTTACCGATAATATCGCGCGTGTTTATGCCAGTGCCCTACGCGCTGAGCCGATCGTCTATCGCAGCAAAACCGGGCTACTGGACTATGACGAACGCATCGCTATCCTGCTTCAGTTCGTTGAAGGTGAACCTTTTGGCAAATACTATCTTCCACACGGTGCAGGGGTTGGCTTCAGCCGTAATCTTTACCGTTGGTCGCCCGACATCAAACGCGAAGACGGCTTCCTGCGTCTGGTCTGGGGGATGGGCACCCGTGCCGTCGATCAGACGGGTAACGACTATCCCCGTCTCGTCGCCCTCAGCCGTCCATTATTGCACCCAGCCGCAAATATGAAAGCGATCCAGCGGTACTCGCAGCAGTACGTCGACGCCATCGATCTTGAAGAAAATAAACTCACAACCGTTTCCACCAAAGAACTCTTCGATCCGCACTATGCCCCCCTGCGCTATATCGCCCAATCTGTCGAAGACGGCTATCTTTCCGCACTGCGTACCAACCTGATGGATAAAGAGAAACTGGTCGTCAACTTTGATGAGTTATTACGGCGCACAAATTTTGCCGAAAACATGAAAGAAGCGCTAAAAATTCTTGAAAAATATTACAAATCGCCAGTCGATACCGAGTTCGCCATCAAAATCCTTGAGCCACGCGCCTTGCACCCCAAGATCGAAATCACCCTTCTGCAATGCCGTCCGCAAAGCCATATCAAGGAAAATAATCCTGTACACTTGCCCGAAAAGATCAATGAAGAAGATGTCATTTTCTCGACCAAACGCATGGTACCACGCGGCAGCATTCCACGCATTGACTATGTGCTCTTCGTCTCCCCTGATTATTTCAGCATCGAATCACAGGCAGAGCGGAACAAATTGGAACGCTCGATCGGCCTGCTAAACGCCAAACTGGAAGATGAAAACTTTATCGCGGTCGGTCCTGGACGCTGGGGAACATCGAGCCCGGATTTGGGCGTGCACATCGGCTACGCAGACGTTTATAACACCCAAGCTTTGATCGAGCTGTCCGGCGAGGGAGTTGGTACCGCACCCGAACCATCCTTCGGCACCCATTTCTTTCAGGACCTGATGGAAGCTCATATTTATCCCCTCGCTATCTATCTTGATGATGAAGATGTGCAATTTAGCGACGATTTCTTCTACAAAACCCCTAACCGTCTTGCAGACTGGATCAATGCTGACAAAAAACTGATGCGTTGCCTGCACTTGATCGCCGTTGAAGATTTCCGTCCTGAGCATTACATCACCCTCGTTATGGACGATGAAAAAGGACGCGCTGTTGCCTTCTTGGAGAGGGAAAATAACGAAGAACAAAACAATCCCCCTTCGTGAAATTCTTTATTACGCTCTTAATCGCCGATCTTGTAAACTACAAATCGGCGATTTTTATATCTTTTGTACTCGAGAATCGTAATGCTATTTTGTGTAATGAAAGCATCCATATCCCCCACAAGAATGTTACGTTACCTGCATGATATGCTGCCAAAATCGCTGTACGCCCAGTTATGCCCGCAGGTGAGCATACCAACCCCAAAGAGCGCTGCGATGATGAGAAGAAGGCTCAGTTTTGGTCACGGAGATGGTATTTGACGATACGGTAATGAAATCTTGAAGGTAGAACCCTTTCCCTCTCCTTCACTTTCTGCCCATAACTTGCCCCCCTGTGCTTCGATAAGACCTTGTGCAATGGTCAAGCCGATGCCCATGCCGCCATAGCGACGGATATTTGGAGACTCCACTTGATAAAACTTTTCAAAAATGGCTTTAAGCTGATCAGCAGCAATTCCTATGCCGTGATCTTCGACCCAGCAGATGAGTCGGTCTCCATTCTGTTTGACGCCGAGAATAATGGTTTCGTTTTCGGGTGAGAAACGCACGGCATTGTGCAAAAGGTTGACGATGGCAGAACCAAGTTTTTTTGCATCCAAAAGACAACTCAAAGGCTCAGTCGGGAAATCGAACACGATGGTCTGTCCCTTGACCTTTGCCATTTCTTGAATCTCTTGCGCAGTTGTTTCGAGCAACTCTTGCAAAACCACGCTACGAGGCAAGAAAGTGGAAGTATCCGTCTCAAGCATGGTCAGGTTGTTCATATCTTCCAGCAAGGTGCGCATCTGCAAGGCAGCATTCAGCACATGCTCGGCATGATCGGAAGCCTCACCGTCTGCATCTTCACGCAAAAAGGTAGCATAGCCAATAATGATGCCCAAAGGCGTCCGCAGCTCATGAGATGCCAGCGCCAGAAAATTACTCTTCAATTGATCAGCTTTACTGACTTTTTCATAGGAGTGCTTCAAAGCTTGGATCAACTGAGCATTATGGATCGCCACCGCAGCATGAGAAGCAACCACCCCTAATGTAGTCTGGTCTTCTTCCGTGAAAGAGCCTGTTTTCTTATTCAGCGATTCTAAAACCCCAATCGTTCGCTCACGAATTCGCAAAGGAACCCCCAGCAAAGAACGCGTCTGAAAACCGACATGCTCTGAAGCCTTTTTATTATGTCGCGGATCACCTTCAAGTTCATCCAAGATGAGCGGCTCATGGGTTCTGAAAATCGTCCCTGCCAAACTATCATTGATCGGAACAGGGATCTCGGCCAGTTTGTTTACGTCTGAACCAGTAGCGGCAGCAAAAAACAGTTCACCCAAATTTTCATCGTATAAAAGAATTGAAGCAGCCTCACAGTCCAAGATATCTGCAGCCGTTTCAATAATGATCTTCAGCATGTCATTCAAGTTCAATGTCGAATTGAGTGACGTACTCAAACCAACCAAGCGCTGCAAGCGCTCAGCCATTTCCTTTATTTCAATATAAGAACCGGAATCCTTTCCTAACATAGCGACTATAGTGTAGCGAAAAGGATGTGAATACACAATCCCCAATTTAAGCAGAACACATGTTCTAAATTGTTTTAAAAAAAAGGAGAGATGGAGCGCATCTCTCCCTGATATTGAACTTGCTTCCATTAAAAAAGTATCAGTCTATATTTAGATTATCCCCGCTAACCGGCACCCGACGTGAGAGTATCAACCAAAGCACGAACACTCCCAAAGGAATCCACCCCATCACACTCGCCAACGTCCCGCCAAGGGCACTATTAAAACCCGGAGCGAGGAACATCAAAGAAAGGGATGCGACAGCATTTATCGAACCATGTGCCAAAGCAGGCGCCCACGGGCTGCGTGTGTTAAGGTAAAGCCAGCTAAGAATGATGCCAACAAGCACAGTAAAAACGACCATCATCAACACGCCCAGAACTGGATAGCCTGGATAGTTAAGCCCCTGTACAATAGCAGGTGCATGCCAGAGGCCCCAGATGACATTGCTGAGGATAATAGCTTTCCACTCTCCAAGCGGCAATAGTTTGGGTAAAAGAAAACCACGCCACCCCAGCTCTTCACCAAAAGCAAAGATCATATTGAAAAGTGGAGCAATCAGAATCGCGGCTCCAACTTGCAAAGAAATGATCGTCATAGGGTCTAAGGTAACCGTTTCAAGCGATGCAGCCAGCGCGTCACGGACAAGAGAAAGTTCAGGATCAAATTCTGCCACGCGGAATAAAACGGTCACCGCGCCAGTCAGCACCGATAAAACAGGGAAGAGCAACCAAGCCCAAAGGTAGTATCGTTTCGGGCCCAATGTTTTGATATTCAATGCCGCGAGCGAGCCATCCGCTTTTTTCGTAGCGATGATCGCCGCAATCCCCGGTGCCCACATTGCAAGCGCAAAGAAGACCGTGAGCATAATTTGATGGAGCTGTGGGTCTGCATCCTTGAATGCTAAAGGCACAAGAAAGAGCACCCAGGAAACCGAAAAAGCAAGGATCAGAAAAGTCTTCAAAGACTTACGATCAAGGGTTGATGAAGTTTGTGTGGTCATTTTGCCTCACGTTGAAAAAGTATATAAGAGTAGATATAGAGAAAAGCAGTGGTACCCAAGATAGGTACAAGCATGAACCAAATAGCCTGTCCGCCAAAGAAAAGCCCAAAGATTGTGATTGTACCTGATACCATAAAGAGATTACCTCCTACGCGATGAGTTTCTTCCCAGACTTTATCACTACTCAATGTCCATGGGGTACGAATGCCGATAAACCAATTCCGCTTTGCAGATCGGATCATGTAACCGATGAAGATAAAGAGCAACCCCATCGCGGGCATAATCGCCGCTCCCATCTCGAAAGCGCCATTCCGCAAGTTCCAAAGGATTGTGAGTGCCCATATGTAGGCAAGGAAAATCTCCATCGCGAGAATAAAGAGATTGAACATTCCACGAAATTCGGCAATATTTTCCTTGAGAGGGTCCAGATAAGGGATGGCTAGAAAGAGGACAAGCAAGCCCACAGAAATCAACGGGAGCATAAAAACTCCCCAGAATTTACTCATATATCCATTGACTTCATCGTTGGCTCCCCAATGTGATGCCATCGGATCAGGCAATTGGTCGTAGAACATGACGCCAGCAATCACGGACAGAAAGATCACGATGCTAACTAGAATTACGGTTGTTTTTGTACTCATTATTTTCTCCTAACTTATGTTTCATGTGAAACAAAGCAGTTCACGAAAGTGCCTTACGATCGTCGTCCTGTTTCCAAACCCAATAGGAATAGGAATAGGTAAAAATCAGAATAACGAAAACGCCGCCAATTAGTAGACCAAAACTTAGCTCTCCGCGTTGCAAGAAGGCACTAAGAAAAACCATCAGCCCGACCAAAAAGAAAAGACGGCCACCTAGGCGATGAGTCTTGTTCCAGGATGCTTCACTGGATAATGCCCAAGGAGTACGGATACCAAACATGAAATTGCTACGAATTTTGCCCATATAGTTTCCGATTGCCATGAAAAGAATACCCATAGCAAAAGACATTATCATCGTCATATTGATGGTCTTGCCCAGCGCCACAGCTGTTGTAATCAAATGCAACACTAGCATAAGGAGCACAACAAAAAACCAAACTACCTTATAGGCTTTTTGAGACTGCTGTAAGTTTTCTACACGTGGTTCCATACGAGGAATGAAGGCCAGCAATAACGATAAGAAAAAGATCAAGCCCGGCCCCATCAGCAAACCAAAAACTTTACCACCGTAATTATCAACATCGCCTTGTGCATTCCAATGAACAGGTATCCTTGCATCAGAGGGAACTTTTGACCACGCAAAAATGGTCACAGCGACAGCGAGCAAAAAGATCACACCGCTAAAGACGAGCATACTTTTGTTATCATATTCTTTTTTCATTATTGGTACCTCTGGCTTCAAGCCCAAACATCTCCATCATCGCCATCATCGTTTCTTCCAGCACGGTGACGTTCAGTCGATATACAATATAGTTTCCTTCACGAGTCCCTTGAATCAAATCAGCTTCTTGTAAAACAGAAAAATGCCTTGAAAGGGTTGGTTTTGCAAAATCAAAATGCTCAGCGAGTTCTCCGGCATTCATATCGCGCTCACGCAGCAATTGCAAGATTTTTCGCCTAGTCGGGTCAGCCAAAGCCTTATACACTTTTGTTGCCATATCTGTTGTTATTTCTCCATTTTTTATTTCCATATTCTAATTAGTCATTTAGCTAAACAGCTAATTGAAATATATCCTTATTTCTGTTTCTTGTCAATATTGATCGACAAAAAAAGAACCGCTCGTCAAGACGAGCGGTTCTTCATTGCTTAATTTGTCTAGTCTAATTTATTGAGCGGGCGTTTCGGTTGCCACTACTTCTGCTTCAGCTGGCGCACCGAGCGCGGCAGCTTCATCAGCACTTTCGGGCATACCGGCTTCCACCCAGCGAATGAACATATTGACATATTCATCCTTGAGCGCTTTTCCGCTCGGGGGCATGACATTGATGGTCTCGCCATCATTGCCCGTAACTTCATGCTGTTGAATGACTTGTAGCAAGATGCTGTTCATGTCACCAGCGACAACGTTCGGCCCATTATTTCCACCACTGACAATCCCGGCATAAGTATCCATAATGTAGTTATTATTTTCTTTTCCTTCACGATGACAGGAGACACAGTAGCGTTTTGCCACGGCAGAAATGTGCACTTCATAGGAAGGCACTTCACCTTCAGCCAGTGCGGGGATCGCAGAGGCGACGGCATCCGCCGGCACTTCAGCACGATCATCCCATGTGTAGCGCATAAAGGTCACGATGTATTCGATCTCGCTCGGAGTCAACTCCCCACCGTAGGCACCACCAAAAGGCGGCATGCCCAGGTTCGGTTGACCATAAGCGATGATGTCAGCAAGCGATCCATCATTGCGTGTGTACATTTCGTCTTTGGTATTAATCGGTTTGACAGGCAAACTTTCTTCTGTTCCATCAGCAGCCGTCGCTGTAATTTCTCCGCCTTCACCTTCAGCACCATGACACTCCACACAGTTGATCGAATAGAGGTCCTGCCCAAGCACCATCTTTTCCGCAACAGTACTGGCAACATATGTCTCTTCTTCGCCTTCCGCCAGCACAGAAGTCTGTTGATACGTCCAGCCGATGATGCCAACCACCAGAATACTCACAATCCACAAAGCGGGCTTTCGCCACGAGATATTCACATCAGGCTTCTTGTAAATCGAAAAGAACATCAATCCTGCGACCAGAACAAACAAGACCAAGGCCATCAAACCGGATAGCACCGTCGCAGCTTTGAAAGTTAAAGTCACTATTCCCGCAAAGATAAAGCTCATCAACCCAATTGCAAAGGGGCGCTTGGCATAATGACGGAAAGGGTTTTTATCATAAAGCGGCAAGAGCAATAAAGCGGCAACCAGGATGCCGGGGATTACCGCAGCGCCGACCCATTCCAGTGCGCCCGGGAAGTATTTCAGAAACTCAAAGAGGAAGAGGAAATACCATTCAGGACGGGGAACATAGGTTGCGTCCGTGGGATCGACTTTGGGCTCCGGGTGAACACCAACAAAAGTCGCTAACCCGATCAACAGGATGAAAAGCGCAAAGGAGACCAGCAAATCTTTATAGATGCTATCCGGCCAAAAGCGTTCGCCTTTTTGCAGCTTCTGCTCGTATTTATTATTTACTTTTTTCTTGTATTCGTCATTCATCGGAGCACTCCTTAATCATCCGCATCGGGATACGCAGATTCACCATGACGCATAATCAGATACAGGTGAACACCGATCAGACCAGCTAAAGCAGCGGGCAGCATCCAAATATGAGCAGAGAAGAAACGCGAGAGCGTCAGAGCACTCACGTCCGTGCCACCACGCAGGGCTTTCAAAATGAAGCCGCCAATGCCCGGAACAACACCGCCTATATTCGTACCAACAACTGTTGCCCAATAGGCGCGCTGATTGAAAGGTAACAAGTAGCCGGTGAAACCCATCCCAAGCGTGAGCAGGAAAAGGAAAACACCCACCATCCAGGTCAACTCACGCGGGTATTTATAAGATGCTGAGAAGAAAACACGCAGCATGTGAATAAAGACCACCAAGACCATCAGCGTCGCACCCCAGTGATGGATACCGCGAATTAGCCACCCGAAAGCAACACCATTCATGATGTACTGAATGCTATCGTAAGCGTGATCCGGCGAGGGGGTGTAGTAAACGGTAAGAAATATCCCGGTAAGTCCTTGCATCACAAACAGAAACAAGCTGGCGCTCCCGAGCGTGTTCCACCAATTCCCGTGGGGCTCAGGACGATCCAAAAGATTTTTATAGAGGCCGTCGAAACCAACACGTTCATCCAGCCAAGCATAGATTTTTTGCCACATAGTCTTATCCTTCGAATGGAACTGCGGGGAAGCGGATCATCAGCGTGCCTTCCTCGACATTGGTTTCATAGCGATCAAGCGGATGTGGCGGCGGGCCGCCGAGCACCTCGCCCTCGACCCCAAACTGGGCATCGTGACAAGGGCAAACATACTCGCCCCGAGCTTCTACCCAGTTAACGCTGCAACTCAAGTGGGTACAACGATTGGACAGTACCAACATCTCGGATTCAGATTTGCGTAAAACAAAACCGCCGTAGCTGTTGACTGTCTTTTCCCAGCCATTGATATTGGAACGAGTAAAAGAAAAAGCTTTTGGCGTGCCGATAGGGAAATTTTCCAGCGGTCCGAGCGGAATCCAGGCTTCGCCTGATTGGGCTTTCAACGCCGGGTCAATCAAATACCCGATCACCGGAATACCCATCGCAACGCCCATAATAGAACCAAGCGCCGCAGTCGTAACCTTAACAAAATCCCGCCGGCTTATTCGATGCGAACTTGCCATGCGTACCTCCTTGGGCTTTCTTTAGAATCTATAAATTCTTGGATAGCTTATGACCCCGGCAATAGTCAATACCACAGAGATCAAAAACCTGATTGGGGATGTCAAAAGAATATAAATTTATTGATTTTTGACTACAGGATTATAAAGGTCTACTTAATCTTTATTAGAGGAAGTCTGAAACTAAATATCTATGTACATTGTCACTTTCTGTGACTTGGTCACAATGGGATAATGAATGCGTTTCCACCATGATATAACTGGCATAATAGATATTCTTTTTTAAAAGCAGGAAAATATCTTAGGCATTGTGGCGGGAGCAATTAGAAAGTATCCCTACACAGGAGGCGCAAATGGCTCTTAATCGGAAAGTTGGTTTCTTCACGGGACTGAAATATAAAGGGGGCGGACCTATGTGGGCGTGGATCCTACACCGCCTTAGCGGTTTGGCGATGGTATTCTTCGTCGGTTCCCACATCATCGCAGATTTCCTCACCCAGCAATTTGGCAGCGATGTTGGAATCGCCATCAATATTGTTTACGAAAACTGGATATTCCAACTGGTGCTCTTCTTCCTGGTCATCTTCCACGCGATCAACGGATTGCGCGTCACCATCCTTGACCTGTGGCCTGCGTTGCTGGAACACCAACGAGAAGCGATCTGGCTGCAATGGCTTGCTTTTATCCCCTTGTATGGTCTGATCCTCTTCGCTGTGCTCAAAAGCACACTGGGTCTCTAGGAGGATATGGATATGAGTTCACGAACAGTAGCAAAACGCGGTTTCAGTCTCGACTATATCATGTGGCTCTTCATGCGCCTCTCAGCGCTGGGCCTCTATCTGGTTGGATTGATCGGCTTGGTTGCCGCCTTCATTATGGGTGCCCGCACCCAAACCGATATCAACACGGTCGTCCGCTGGATGTTCTTCCCCAATCCCAGCCATGTTGTTAGCAGCGATATCGTCAACCTCGACGGCTTCATCAATAGCTTCTGGCAAGTCATGCAGATGCTGGCGGTCTTCTTTGGCGTAACGCACGGCATCAACGGTCTGCGTATCGTCGTTGAAGATTTCATCAGCAGTGGCTGGGGTCGCCCCATTTGGCGCGGCTTTATCTTCATTCTCTGGCTCTTCATTTTACTGGTAGCCGTCTACGTTGTCTTGGCTTCTTAAGGAGTGTCTTCATGAAAAAACATCAATTTGAAGTCGTTGTTGTAGGCGCAGGTGGCGCAGGCCTAATGGCCGGTTTATACGCATCAAAATCTGCTTCAACGGCAGTTATCTCGAAACTTTATCCCGCCCGCTCGCATACGGGCGCGGCTCAAGGCGGCATCGGTGCTGCCCTCGGCAACCTTGAAGAAGATCGCCCCGAATGGCACACCTACGATACCGTCAAGGGCAGTGACTATCTCGGCGATCAAGACGCAATCGAATTCATGTGCAAAGAAGCGCCCGAGATCGTTTACGAACTCGAGCATATGGGCTTGCCCTTCAGCCGCACCAAAGATGGCAAAATTGCCCAGCGTCCTTTCGGTGGACACACCAACAACGAGACCGGTAAACCTGTCATGCGTGCTTGCTACGCTGCCGACCGCACCGGTCATATGATCCTGCAAACCCTCTACCAACAAAGTATCAAGAATAACGTCACCTTCTATGATGAATTCCAGGTCATGGATTTGATCCGCACCGAAGAGGGTGTGGCTGGCGTCGTTGCCCTTGAAATCGCCACTGGCGAATTGCACGTCTTCCAAGCCAAATCGGTTATCTTCGCAACCGGCGGTTGGGGACGTGTTTGGGAGATCACCTCCAACGCTTATGCCTATACCGGTGACGGTGTTGCCATCGCCCTTCGCCGCGGCATCCCCGCGCAGGATATGGAGTTCTTCCAATTCCATCCAACCGGCATCTACAAGATGGGTATTCTCATCACCGAAGGTGTGCGCGGCGAAGGCGGTATCCTGCTGAATGGCAAGGGCGAACGCTTCATGGAAAAAGAAGGCAATGCCCCCAGCGTCAAGGAACTCGCTTCGCGTGATGTTGTCAGCCGTGCCATGTATCTTGAAATGAAACAAGGCAATGGGATTAACGGCAAGCGCTATCTCTACCTTGACGTGACGCCTGAAACCGTTAACAAGTACGCTGCCCTCGACGGACGCACCCGTCCGGACGGAAGCCCGTACGTGGTAACGGGCGAAGAGATTCTCGGCAAACTACCAGATATCATCGACTTCTGCGAAACCTATCTAGGCGTGAACCCCGTCACCGATCCGATGCCTGTCCAGCCGACAGCACACTACGGCATGGGCGGTATCCCCACCGATAACTACGGGCAAGTCGTCATCGATAAAAAGCGTAATCCGTTGCCCGGGTTCTTCGCCGTTGGTGAAAACGCCTGTGTTTCCGTGCACGGCTCCAATCGTCTCGGAACCAACTCCCTGCTCGATATCGTCGTCTTCGGTAAGCATTCCGGCATCAAAGCTGCCGAGTACGCCAAAGAAGCTGACTACATTCCGCTTCCCAACAATCCCACCGAATTCGTTGAAAAACAACTGAAAGTACTACTCGAATCCGATGGCAACGAACGCCTCTCCGACATCGCTACCGAAATGAAAGAGGTCATGTTCGAACACGTTGGCGTTTTCCGCGTGGAAGAAGGTATGAAAGAAGCTGTCGAAAAGATCCGCGAGCTGAAGAAACGCTTCAAGAATATCAAGCTCGACGACAAAGGCGAGAAGTTCAATATGGATTTGCTCAATGCCTGGGAATTGAGCAACCTGCTCGATATCGCCGAGGTGACCGCCGTTTCTGCCCTCGAACGCAAAGAGAGCCGCGGTGCCCACGCTCGCGACGACTATCCCGAACGTCTCGACGATGAATGGATGAAGCATACCTTAGCCTGGCTTGACGACGATGGAGTCAAACTCGACTACAAAGATGTGATCTACACCAGATTTGAACCGAAAAAACGGGTGTACTAGGAGGATATGATGACTCAAATTACCTTGAAACTCTTCCGCTATAACCCGGAAAAAGATAAGAAGCCTTATTACGACACCTTCACCGTCGAAGCTGAACCTACAGACCGCGTCCTCGACCTGATGGAAAACGTCAAAGGTCATCAGGACGGCTCGCTCTCTTTCCGTCGCTCTTGCGCGCACGGTGTTTGCGGCTCCTGCGCCATGCGCATCAATGGACAAAATCGCCTGGCCTGCAAGACTCTCGTTCAGGACATCAAATCAACCAGAATCACCGTCGAGCCGATCCTTGGCTTGCCCGTCCTGAAAGACATGATCGTCGATATGGATCCATTCTTCGATCACTATAAATCCGTCATGCCGTACTTCATCAACGACGATCCCGCTCCGGCACAGGAACGCATTCAAAGTGTTGAAGACCGCGAACGCTTCGACGACACCACCAAGTGCATTTTGTGCGGTGCTTGCACCACATCCTGTCCGTCTTTCTGGTCGAACGACGAATACGTCGGGCCGGCTGCCATTGTCAACGCGCATCGCTTCATCTTCGACAGCCGCGACAAAGGCGCCGCCGAACGTCTCCAAATTCTCAACGACCAGTTCGGTGTCTATCGCTGCCGCACTATCTTCAATTGCACAGTTGCCTGCCCGCGTGAGATTCAAATCACTCAGGCTATCGGCGAAGTTAAGAAAGCCATCGCAACCGGCAATCTCGACTAAGAAAGAAAGTTTCTTTAGAAAGCATTTGGTAAGGGCGGGTTTAAAACCCGCCCTTATTTTTTAAATGCCCGAATCACGATTAGAACCAGGATCAACCCCAAAGCAATGATAAATATTATCGACTCGGAAGAAGTATGCGTTTCTGGAACGACTTCGGGAACAGGTGTTGAAGTTAATGTAGGAGCAATGGTCGGCGTCAGCGTGGGGGATTCTGGCACCCGGTTATTCATATCGAAAACATAGAGAGCAATCGCCTGATATTCCTCATCTTTTAGCGTTCCCGGGTATTGAGGAGGATGTGTACTTTTAAGATAGTCATAGAATGTCTGAAATGACGAGAACCGAGCTAATTTAGCCTGGCTAACCAAAGGTGGGACAACCGTGGGGATAGGGAAACCGGGATCATCTCTTTGACCACCATGACAACCTTTCGCCCAACAATTCTGATGATCTTCAGGCCAAAGTGCACGAAACTCGTCAGTAAGTCCCTGCCCGATATCCCCATGACATGTCATGCAGTGATACCAATACCAATAACGTCCCAATTCATATTCACTGGGATTTTCCGGGAGCGAGGGTTCTGCAAGCGGATCGAATGTCGGCGTAGACGATGTCAGAACCTGTGCATATACTGGATATGAAAAATTTTCCGCTATCAAGAAAAATGATAGTAGCAGCAAAAAAGCAAGTGAAAAAGCAGTTGTTTTTTTCATGTCTTCCAGAAGAATAAATAGAATTTAGAAAATCATGTCTCTGCGAGGAGGGCATTAGCCCGACGCGGCAGTCTCCAGACCAGAGTGGGAGATTGCTTCGCCCTGAAAAGCATCGGGGCTTGCAAAGACATATCATTCTGTGGTTTCTAAATAATTTGTCTATTTGATGAGTATAAAGAGAATTTAATGCAATGCCTATGGTCAGCGAGAGGGGTTCTCAGGGTAATACAACAAGAGGGGCAAACCGTTTTTTATCAAATCGGTAAAGGTAATAACTGATGTTACGCAGAGATGAGCAATGGACTGTCGTTTTCCCTCATCCTAACCTTCTCCCAAAGGGAGAAGGAATTAAGTCCCCTCTCCCAAAGGGAGAGGGCGGAGGGTGAGGGGAACTCCAAAGTCTGCCAAAAGCATCTTTTGCGTAACATCAGTTTTTAATACAGAGAAGATGAAGGGATATCTTCTCCATACAGAGTAACAATATTCAGCCTCTTGCTAACGATCAGATGAATTGATCCGGGGTCGTATATAGCTCGAAAAAACCTTCACCACATCAGGGTCAAAGAGTTTGCCTGCGTTCTCTTCTATATACGCCAGCGCATCTTTTTGCGACCATGCTTTACGATAAGGGCGGTCGCTCGCAAGCGCATCCCAAACATCTACAACAGCAAATATGCGGGCTCCTAAAGGGACTTCTTCCCCTTTAGAGCCATTGGGGTAACCGCTCCCATTCCAGCGTTCATGATGACAACAAGGAATGCATAGGGCAGGTTCTAAAAAATCAATCTCTTCCAACATCTGTCTGGCATGTTCCGGGTGCTGTTGCACAATGCTTCTCTCCGCGTCCGTCAGGTGACCGGGTTTGCTCAAAATTGCGTCAGGGATACCAATCTTGCCTATATCATGTAGCAAAGCCCCGCGTCGCAAATGGACTAAGTCTTCTTCCGGGATTTGCATTGCGCGTGCCAAGTCCTCTGTCAGCACAACCACACGTTGGGTATGGTCGTCTGTTACTTTATCCCGCATTTCAATCGCTTTCGCCCATCCTGCCAAGGTCTCATCATAGGCATGCAGTAGATCAGCTTGATTTTCTTTTAGGCGCCGATACCATAATCCAAAAAGCACCCCGGTAAAACCACCATAAAAAAACGGGACCAAATAACCTCCTGGTTGAAGAATCATATCGGCTCTTCCGACCATAATTTTCTGTAGCACTGAGAAGGATGTCAAAACTGCTACCCCAACCAAAAAGGATGAAGCATGTAACCAAAGAGGCGAATTGCAGCAGAGTTTCTTCTCTCGACGAGAAGGTGATTTATCCATTCTGTTCTCCAAAACAAGGGCTTTCGTACAAAAAAGTATCTTGATTATATATTAGCCAGAACAAAACGCTGAGGAAGGAAATCATAAATAGCGCTACATTAAAACCCTATCCTATCTTTATTTCACACCCTATAATATTCGCACTTCTCTCTTCGCCAAATAAAAAGGATCTCCCTATGAACCCCAAACCCGACCTGCACATCTTCCGCGACGAAAACGGCACACCCCATATTGAAGCCGAAACCACAAACGACATGTACTGGGGACAGGGATTTGCTCACGCGCGGGATCGCGGCGTGCAAATGCTGATGATGCGCGTCCTCGGGCAGGGTCGCCTTTGCGAGTTGCTCAACGACAGCGAAGAAAGCCTCGGCATCGACAAATTCTTCCGCCAAATGAATTGGCACAATAATCTTGAGCGTGAGTTCGAGAAGCTCGAAGCCAAATATCAGGGCTATCTCCAATCCTACGCCGACGGAGTCAACGCTGCCTTCGCCGAAAAAACGCCCTGGGAATATAAACTGCTCGGCTACAAACCCGATAAATGGACACCCACCGATTCGATCATGATCTCGCGCATGGTTGGCTATCTGACGCTCGCACAATCGCAAGCCGAGATGGAACGTCTCTTCGTTGAGATGGTCCAAGCCGATATTTCTCTCGAAAAGCTCGAAGAACTTTTCCCCGGCAATCTCGGCGAACTGGATATTGATCTGCTCAAAAAGGTCGAGCTTGGCAAGCGCATCGTCAACCCCGCATCACTCTGGGATATGGGCGCACCGCGCATGATGGCATCCAACAATTGGGTCATCGGCGGGGCACGCACCAAATCGGGGCAGCCGATCCTCGCCAACGACCCGCATCTCGAAGTCAATCGCCTGCCCAACGTCTGGAGCGAAATCGTGCTCTCCAGCGGCGATCGCTATCTGATGGGCGGCACCATGCCCGGCGCGCCCGGCGTGCTTACCGGTCGCACGCCCGACCTCGCCTGGGGCGTGACCTACGCCTTTGTCGATGCCGTCGATTCATGGGTCGAAAACTGCAAGGATGGCAAATATCTGAAAGAAGATGAATGGCTCGATTTCAACGTCCGTACGGAAACGATCAAGCGCAAAAAAGCGGATGATGTGAAAGTGGATTTCTACGAGAACGAGCACGGGGTTATGGATGGAAACCCGCATCGCCCGGGACTTTATCTTGCTACGCGCTGGACAGGTGCGGATTCGGGCGCAGTCACCTTCCGTGCACTTTTCGATATCGCCGAGGCAGTTACCGTTAAAGAAGGCATGGACATCATGGGGCAAGTCGAGACCGGCTGGGATTTCGTCTTCGCCGACAACGCGGGAGAGATCGGCTTTCAAATGACGGGAAAAGTCCCTAAACGCCGAGCAGGTATAAGTGGGTTCGTTCCGCTCCCCGGTTGGGATGCGAAAAATGATTGGGATTCGTACATCCAGGTAGATGAGATGCCACGCAGCTTAAATCCGAAATCCAATTTCTTTGCGACCGCCAATAACGATCTGAACGAGTTCGGCAAAATCCCACCGATCAATATGCCGATGGGCTCGTACCGCGCTGAGCGCATCAACGCCTTGCTTGCCAAAAAAGACGATTTTACGGTGGAAGATGTTTTCGCGATGCACGCCGACCTGTACTCGCTGCAAGCCGAGCGTTTTATGGCAATTTTGAAACCGATTCTTTCCACCACAGAGTTCACAGAGAAC
>JBNKMO010000058.1:0-19327 GCA_050293165.1 Anaerolineales bacterium | reverse complement strand
TTATTTTTCGCTGCCGCAATCTATTTAAAAAAATGGTTTAAATTTATAAAAGGAGATTCAAAATGAACGACCACGTCCAGGAAACAGACTTGGGCTTCACCCAAGAGGTCCTTCCGGAATGTCATCACTTGTGTTTAATCTATGATAATGAGGAGCAGCGTCGCAAAATCGTCACTGAATATCTGGCAGCCGGCCTGAAGCAAGGAGAATTTGTCCGCTATTTCTCTGACTTGACCCCCCCGAAAGACATTCGCGCCTGGCTCTCGGAAGCTGGGGCAGACCTCCCGAAAGCCGAGGAAGATGGATCTTTCGGTATAGTCACAGCAGAGAACGCCTATTGTCCGAGCGGGCGCTTTGTGCCTCAGGATGTACTTGACGGGGTAGTGGCCCGCTACATTATGCTCAAAGAGACGAGCTACAGCGGCTCGCGCGTTACAGGTGAAATGGCCTGGATTCTTAGAGACATTCCCGACTCTGACCGCTTTCTGGAATATGAAGTTGGTCTCAATCTGATTGACGAACCCTTTCCCCACGTCGGTATGTGCCAATACGACGCCCGCCTTTTTGATGGAGCCACATTGCTCAATGTACTCAAAGTGCACCCTTATATGGTTGCGAATAGTCAAATAGTCAGGAATCCGTTTTACATGAAGCCGGATGAATTTATGGCCGAGTTGCGTGCCAATGTCTGAAGCAGCGATGGTCAGACCAGTCTTGTTCGTTTCGCAAAAAACCTGACCGGTCTGGAGCGCGCCGCGCACCATGAACTACTATGGAAACGGATTGGACAAATAGGTAACGGATAGCAATGACAGAGGCAGGCCGTAAGCAAAATAATCAGAGTCAGGATTGGCCGCGAACCGATACTCGGATTTTGGGGCGACTACTGGCCATGCAAAACTTTTTGTTTGTTTTGCCCGACGAGGCGCGGATTGCGGATTTTTTTTCTGAAGCGTTAAGCGAAGTGCCGGGTGTAACTTCTTGTTTTGTTTGTTTTGAAAAACTACCCGCATCGATTGGCGCAGTGAACGAAGTTTGCCGTGATTGCGTGACGTTACGAAAAAAAGAGGGGGGCGTGTTGGATACGTCTCCCAACTTCTCCTGCGGATTGGCCGCCAGGCAGGGTTGGCGCGTTATTAGCCTGAGCACTATTGAGCATTCCTTCGGTTTTTTTGTTTTCCAAACTGACGAGAGTGGTGTTGTTGAGCTTTATTGGCCCTTTTTAAACAATTTGGCTAACCATGTGGCGCTTTCTCTGGAAAACAGGATGCAGAAACGTCTTTTGGAGAAGGCCCGTGATGAGCTGGAAGACAAGGTTAAAGAACGCACCGAAGAACTAAAACAAATGAATAACCGCTTCTCTCTGGCCGCCCGCGCTGCTCACCTGGGGGTTTGGGACTGGGATATCTGGAAAAACGAACTGGTCTGGGATGACGGGATGTATGCACTCTATGGCGTCAAAAGAGAAGACTTTGCTGGCGCTTATGAAGCCTGGTTGCAAGGTGTGCATCCCGACGACCGCGCCTTCAGCGACGAAATCTCGAAACGGGCGCAGCGTGGCGAACAGGCCTACGATACCGAGTTTCGCGTGGTGTGGCCGGATGGAAGTATCCATTATCTCAAGGCATACGGCCGGTTTGTAAGAGATGCGGCTGGTCAACCGTTACGGATGACGGGTGTTAACTACGACATCACCGAGCGCAAGCGGGCGGAAGAAGAAATTCGCCAGCTCAACCAGGAGCTTGAACAGCGTGTTCTGGACCGCACCGCTCAACTGGAAGCGGCCAACAAGGAACTTGAGTCATTTTCCTACTCCGTCTCACACGATTTGCGCGTTCCGCTGCGCCACATTGATGGCTTTATGGAGTTGTTGCAAGAGAGTCTGGGAGCAAACCTTGATGAGAGCAGCCAGTACTACATGGATACTATCGCTGATGCAGCCAAGCGTATGGGCATATTGATTGACGACCTGCTTTCATTCTCACGCATGAGTCGTAATGAAATGACCCAAACGCAGGTTGATATTGGGACTCTGGTGGGGGAAGTGATCAGGGAATATGAACCGGAAACGCAAGGCCGGATCATTCGCTGGAAGGTGGCTGATCTGCCCACCGTCAGCGGCGATCGGGCCATGTTGCGTTTGGTATTGGTTAATCTGATCTCAAATGCCTTGAAGTTCACCCAACCGCGTCAGGAGGCGGAGATTGAAGTCGGTTGTATACTGGATTCAGATGCGGAGGTCGAAATTTTTGTGCGCGACAACGGCGTTGGCTTTGAGATGGACTATGCCGATAAGCTTTTCGGCGTTTTTCAACGTTTGCACCGGCAGGAAGAATTTGAAGGCACCGGGATTGGGCTGGCCAATGTGCGTCGCATCATCAACCGTCATGGTGGTAGAGTCTGGGCCGAAGGAAAAGTTGACCAAGGAGCTACCTTTTATTTTTCACTGCCGCTACCATAACCTGGTAAGAGATTAAATAACCGTCACATTTCACGGTGTGGCTAGAGATTGGAGATTAGGGATTGCGGGCTGATAATCCCCAATCCTTAATCTCCAATTTTCCAAATGGTGAAGTTGTTTTACGATCTTTAGTGGCGCGATATAGCGTAACAAGGAGCGTAAAGATAGTTCATATGGAGGTGAACACATGAACGCGCAAAAGTTGGTGAGTGAATCACTGATGCGACTGATTTCACAGGGTTTGTCGATCTGTATAGCCGCTTTCTTTCTGGTGAGTTGTACTGGAAAGGAGCCTATCCGTGTGGGCTTTGTGGCTCAATTGACCGGCGTCCAGGCCGAATTGGGCGTTCAGGAGCGCAATGGAGTCCAGTTGGCGGTGGATGAAATCAATGCCGCCGTCGGCGTCGCCGGGCGTCCCATTGAATTGATTGTACAGGATGATCTGGGTACGCCGGAAGGCGCTCGGGCCGCCGACCAGGAACTGATTGACGCGGGCGTTGTTGCCATTATTGGTCATGCAACCAGCGGGCAATCGTTGGCAGGAGTGACTGTGACAAATCCTGCCCGCATGGTGATGCTCAGCCCCACTACTTCGACTCTGGAACTAAGTGGTCGGGATGATTACTTTTTCCGAATTGTTCAAAGCATGGATCGCCAGGCACAGCAGTCTGCCCAACATATTTACCAGGAGCGTCATATAAATCGGATTGCCGTTATTTACGATACGGATAACGCCGCCTATACCAAGGGCTACCTGCAAGCCTTTGCAGATACATATCAGTCCCTGGGCGGTAAAGTGGTCGCCGAAGCCACTTTTTCGTCGAGGATGCAGCCGGACTATGCCCAGCCTGTGGCGCAGTTACGCGCAAGCGACCCGGACGGGCTTTTAATCATTGCGGCAGATATTGACACCGCGCTGATTGCCCAACGAACTCGTTTGATGGACTGGCCGATCCCCTTGTTTACCTCGTCCTGGGCCCAGACGGAAACCCTGATTAACAACGGCGGCCAGGCAGTCGAAGGATTACAACTCGAATTAATTAGCGCTATGAACGAACAGACGCCGGAATATCTTGATTTTGTAGCGCGCTACCAGGACAGGTTTGGGGTGGCTCCCTCCTTTGCCGCTGTATTGAGCTATGAAACCGCCCAAGTATTGGCAGTCGCCCTGCAAAAGACCGGCGGCGAGGCCGAGGGACTGCCGCAGGCCCTGGTAGGCATCAAGGATTTCAGGGGCTTGAGCGATACATTTTCCCTCGACAAATATGGTGACGCTATACGCCCCATTCATCTGGGTATCATCCGTGATGGTAAATATGAGAGTATCGAGAGTCCTTAAGGCCAATGGAACCATGAGTCAGAAAAAATCACTTGCTCTTGCTCAGGTTTTGCAACGCCTGGTGCTCTTGCGCCTGTTCCTGCCGCTGGTGGCTTTGAGCGTGATTGCCATCGGCGGAGTGGGCTATTCAGGTGGGCAGACTCTCGAGAGCCAGCAACATCAGAGGGCGCAATTTACGGCCCGAATTGTAGACCATTTTCTGGATCAAGCCGCTCGGACGTTGGATGCGGTAGCCCGAGTCGCCGAGGTCTCGCCGCCGGAAGACCTGGCGACTTTTATGCAAGGCACCTGGGAGGCTTATGGGTACTTTGATACCCTCTACTACTTGGATGCCGGTAGCAAGATCACGTTGCTGTCGCCTTCTGACCCGCGTTACCTGGGCTTGGATATGTCCAGCCTGTCGTACTTTCAGCAGACTGGAGAAAAGCAGAATCTCATCATTTCTCGCCCCTTTGTATCAGTTCGTACAGGAAATCCGACGGTTTACCTGGTCAGGCAACTTGATCGGGGAGGCCAGATGGTTGGAGAATTGAGCTTGGGATCGCTTCAGGATGAAATCACCTACAGCAGAGACGCACCGGATCAGGATGTGACCTTTATTATGGATCAATCCGGCATGTTACTGGCTCATCCCTCTTTCAACCTGGTCAAGCAGCGAACCAACCAGAGTTACCTGGAGATATTTCACCGTGGACAGGACGGAGATACCACACTGGTTTACGAATACGCAGGAACGATGGTTCTGGGCAGCGCAATCCAGGTTGAACGGGCCGGGTGGGTTGTTGTGGATCAGGTCCCGTTGTCTGTTTCCATAACCCCTTATGTATGGGCTTTGGGCCTGACCCTCCTGACATCACTGGTCATCTGGCTGGTGTTAACGTGGGGCCTGCGCAAACAACTCCAACAACACGTTGCTATCCCATTGGTGCAATTTAGCCAAGGAATTGGCGCGCTGGCGAATGGAGATTTTAGTCGAGGCAAGGCTTTGGCCGCCATCCCGTCCGCCTTTGCTGAATTGATTGCGCTGGCGGCAGACTTTCAGCAGATGAGTGACGCACTTCAAGCGCGACAGATCGCGTTACAGGAAAGCGAGGAACGGTTCCGTGTTGTTTTTGAGCGCTCTACAATTGGGAAATCACTGACTACACCTGATGGAAAATTGTTGAAAATCAACCATGCCTTCGGTGATATGCTTGGTTACAGCATCGGAGAGTTACAAGATCTGAACTTTGCAGCGCTTACCCATCCCGACGATTTCAAAGAGAGCCAGGAGTCTATTCTTTGTCTGCTGACGAACGAGCAGAACAGTTACAGGTTTCAGAAACGCTACATTCATAAAAATGGAACGATAGTCTGGACTGATGTGAGTACGACACTGCTTAAGGATGAGAAAGGTACACCGCTCTACTTTATCACCAGTATTTCAGACATCACCGAGCGCAAGCAGGCGGAAGCAGAAATCCGCAAGCTCAATCAGGAACTTGAGCAGCGAGTCATCAACCGTACCGCTCAACTGGAAGCGGCCAACAAGGAACTGGAGGCCTTCGCCTACTCAGTTTCGCACGATTTGCGCGCACCCCTGCGTCACATTGACGGCTATCTGGAACTGTTACAAAAGAGAATAGACGGAACGCTTGATGAGCGCAGCCGGCACTATATGGAGACCATCTCCGACTCGGCCAGACACATGGGCCAATTGATTGACGACCTGCTCGCCTTCTCGCGGATGGGACGGCAGGAAATGTCAAAAACACAAGTCGACCTGGTTGCTCTGGTGCGAGATATTATCCAGGAACTTGCACCGGAAGCGCAAGGGCGGAACATTCACTGGAACGTGGCTGTTCTGCCCACCGTCAGCGGCGACCGGGCCATGTTGCGTTTGGTATTGGTTAATCTGCTCTCAAATGCCTTGAAGTTCACCCAACCGCGTCAGGAGGCGGAGATTGAAGTCGGTTGTATATTGGATTTAGATGCGGAGGTCGAAATTTTTGTGCGCGACAACGGCGTTGGCTTCGAAATGGATTATGCCGATAAGCTTTTCGGCGTCTTTCAACGTTTGCACCGGCAGGAAGAATTTGAAGGCACCGGGATTGGCCTGGCCAATGTGCGCCGCATCATCAACCGTCATGGTGGTAGAGTCTGGGCCGAAGGAAAAGTTGACCAAGGAGCTACCTTTTATTTTTCGCTGCCTCTGTCCATTCAGAGGACAGAATAATTCCCCACATTATCATTTGGAGCGACTATGAACTGGATACTCGCCAACCACCTCCACGAACTGTTACACATGGCAGCAGCAACGTTCTTCATCATCAACGGGGTCTCTGCAATTTGGGAGTACCGCAATCTTCGCTCCCGTTTTGTGCTGAGTTACAGCGCCATGTGCCTGTCTTCTGCAGGCTATGCTATGCATGTGGTGATTTCACACAATTTGCCTAAATTCGGAGAATTCTGGATTCCGTGGACCACAGCCGGGTTGGTAATGACCTTTTCCGCAGTATTTCTATACCTATTCACCGTGGGACAGTTTCTTGATGTACGAAGTCGCCTATTTGCGGTGCCCCTGGTGCTGTTGGGCACCATCACGGTGGTGGCTCTTGGAGACTTGTTGCTGTACGCCGTGGCTCATCGTTCTTTTGTGTTTACCCCGGTACCTCGCGAAGGAATTGCGCCACACCAGTTGGCGCTGGGCGAGGGAGCTTATTCGCTCCAGATCATGGCGGAGATTCTCCCAGTCATCTTCATGATCAGTATTGTATGGGGGTAGGCTATCTGCTTGCTCACCTGATCAGGAATCGGTCAACTGATATTCTCATATACATTGGACTTTTCGTAACGGCAGCTATTGTCGTCAATGAGAGCCTTGTTGCCTTATCGGTTTATGAAGGTGTTTACTTATTGGCCTTTACCAAGGCTTTTGAGACATTTCGGATCCACCGGGACATAAACCTGCGTTCTCGGGCGCAATTAGAGAGACGTCTGCACGAAGCCGAAAAAAGAGAACTCGAACAACAGGTTCAGGCTCGCACCGCAGAGCTTGAAGCGGCGAACAAGGAACTTGAGGCCTTTGCTTACTCGGTCTCACACGATCTGCGTACGCCATTGCGGCATATTGACGGATTCTTGGAGCTACTCCATGGAAGAATCTCAACAACGCTGGACGAAGAGAGTCAGGACTTTGTGAACATCATTTTTGATTCAGTTTGGCACATGGGTCAATTGATTGACGATCTGCTCGCCTTCTCGCGGATGGGACGGCAGGAAATGTCAAAAACGCAAGTCGACCTGGTTGCTCTGGTACGAGATGTTATCCAGGAACTTGCACCGGAAGCGCAAGGGCGGAACATTCACTGGAATGTGGCCGACCTTCCCGCCGTCAGCGGAGACCGGGCCATGCTGCGTTTGGTGTTAGTCAATCTGATCTCGAATGCCTTGAAGTTCACCCAACCGCATCAGCAGACTGAAATTGGAATTGGTTGTATGTTAGATTCAAAAACAGAAGTTATAATCTTTGTGCGCGATAATGGCGTTGGATTTGATATGAACTATGCTGACAAGCTCTTTGGCGTTTTCCAACGATTGCATCGGCAGGAAGATTTTGAAGGCACAGGTATTGGATTGGCAAATGTTCGCCGCATTATTAGCCGTCACGGCGGCCGAACATGGGCGGAGGGAGAAGTTGATCGCGGTGCGACCATTTACTTCTCATTGCCTAAGCATAACAAAGGAGATAGGTCATGAAACTGTTCAAGCGTATCCTTTTAGTCGACGACGATTCGAAAGATATAGAGTTGACCATGAGTGCGCTAAAGGTCTCTAACCTGGTGAATGATATTCAGGTTGCGCGTGATGGCGTTGAGGCTTTGGATTATTTGTATCGCCGGGGAAAATTCGCGCAGGAGACTGATGGGAATCCGATTGTGATCTTGCTTGATCTCAAGATGCCGAAGTTGGATGGTATCCAGGTACTCAAGCAGATAAAATCAGATGAAAACCTGAAATCCATACCGGTCGTTATCTTGACATCATCACGCGAATCAAGAGACCTGGAGACCTGCTATCAATTGGGAGCAAATGGTTATGTGGTAAAGCCGGTTAAATTTGCTGATTTTGTCGAAACGGTCAGGGAGATCGGTGTGTTTTGGGGGCTGGTCAACGAGCCGCCTCCTGGGAGTGGGAGGAAATTAAGTTAATGGTATCTAAGAGAGATGAAGAGGAAACCACGATAAAAGAAATCCAGATTCTGCATTTGGAAGATGAGGCAAGAGATGCGGAACTTATCCAAAAAATCCTCGATTCTTCTGGGATATCCTGCCAAATCACCCTGGTTCAGTCTGCCAGCGAATTTAGTGAGGCGTTGAGCAACAAAGAATATGAATTAATTCTGGCAGATTACAACCTCCCTTCTTATGATGGTTTATCAGCATTGCACTTCTCTCGGGAAAACTATCCAGATATCCCCTTTATTTTTGTTTCAGGCACGATGGGTGAAGATGCTGCCATTGCTGGATTAACTCAAGGCGCAATCGATTATGTGCTGAAGAATAGTTTAAAGCGCTTGGCGACTGCCGTCCAACGAGCTTTGAAGGAAGCAGATAATCAGAGAAAACGGAAGCAAGCGGAAGATGCCTTGAGAAAGACAAATATGTTGCTGGAACGCATTTTCTCCGCAACTGAATTCATGCTGGCCTATCTGGATGCAGACTTCAACTTCATTCGGGTCAACCGCGCCTACGCAGAAATATCAGAGGGACGAAGCCCCGAGTTCTTTGAGGGACAGAATCTCTTTGGGTTGTACCCTGATCCTGAAAACGAAACTATCTTTCGTCAAGTTGTCGATACGGGCGAACCATATGTGGCCTATGCCAAACCATATGAATACGCCAATCACCCTGAGCGAGGCACCTCCTATTGGAATTGGGGTCTTCAACCTGTCAAGGATGAGAGCGGTGGTGTGAAGGGGCTTGTGCTAAGTTTGATTGATGTAACCAAACGGGAACAGGCTTACATCACCCTGCGCCAACGCGAAGAACAATTACGCTTGCAAGGCGCAGCGCTGGAGGCGGCTGCTAATGGTTTTATGATCACTGATCGGGATGGAAAAATTATTTGGGCAAATCCTGCTTTTACCCGTCTTTCAGGATATTCCATGGAAGAGGTCATCGGACAAATGCCAAGCCTCTTGAAATCAGGGGAGCAGGCCCCGGACGCTTACAAAAATCTTTGGGACACAATCATCTCTGGGGAAATCTGGCATGGTGAATTAGTCAACCGCCATAAAGACGGACATTTATACACAGAAGAAACGACGATAGCCCCTCTTCGCTCGGCGGATGGAGAAATTAGCCACTTTATTGCCGTGAAACAGGATATCACCGCGCGCAAACAGAATGAACATGAGCGCGAAGTTATTATTGCGGTTAGTGCGGCATTACGTCAGGCGACAACACGAACAGAGATCATCAATATGATTCTCGACCAGGTGCTTGATCTTTTTGACGCAGATGGAACTGTCTTGGTATTGCCTGATGCACAGGATGAAGGTTTTGTCATTGAGATGGGGCGTGGGACTGTTGGTGAAAAGATGATTGGCGTGAAAATCCCGCTAGGGAAGGGTGTTAGCAATTGGGTCATCGCAAACAAAAAGCCTTATCTAAATAATCGCATGGATCAGGATTCGCTTTTTTATCTTCCTGAACTGCTTGGAGATTCCCGTTGTCTGGTATCTGTGCCTCTTATTACGCATGAGCAAGCGATTGGCGTCATGGGGATTATCCGTAAGGTGGATTTTGTCGAGCAGGATTTGCGCCTGCTTACAGCTATTGCTGATATCGCAGCCAGCGCCATCCACCGGATCACGCTCTACGAACAAACCGAGCAGCAACTAAAACGCCTGATTGCCTTACATCAAATTGATATTGCCATTACCACCAATACTGATTTAAATATCACGCTTAATGTGATTTTGAATAGTGTCAAGGAAGAGCTTGATGTAGATGCTGCCAGTATTTTGTTGCTGGATCCCGTTACACAAATATTAAGCTATGCTGCAGGGATAGGGTTTAGAACAGACAATATTGAACGGTCTCGGGTTAAGATTGGGGGGGGGAGTTGCGCGGCGCGCGCAGCAAGGGAAGAGCGTACTTCTTCAGTTTTAGATCTGGGGCAAGAGCGCGAGAAGTTGGATCATCGTTTCTCGTTTTTGTCAGGCGAAGACTTCATGTCTCATTATGCTACTCCTTTGATGGTCAAAGGAAAGGTTAAAGGAGTTCTGGAAATCTTCCATCGTGGAGCAATTAATCCTGAATATTCATGGCTTGATTACCTTGAAACTCTTGCTACTCAGTCAGCAATTGCGATTGAAAATGCATCCTTGTTCGAGAATTTGCAACGGTCCAATAGAGAACTCGTCTTGGCATATGATGCTACGATTGAAGGCTGGTCACACGCCTTGGATTTGCGCGACAGAGAGACGGAAGGTCATTCTCAGCGGGTAGCTGAACTAGCTTTGGCGCTTGCAGATATGGTGGGGATGAGCGCTGAAGAAAAACTAGATCTTCGGCGCGGTGCCTTGCTCCATGATATCGGGAAAATGGGTGTTCCTGATGGCATCTTACTTAAACCTGGCTCCCTCTCTGATGCCGACTGGGAAATCATGCGGAAGCACCCCGTATTCGCCTATCAGATGCTTTCTCCTATTGCGTATTTGAAACGTGCCTTGGATATCCCTTATTGCCATCATGAGAAATGGGATGGCAGTGGTTATCCGCGCGGGTTGAGAGGGGAAGAAATTCCCTTAGCTGCACGTATATTTGCAGTGATTGATGTTTTCGATGGGCTTACCTCTGATCGCCCTTACAGAAAGGCGTATTCAGAAGATGCCGCATATCGTTATATTGCAGAACAGGCTGGAAAGCATTTTGATCCACAGGTAGTAAAAATATTTCTTGAAGGCAAAAAAATCAATTCATGAAAGCTTTGATGACGTATATCAGACTCTGTTTAAAGGTCTAGAAGATTTTTGTCTGCTCGCTTTCAATCTGTTTTGGGTTGGGGTTGCCGATTGCCAAGGCCTTGGTCGATGGAATGGGTGGGGAGATTTCGATTGAAAGCGAAATGAGCAAGGGGAGTCGTGTTATTTTGCGCTTTCCTCCTAAAAAACAGAAGTTTTTTTGGCGAACAATTGAAGATTGACGGTGCCTGCGGTATAATAAGACGCTTTACTAAAAGCGTCTCAAAAATCATACCTTCTTCAGGTAAATCTGCATAAAGGCACTAGACATGAATGCTCTCTCCCTCCCCGATAATTATTGGCAGTTGCTGGAAATCAAACCAGCCGATACTGAATTTTTGCTCACCCATCTTTTCGAGTTAGAAACCCCTTTATCAACACAAGATATGGTGGCTGCGTTGGTTACAGAACGCGTACGCTTTGAGCAGGAAGAAACACTAAAAAAACGTAAAGGCTCAGGGAAAATCTACCTGCCGAAAGAAAAATACAAGGTTGGTGACGAGCTTTCTTTCTCCGCCTTGGGATGGTCAAAGGGGAAGGTTGCTGCTGTGCGTGATGGGCAAAATCCTGCCGTTGAAAACTTCAGTGTGATGACTGTTGTCATGGATGACGAAAATGAACGTTTTTTTGCAATGGGTTTGGATGAGCATGTATTGAACAATGGTGATGATGCAGCGGATGGTGACGAACTGTTTGATCTTGATGGCGTGATGCAGGCCTACGGAGCCGCTCTTGGCGAGAAACTTGCTGCCGCTTTACAGGATGGTGATGACCTTGTTAGTATTGCTGGCCACTGGTTTCCTCGTGCTTTGCTCGTGGATGTCAATGTCGGCCATCTGAATCTGGCTGAGGCCATTCTGGATATGGCGGAGGGTGCCCCCCTTGAGCCCTTTGCCCTGATGAAAGATATCGATTTTCCACAAGGCGATAACCCTAACTTGACAGAGTTCTCCCTGAACTATGCTTTGCAGGAAGATCCTCGCTTTGATGAAGTTGGTTCCACAGGGAAAGTTCTATGGTGTCTTGAACGCCTTGAGCCAGAAGCTGTACGTGAAGTGCCTGAAATGCTTCGTTATGAGCCTGTTGATTTAGATCGTTCGACACTTAGCGATGAAATGTTGGCTCTCGAGGCTCGTTTGGATGATGAGCTCAGCAAAATCACCTTTGATGGGCAATCGCCTAAAAATGCGACGATAGCGTTGCTCTACCCGCATTGGCGTTTGGGTACTTTGCCTATTTCTGAGCGTATTCATTCATTCTTCCCCTCAGCGTATGAATCTCCACGCATTCGATTTGTTTTGGTGGACGGAAAAACTGGACAAAAGATGCCCGCCTGGGTCGTCAAAAACAATCGTTATGTCTACGGTTTGAAAGAATGGTACGAAGAAAAAGGTTTACTGCCTGGTAGTTTGATTAATATCCAGCCTGGCAAGGCTCCTGGCGAAGTGATTATTGAAGCACAATCTCATCGTAGTAAGCGCGACTGGGTGCGCACCGTTATCGCAGGCACAGATGGAGGCTTGGTCTTCGCTACCCTCAAACAAGTTATCAATGCAAATTTCGATGAACGCATGGTGCTTGCTATCGCTGACCCAGATGCGCTTGACAACGCCTGGAAGATCACGCAAGCAAGCGAGCAGAGATTTGAAACCTTGGTGCGCAAGGTTATGCAGGAATTGACCAAGCTCAATCCACAGGCGCATGTTCATGCACAGGAGTTGTATTCGGCGGTTAATCTGTTGAAACGTTGTCCGCCTGCTCCATTGTTTAGCCTTTTGGCAACTCGTCCGTGGGCGAAGCATGTTGGAGATCTTTACTTCCGCCTGGAAGATGAGAAAGTAGAAGAGGTGTAAATGTCTGAAAAAAAAGCATTCAGTTTCGTGAAACCGACCGTGGAAACGCCTTTTCATATTGATTTTGACTGGTGGCAACAGAATGATCGTGATTGGCGTGTTTATCTGCGCTCTTTGATGTGTGAAGAACATCAGGCAGCTTTCTTGGATTGGCAAGACGGTGCAATGCTCGACTGGATTGACCCGGTTACCGCCGAAGTCAAGGTTGTAGATGGCTTGCAACATACATTGATGACCCATTGTGCTTTGGCTCCCAGCTTTCTTGGAGAAAAAACATCCCTTGTTGAGGCTGTCTTCCGTCTCTTTCTCATCAATGGCAATAAGCCAATGACATCCCATGAACTTTCTGAGAAATTGGGACGTCCAGAGATCACTATATTAAAAACATTGGCAGGGATGCGCGTTTATCGTGGTCTGCGCCCGTGTCTTAATTAGTTTGTTAATGAAACGCCCTTGTAGCTCAGCTGGATAGAGCGACGGTCTTCTAAACCGTAGGTCGTGGGTTCGAATCCCCCCGGGGGCACTCAATATTGGCACAAAGTTTGTGCCATCTGTTAAAAAGCGACTCTTAGTGGTCGCTTTTATTTTTGCGCGCGTTTTCAGAATCCTACAAAAAACAAATAAAAAGACCACGCTTTGACGGTATAATTTGCACAATGTGAGAAATAGACAGACAATCGAAGAAACTCGCATTACATTAAGGGGCGGGTTTCTTTTTTATTGTTTTAGTTCTTTGCAAGGAGAACGCGATGGCGAGAATTATTCGCAAGGTTAGACAATCCTCTGATACGCAGGCTACGCAACACTCCACGAAGCAGACAGTCGGGTGGCAGGTGCGGGTTCACTCAAAGCTGTGGAGTCCGCCGACGGATATGTACGAAACTGACGACGCCTATATTGTGCGCATGGAGATCGCCGGGATGCGCGATGCAGATTTTACAGTAAGCCTCGAAGAGGGTTTGCTGATGATAAGCGGTAGCAGGCCTGATGTTCAGGAGCGCGGCGCGTATCATCAGATGGAAATCCGTGCTGGTAGATTTTCCAGCGCGATCAGCTTGCCGAATCCGGTTGATTTAGAAAATGCGAGTGCAGCTTATGAAGATGGCTTTTTTAAGGTCACTTTGCCGAAGCTGAAAGCAAGTCAAATAACGATACAGGAAGAATAACTTTTATGAGTGCTTCACGGTGGCATACAAATATTGCCGACTGGTTTGATTGGATATGGGAAAACGATGCTTCTCTTATGGAATTTTTATTACCTTCACTCTTCTCTGATTTGAAGAAAAAAAACGATGAAGATTCGGGAAACGACGCCGCTGTAGCGGATATGGAAATCCCGGATGTTTTGCCGATTTTGCCTTTGCGCGGTGTAGTGGTCTACCCGCAAACTGCGGTACCGCTAACGGTCGGACAGGCGCGTTCTATTAAATTGGTGGATGATATTCTGTCCGGTGATAAGCTGGTGGGATTAGTCGCCAGCCGCAACCCAGAATTGGATGAACCTGGCCCCGAAGACCTTTATGAGGTGGGGACAATTGCTACCGTTCATCGACTTCTGCGTGCGCCTGACGGAACGATCCGTTTATTGGTGCAAGGTCTTCAGCGTTTTCGCCTCGGCGAGATGGTTGAAACCGAGCCTTATCTGAAAGCCAGGATCGAACTTGCTCCTGAGATCGAAGAAACTGGCCTTCAAGTAGATGCTTTGGCGCGTAATGCCCGAGACCAATTTGGGCAAATTGCGGAGTTGATCCCGTCTTTCCCTGAAGAGTTGGTTGGCTCGATCTCTGAATTAGACAACCCACTTGAAACGGCATATACGATTGCAAACTTCCAACGTATGGACTTGCGCGATTCTCAGGAAATTCTGAGCCTTGATTCGACTGAAGCCAAGTTGCGTAAGCTGGTTGGAATTTTGGTGCGCGAGAATCAGGTTTTGCAGCTTGGACAGAAGATCCAAAACGAAGCACGCGGTGAGATCGAAAAAGTGCAGCGTGAATATTTCCTGCGTGAGCAACTGAAGGCGATTCAAAAGGAATTGGGCGAGCGCGATGAACAGGCTGTTGAGGTTGAAGAGTTTAGCCAGAAAATTGTCGAAGCGAAAATGCCCAAAGAAGCAGAAGAGCAGGCCCTCCACGAATTGGATCGCATGTCTCGTTTGCCGACTGCCGCTGCGGAATACGGCGTTATTCGCACCTACTTGGATTGGCTTGTCTCGCTTCCTTGGGCAAAGAGCTCAGTTGATAATCTTGACGTTTCCCATGCCCGTAAAGTGCTAAATCGCGACCACTACGGTCTGGAAGATGTCAAAGAGCGCATTCTTGAATTCCTTGCGATTCGCGGTTTGCGTCTTCAGCGTAAAGATCGTTTGCAAAAAAATGAAGATACAATTCGCCTTGAGCGTGAAGGTGTGATTTTGTGCTTTGTTGGGCCTCCCGGAGTTGGAAAGACTTCATTGGGACGCTCTATTGCACATGCAATGGGGCGCGAGTTCATTCGCGTCTCGTTGGGCGGCGTACGTGACGAGGCTGAGATCCGCGGTCATCGTCGTACCTATATTGGCGCGCTGCCGGGGCGTATCCTGCAGGCCCTGCGCCGCGCAGAAACCAAGAACCCCGTCTTCATGCTCGATGAGATTGATAAGCTGGTTGCAAATTTTCAGGGTAACCCGGCTTCGGCGCTGCTTGAAGTGCTTGATCCTGAGCAAAACTCCGAGTTCCGCGACAATTATCTCGAAGTTGCTTTTGACCTTTCAGAAGTGATGTTTATTACGACCGCAAATACCTTAAGTACAATCCCGCGTCCCTTGCTGGATCGTATGGAAGTGATTTCCTTGTCCGGCTATACTGAGACAGAGAAAATCCAAATTGCAAAGGGCTATCTCATTCCACGTCAGATATTGGAAAATAGCCTATTCAAGAAAGAGATTCGTTTCAGCGTTGCGAGTTTGCGCAAGATCATTAATGAATATACACGTGAAGCCGGTGTCCGTAATCTGGAGCGTCAGATCGGCTCGGTCTGTCGGAAGGTTGGTACACTTATCGCAGAAGAAAAAGAATATTCGCCCAAAATCACGCCTGAAGCCGTTGTCGAATACTTGGACCATCCGATTTATCTTGATGCTGACGACTTGAAAAAACGCATCTCGATCCCTGGCGTAGCAGCCGGTCTGGCGTGGACAGCCTACGGCGGCAACGTACTCTTTATTGAAGCAACCAGCATGGTTGGAGCAAAAGGGTTTCAGATCACAGGTTCTCTGGGCAATGTTATGCAAGAGTCTGCGCGCGCTGCGCTTTCCTATGTCCGTGCTCATGCCGAAGAGTTGGGGATTAACCCCGATTTTTATAGTGAGACCGATATACATCTGCATGTTCCGTCCGGGGCACAGCCTAAAGATGGCCCCTCCGCTGGGGTAACGATGGTCACAGCTTTGGTCTCGTTGCTTTCTGGCCGCAAGGTCAAAAAGGAAGTCGGTATGACGGGTGAGATCACTTTGCGTGGACGCGTACTTCCGATTGGCGGCTTAAAAGAGAAGGTTTTAGCAGCACACCGTTTTGGTTTACGCACCATCATTTTGCCGAAACGTAATGAAGTTGATCTGGACGACATTCCTGACGAAGTGAAAAAAGTAATGACCTTTATCCCCGTCGAGACGGTTGATGAAGTTTTGGAAGCCGCACTTGTTGAGAAAAAAGCCAGCCGTAAAAAGGTGAAAAAGAAAGGCGCATAATGCCCAAAATATTCTTAGCTGAAGACGACCAGACAATGGTCACCTTATTACAAACATTATTGGGTATCGAGGGATATGAAACGGTCAGTATTGACCTTGCAAATGGCAATTTATTCAAAACGCTGAAAAATAATATTCCCGAAATATTATTGCTCGATGTGAATTTGCCCGGCGCAAGCGGCCTGGATATTGTGCGTGAGATGCGCGCCGATTCGTGTTTCGATAATACGCGTGTTGTCATGGCGTCCGGGATGAGCTTGAAAAACGAGTGTCTCTCTAGTGGGGCAGATGATTTCCTGCTCAAACCCTATATGCCTGATGAACTGATAAATATCCTGAAAAAATACTCAGAATAAATGTGCCCGACCGCCTCGCAGACGATTGAAATTCGTACCTTTTCATTTGCGGATGATTATGATGCCGTCTATGCTCTTTGGGATAGGGCTGGCGATGGGATTCATCTCCGTCGATCCGATTCTCCTGCTGAAATAGAGAAGAAAATCGCTCGTGACCCGGACTTGTTTCTGGTTGCCCGAGCAGGGGATTCGGTTATCGGCGCGGTGATGGGGGGCTTCGATGGGCGGCGGGGCATGATGTACCATCTCGCCGTTGCCCACGAATATCGCCGCCAGGGTCTTGCCAATCAACTTGTCGATGCGCTCGAAGAACGGCTCAAAGCCAAGGGCTGCATCCGCTATTATTTATTGGTAACCAAAGATAACGAAGAAGCGATCCGCTTCTATCAATCACGTGGTTGGGAAAATATGGATGATCTCCATGCATTCGCAAAGGATTTGGATTAATGAAACTCCGCTTCGGTATTCTGACAGTTTCCGACCGCTCATGGCGCGGTGAACGCGATGATGCCTCCGGCCCTGTTTTAGTCGAGATGGTGCAAGAAAATGGTTGGGAAGTCGTCGAAAAATTGATTGTCCCAGACGAGATCGATAGCTTGCGCGATACATTGATTCTGTGGTCAGATAGCGGCGATATGGACATCATCCTGACAACTGGTGGCACCGGCTTCGCCCCGCGAGATGTTACCCCCGAAGCAACGCGCTTCGTCATCGACAAACTTGCACCAGGCCTAACTGAAGTGATGCGCGCCGAAAGTTTGAAGGTTACACCACACGCCATGCTCTCTCGCTCTGTTGCAGGTATTCGTGGACGGGCACTCATCGTCAATTTACCGGGTAGCCCGAAGGCGGCACGTGAGAATCTGGAAGTGGTATTGCCTGTTTTGGGGCATGCTGTTCAGTTGTTGCGAGACGAAAAAGACGCTGAATCAGGGCACTAAACCCTGATATAATCGCGCTGACAGAAATTTATACTGGAAAGGTTATTTTATGATTGATGCAAATGCACTTCGCAAAGGGGTAATTTTTGAACTCGATGGCGCTCTTTACAAAGTAAAAGATTACCATCACAACAAGACCGCACGCGGCGGCGCGACCATCCGTATCAAAGCGCAGGACTTGCGCAGCGGTGCCAATATCGAACGCACCTTCAACTCAGGAGAGCGTGTTCAAGATGTCCGTCTCGATTACCACAAGGTGCAGTACCTTTACACCGATGGTGACTTTTTCTTCTTTATGGATAACAAAACCTTTGAGCAGCCTTCCATTGGCGTTGATATGGTTGGCGAGCTGGCCGGTTATCTTGTCGAAGGTCTCGATGTTAAATTGACCTTCTACGGCGATGAACCATTGGATATAGAGTTGCCGAGTGCTGTTGAGCTTAAGGTCGTTGAATCCGAAGCCGCTGCACGTGGTGATACAGCCACAGGTGTAACCAAAAAAGTGGTTTGTGAAACTGGCTTGGAAGTACAGGTACCTGGCTTTGTAGAGCTCGGAGATACGATCAAGGTTAATACCAGTGACGGGGCTTACCTAACGCGGGTTTAAAGTAGCCTTTTTTCGAAAATTATGTCCCCGCAAGGGGACACTTTTTTATCAGTACACAGGAGCCAGAATGCGCACCCCTGCTGGATTTGAATGTTCATATTTTTACGGTGATTATTATCGCGGGCGCGAACGTGAAGAGTGTCGCCTGCTAGAAACCTGGTCAGCTGATCTTTGCCAAACCTGCCCTGTTCCGGAGATATTGCGGGCGAATGCCTGTCAAAACATGCGTCTGGATGCTGAAGTTACACGCTCGTTTTTCGATCTTTTTCAACGACGTGTACAGGTCAGCGCTTTTTGTGAGAAAACCAATCGCCCTGTCGCCAAGCCGGAAATCGGCTGCGGCGAATGTCATCCGCTCCCGCCCATCTTCGAGGCTAAAGAATGACGCTTACGCTCCTGCTCGACCTTGACGACACGCTGCTTACGTCCAATATGGACGACTTCATCCCCGTTTACTTTCAGACGCTAGGCAAGGCGATGGCGCCATACGTCGATCCTGAACGCCTGCTCAAATACCTTATGCTGGGTACAAATGCGATGCTGGAGCATGATAGCCCGGATGAAACCCTGGGACAAGTCTTTGACCGCAACTTTTATCCACACCTCGGCGTGGGACGAGACATCCTTGACCCGCAAATTGCCCTCTTTTACGAAGAGATTTTTCCGTCCCTGGCCTATCTCACTAAACCGCGCCCCGACGCGGTGGAATTAATTAAGTGGGCGGTTGCGCAAGGCTATCGCATAGCAATCGCTACCAATCCGCTTTTCCCGCAAGCGGCAGTGGCTCATCGTTTACGTTGGGCTGGCTTGGAGCCGGATGATTATCCCTTTGAAGTGATTTCATCCTTTGAGCGTTTTCATTTTAGCAAACCTAACCCCGCTTATTTGGCGGAAGTATTGGGCCTGATGGGCTGGCCTGATGGGCCTGTTTTGATGGTGGGGGATGATCCTGTGCGGGATGTGCAGGCTGCTGAAGAGTTAGACATCCCCATGTATTGGATTGCGGACGAAGATGACAAATTGCCTGAAGAGCG
>JBNKMO010000057.1:0-2766 GCA_050293165.1 Anaerolineales bacterium | reverse complement strand
CGTTGTTAGAGACTTATCGAAATGAGCGTGAACAACATAAGGTTCCTCTTTATATTTCTGAAAATAAAGTTGTCAGGCTTTCCCCAGGGAAACACAATGAGCTTCAAGCAGCGGTGATTGAAGAGTTTGGCCCGCGTTTTGCTCCAGGAGCGAAGTTATTATATATTGGCGATACAGCAAGGAAAACACTTGTGCTTGAAGATGAAGATTTCTTGAGTATTGGAGTAGTTATTGAAGATCATGGTAAATTGCCAGATGTTGTCTTGTTTGATAAAAACAAAAACTGGTTATTCTTGATCGAAGCGGTAACATCGCATGGCCCTGTTTCTCCCAAGAGACAAGTTGAGCTTAATAAAATGTTCAAGGATTGTTCTGCAGAAATCGTATTTGTTACAACATTTCTTGACTTTTCGACATTCAAGCGATTCTCCAATGAAATCGCTTGGGAAACAGAAGTCTGGATAGTAGAAATGCCTTCGCATATGATTCACTTTAATGGGGATAAATTCTTAGGCCCTCACGAATAATCTCATGCAAATCAAATTCAACGGACAATACGATAAAGAACTCTTTTTCAAAGCTGTGCGCGTCGCCAATCAGCCTGGGCGCAGTTCGCGGATTATGTATATCCTCGTGGCGCTCGTTTTCGGAGTTTTGTTGGTCACGACGACCCAAAAGGTGATCCAAACCGGTGATCTCGTAGGCAGCGTGATTGAGATTGCCTTGATTCTTCTGATGGGTGTTGTTCTCTATCAAGCCTACGTCCCGCCCTATCTGGGTGCCCGCAACATGTGGACAGCTGAACTCGCGCAGCGCATCTTTAAAGGCATGGTTACCAAGAACGGTATTACTTATACCTTCCCGCAAGGTGATAAACCCTATCAGTGGAGCGATTTTAATCGTTTGCGCACTACACCGAGCTTTATCACCATCGTCACATTGACGGGGATGTTGCTCATCTTTCCGCGTCGCTTCTTCAAAACCGATGCCGATTGGCAGCGCTTCACTGAATTGATTAAAACCAAAGTCATTACAACAAGAAGAAAATAAGGAGCATGATGGCTTCTATTACAAAAATCAACCATATTGCTGTCGCGGTCAATGATATCGACTCTTCGCTGACATTTTGGCGCGATGCCCTCGGCTTGGAACCCGCGGAATTGCGCGATGTCCCCGCTGAAGCGGCGCAGATCGCCTTTTTACCGGTCGGCGGCACCGAAGTAGAACTCGTCCGTCCAACGACAGATGATTCGGGACTAGCCAAATACATCGCCAAACGCGGTGCAGGACTGCATCATCTCTGCCTCGAGACAGATAACATCGAAGCCATGTTGACACAGCTCAAAGAAAAAGGCATCCGACTCATCAACGAATCCCCGCGCACAGGTGCAGACGGCAAGAAATATGCCTTTATCCATCCCAAGTCGACGGGGGGAGTGTTGGTTGAGCTTTACGAAGTTTGAATTTTCACCACGGAGCGCACAGAGAGAACAGAGAAAAGCCCTTTTCTCTATCTTTTCCAAAACTCTGTGAACTCCGTGTTCTCTGTGGTAAATCGTGAACAATCTTTCCCTATCCATTAAATTACCCATCATCGTCGCCGTTTCTGGCGGTGCGGATAGCCTTTGTCTACTCGGTACACTGCATGAGCAGGGCTATTCGCTTATCATCGCGCATGTCGATCACCAGTTGCGCCCCGACTCTGCCGATGACGCCAAATTTGTCGAAGAGATTGCCGCGCAGTATCAGCTTCCCTTCCTTTTAGGCACAGCCGACGTCAATGCCTACGCCAAAGTGCACAAGCAGACCATCGAAGAAGCCGCGCGCAATGCCCGCTATGAATTCTTCTTTGAGCAGGCGCGGCTGCATAAGGCGCAGGCTGTTGCTGTCGGGCATACCGCCGACGATCAGGCTGAAACAGTCCTGATGCACTTTCTGCGCGGCGCTGGTTTGAATGGTCTAAAAGGCATCCTGCCGCGCACTATCCTGTCGCATTTTGACCCCGAAATTCCGCTCGTGCGCCCCATTCTTGACTTATGGCGTGTCGACACCGAAGCCTACTGTGCAGCGCATGGTCTCGTTCCGCGTGAGGACCCAACCAATGCTTCGCAGGATTACTTCCGCAACCGCCTGCGCCACACGCTTATCCCCGAACTCGAAAACTATAACCTGCGCTTTCGCGAAACCCTTGTCCGCACCAGCCACGTGCTGCAAGGCGATCACGCCCTGCTAACCGAAATCATCGACCAAAGCTGGCGGCAAGTCATCACCGCCGAAGCGCCCAATTACATTTCATTCTCTCTTTCCTCTTTCCTTGCCATCTCTCCCGCTCTTATCCGAAACCTCATCAAAAACGGGATGGAAAAGCTGCTGCCTGGCCAAAGCGACCTGTCTTTTCCCCCCCTCGAGCGAGCTGCTGCATTTATCCTTGATCCCAACTCCCCGCAGCGCATCGACCTTGCTTCAGGCTTGTTCCTGCTCAAGGAAGCGGATGCCCTGCATCTAACAGCGGATGAACGACACTTGCCGTTTGACAGGGTTCCGCAAATGGATGTAGAACGGCTCGCCATAACACTCCCTTGTGAAGTGGAACTTGGCGCAGGCTGGGTTTTAACAGTATCCAAGCCCGAAACGGGGCACGTAGCGAAAAACGCCGACCCATTTCAGGTCATGCTCGATGTTGATGCATTGGTGGGGGAGTTATCTCTGCGCACGCGCCACCCGGGAGATCGCTTTTATCCGCTTGGCATGGACGGTCAATCCATG
>JBNKMO010000056.1:0-13362 GCA_050293165.1 Anaerolineales bacterium | reverse complement strand
GATTACATATCGGCAAAGGCGTATTATGAGGAAGCCTATCTTATTGCAAAAGAAACAGATAATAATGAGCAAGAAGCCAAAATGGTAAACAATTTAGGAGTGATATATACAGAAATCGGGGATTTCGCACAGGCCAAACGCTATCATCAACGTTCCTTGCAAATAAAAAAAGAGTTGGGCGATATAAATGGAGAAAGTATGTCGCTTAGCAATCTAGGCATCATCGCCTTGGGGAGGGGATATTATCTTGAAGCAAAAGATTATTTTGAAAAAAGTCGTCGACTGCGCAGCCAGTTAGGTAACAGGAAAGGCGAAGGCTTCATGGATATGAATATTGGTCGTGTCCATAGTTGCTTAGGACGGCATGATAAAGCTAAATATTTATTGGACAAGTCACTCCAGATTGCTCGCGATATGAATTCCCCTTTTTATGAGGCACAAGCTTTGGCAATTTCAGGGATTATTAGAAATCAAGCAATGGAATACAAAGAGGCTTCAGAATATTACCGCCAGACACTTGCATTGGCCAAAAAATATCAGTACCGCTCTCTTATCGGTCACGCAAATCATTGGGCCGGGCAAGCCCTTTTGGGGCTGGGCAACATAGATGACGCCCATAAGATTTTTCAGAAGACGCTCAAATTAAGAGATGAACTTGGTGAGATAAATCTCATCGTCGAATCTCAAGCGGGATTGGCAGCAGCGCTATTGGCAAAGAAGGATTTGACTGGCGCACTCGCGCTAACAGAAGAAATACTGCTGCATCTTCAAGAGAAGAACCTTGCAGGAACAGATGATCCATTCCAAATTCGACTTGTTTGTGCGCAAGTTTTATCTGAGAGTGCTGATCCGCGCGCGAAAGCATTTATCCAGGCAAGCTATGATCTACTTAATGGTTGGGCCATGCTGATTAAAGATAGCGATCTGCGCAAAAGCTTTCTTGAAAATGTTCCTGCTCATGCTAATCTTATGAAATTATATGAAACAAAGGTATTGATCAATACCGATGATTGAATAGTGTCATACGTTACCAGAACTTGCATCCATTATTTCGTTTTAATAAACTTACTTACAAAAACATTAACTCACCTTTAACCGAAAAACTCTGCATCAAGATAATTGTCCTGTATAATACAGGTCGCTTTAAAAAGGACGCCGCATGAAAAAAAACTTTATTTTGCTTTTGCTTTTCGTCTTTCTAGTTCAGGCTTGCCAACCTGCGCAACCTGTTCCTCCTACCGCAACATCTTCCCCCATTACCCCAACCAATACAACCGAATCCCCCACCGATGTGCCACCTACAGAAATCCCTGAGGACAAGCCCTCGGTGGTTTTGATTTCCTGGGATGGTTCGCGTACAGATCTCGTTTACGGGTTAATGGATGAAGGCCTATTGCCTAATTTTGCATCCATCGCGCAGGCAGGTGTACAGGCGGAATACGCGCAAAGTATTGATCCTTCGTTGACCGCTGCTGCGCACAACAGCATTTCGTCGGGTTCCTTCCCAACACATACCGGGATCACATCAAATAGCTTCCACGTTACCGGAGACGATTTCTACTGGTATCGCGTCGGCTATGACGAAGGAATGACCGACGCCGAGCCAATCTGGGTGACTGCGTCGAAAAATGGGTTGACGACGGCCTCCGTTTTCTTTGTCGGTGGTACGCCGAGTATCTCCACCCAAATGGCGGATTACACGATCGGGTACGGGGTGGAAGATGCTTACTCCAAACAATGGTCTGTTTCCCTCGACCAAGCTGAAGACTGGGGCGATGCGCCCGCATCCTACAGTCCGGCACTGAGTGGCAGTTTCAGCATCCAGAATGTGAAAAAGGTCTATCTCTACGTCACCGATTCAACCGATGACGGCAGCGAGAATTATGATACCGTGATGCTCAACACCGAACGCAGCAGCACAGATGCCATCTCGCTTAAAGAAAACGAGTGGGGGCCGCTGATCTTGCTGCCGCGCTCATATGCCGGAGCTGACTTTCTCATTCAGGAGATCACGCCCGAAAGCGTGACGCTCTATCACACTGGCGTGGAGCACAATACCGCCTCGCCCAAAGAACTGCTGGATGCGCTCAATGAGAATTTCGGTTTCTTCTCTGCCGGTGCCGATTCATATGCCCTGGAGCACGGCTGGATCACCGAAGAGGATGACCTGTACCTGCTCGAACGTCAATCCACCTTCATGGCGGAGGTCGCCGCGTGGGTTTACGAAACCTACCAGCCTGACCTGCTCTTCACTTGGCAAGACCCCTTTGATTCTGCCGGACATCAATTTCTGATGACTGACCCGCGCCAACTCAACTATACACCTGAAAACGCTGAAATCGCCCGCGCCCATTACGAGCAGGCAGCACAGATCGCCGATAACGCTCTCGGTATCATGCTGGATGCCTTCGACCTCGAGAAAACAACCCTGATGATGGTCGGCGATCACGGCATGGCACCCATCCATTCGCGCGTCTATCTCAACACCATTTTGGAGAACGCCGGTCTGCTAACGCTCGACAGCCAAAACTACGTCGTACTCGACAAGACCAAAGCCTTCGCGATTTGCTCTGGTGGCGCGGTGCACGTCTATATCAATCTGGAGGGACGTGAAAAGGGCGGCGGCACGGTTTCTGCCGATGAATACGAAGCGCTGCGAGAGCAGATTATGGGACTGCTTTCAGGTTTGACAGATCCCGTAAGCGGCGAAGCTGTTTTTCAGCGCGTGCTGGCGCGCGAAGCGCTCGCAGACCTTGGGCTTGATTCCCCTAACTCTGGCGATATTTTCGCCCAAGCAATTCCCGGCTACCATCTCGACGGCTGGCGTGGCAACGACGAAGTTTTTGAGCAAGCTGATTTTTATGGGCAACACGGCTATGACAGCACCTTACCCGAAGTACAGACCATCTTCATTGCGGCGGGTGCAGGCGTCCCCCAACAGGACGGTTTTATCGCCCCTGTCCGCATCGTCGACTATGCGCCAACCATCGCGAACATATTCGGCTTTGATCCCGCCCCCACGGTGGACGGGAAACTCATCCCAATACTGGTACAAAAATGACCCAATCGATTTGTTTTCACCACAACGACCCCGACGGTCACGCCAGCGGCGCAATCGTCAAATATGCCCTCGGTGACAAAGTCAGCCTCGTCGAAAGCGACTACGACGGCACCCCAATCCCCTGGGATTTGGTTGAGCAGGCTGAACAAGTTATCGTGACCGATTTTTCCTTTTCCGTAGATCAAATGCAACGTCTCGCCGATGGGCGCGAACTGGTCTGGATTGACCACCACAAAAGCGCGCTTGCAGAGTTTGAAGGCATCGCTGACGAATGGCCCGGTATCCGCGACATCTCCGAAGCTGCCTGTGTACTGACCTGGCAATATTTCTTTCCCAAACGCCCCGTTCCACGCGCCATCGTCCTGATCGGCGACCGTGACATCTGGCGCTGGGCAGAGAAAGATACGGGCGCTTTTGGCTCGAGTTTATTCAATCAAGATCACCTTGCCAGTAACGCGACCTTCTGGAAACCACTCCTGGAAGATGACGCGCCAACGCTCGAAAAAATGATTAAAGAAGGTGCCTGGTTGCGCGAGATCACCTTGCGTGATATCGACAACCTGATGGAAGCACGCAGCTTTGAAGTCGAATTTGAAGGCTATCGGACACTTGCAGTTAATCGGCGCGGCACCGGCGATATTGGCAATTATGGACGTGACCGCGGGTACGAAATCGTCTATACTTATGCAGACAAGATGCAGCTCGACGGGTTAACCACCGTCGTAACCTTGTATTCGAACAAGATAGATGTTTCTGTGATCGCCAAGCGTTATGGTGGCGGTGGACACGCTGGTGCGGCAGGATTTTCCTTCCCGCGCAGCGCAACACCTTTCCCACCCGGCGCAAAAGTGAATTGGAAAACCGAGCAAAAGTAGGAGTTTGTCCGTGAGTTTATCTGACGCCCCACCCACCACGAAATCCCGACTGGCTGAATGGCTCACTCCGCGCCGTTTGCGCAAATGGCGCGAAAACATCACCGCTTATTTGATGATCGCCCCTGCCGTGAGTTTAATTTTTCTCTTCGGCATCTTCCCTGTCGGCTTTGCCCTCTTCGTCAGCTTGCACAAATGGCGTCTCAAACGTGGAGACATTATCGGGCTGGTCAATTACACCAACGCTGTCGGCCCGCTGGCGTATTTACTGGTCTTCGCAATCGGCATAGGCTTACTCTTCTTCGCTTACCGCCAATTCAACAAGATTCGCAAAACTTTTCCTAAAAACCCTTCCCGCTTTTGGTTGCTCAACTTGCCCGCCATATTGCTGGCAGGCACAGGCTTGGGCTTCGTCAACTGGACAGTCGTTCTGCTTCCCAATATCCTCGACATTGCAGATAAAATTCGCGGCGTAGAAAAAACGCGTGAACTCTTCATCCAACTTTTAGATGTAGCCTTCAGCGTCCCCGAAGTTTTAGCCGCACGCGGCATGATGCTCTGGTTCGCACTTGGCGCGTTGATTGTCGTCAGCGTCACCATGTATTTGTGGCGCACACCGGAAACTTTTCAAAAACAATTTGAGCTTGCCGCCACTTGGGCGATGGCAGGTATTGGCGCGATCGTGTTGAAATACGTTTATAGCGAAATGATGCTGGCATATAACGTAGCCGTCCAAACAGGTGAAGACCCCGGTATCCTGCCGCAGCTCATTAGCATTTCCAGCGGTTTGATTTTGCTCTTTATTGGTTGGAAGATTTGGCAAAAAGCCAGCGACCAAACCAGCAACACGCTTTTCGTCATGCAGTTATTTGGTGCGATGATTTTCATCGTTGGCGGCTGGATCATGGTTGGCGAATTACCCATCATGGTTGCATCCGGAGATGAAGATTTGTGGGTCGGCTTGAAAGCCACGCTCTTCTACTCGCTGGGCACGATCCCCTTCCAATTGAGCATCTCCATCTTTCTCGCTGTGCTGCTTTTCCAAAACCTGAAGGGCTCACAATTCTTCCGCATGATGTTCTTCTTGCCCTACGTTACACCGACCGTCGCCAGCGCAGCGGTTTTCAGGCAGTTGTTCTCGAACCGGTTGCAAGCCCCGGTCAACGCGAGTTTTCGTTTTCTCGGGCTGGAGCCGCTTCAATGGCTCTGGGAGCCGAAGGGCATCTTCCGCCTGATCGCGCTGAATTCCGGCATCGAAAATTGGCCTGCCTGGGCAGATGGCCCCAGCTTGGCATTAGTCGTTATCATGATCTTTTCCATCTGGGTCTTTGTTGGTTACGATACGGTCATCTATTTAGCGGGACTAGGCAATATCCCCAAAGAAACCAGCGAAGCTGCCGAAGTGGATGGCGCTACCCGCTGGCAGGTATTCCGTTATATTACCTTCCCGCTGCTTTCCCCAACCACCTATTTCCTGACTTTGATTTCGGTGATCGGCACATTCAAGGCCTTCAACCACATTTGGGTGATGCGGCTTGAAGCCGCACTTGGCACCACCGACACTTTCAGTGTAGTCATCTTTACCGAATTCTTTCTGAAGTTGCGCTACGGCTACGCCTCGGCGATGGCATTTATCCTCTTTGCCATTATTTTGGGGCTTACCTATCTCAATAACAAAGTTCAGGGATCGCGAGTTTTCTATGGATAAAAACTTGACCACCTCCCCAAAAGCAAGACGCTACCACACTCCCTCATGGATAATTGTGCGCAATACCCTAACGTATCTCATGTTGATTATCGGCGTGATCATAGCGATTTTTCCCTTCTTCTGGATGATCTCCACTTCGCTGATGTCTCTCGGCGAAGCGCAGGGCACACGCCTGATCCCCTCCGCGATTCATTGGGAAAATTATGTCGACGCGTGGAAGGAAGCTAACTTCTCCCTTTATATGTGGAATAGTGTCCGCATCACGCTCCTGACCTTGGCTGGGGAGCTGACCTTCAGCATCCTCGCAGCGTACGCATTTGCCCGCATAAAATTTCCCGGGCGCGATCTGATCTTTACCGTAATGCTCAGCACGATGATGGTCCCGGCGATGGTCACCATCATCCCCAACTTCCTGACCGTTACCTGGCTGGGGCGCATCGGCCCAATCAAGTGGATGAATAACTGGCCTGCGCTCACAATCCCCTTTATGGGCAGCGTCTTCGCCATCTTCCTGTTACGACAATTCTTCGCCCAGATTCCCGATGAACTCTTCGACTCTGCGCAAGTGGATGGTGCCGGACATCTGCGTTTTCTTTGGAGCGTCGTCCTGCCTCTCTCCAAAGCGCCGTTGATGGTCATCATTATCCTCTCCTTCATCGGCACGTGGAATTCTCTCGCCTGGCCAATGCTGGTGACCAACTCACCAGACTGGCGTCCGATCGCGGTCGGCTTATATGGCTTTATTGATGAAGCAGGCCAGAAGCTCAACTTGATGATGGCAGGCGCATTCATTGCCATCATCCCTATTCTGGTGCTTTACTTCTTTACGCAAAAACAATTCACTGAAAGCATTGCGCGCAGTGGGTTGAAGGGATAGCCTAATCCCAACATAAGGAGGTGATATTTCTCATAAAACAAGATTAAATAACCTCGTTTGTTCAAGTTTGTAAAACTTTCAAAACATGTTAAGGAGAAAGAGAATTATGTCTAGCAAGATTTTTAAAAGCCTCGTAATGCTTGTTGTTGCGACCTCACTGATTTTGGCAGCCTGCTCACCGGCGGCTCCCGCAACCGAAGAACCTGCTGCACCCGCCGCCGAAGAACCGGCAGCCCCGGCAGAAGAAGCCCCTGCTGCTGAAGAACCCACTGCAGCGCCGGAAGAAATGATGCCCGAAATTGACCCGACCGGCCAGACTGTCACCTTCTGGCACGTTTGGGGCACTGGCGGGCCAAATGAAGCCATGCTCGCCATTGTGGATGAATTCAATGCCACCAACGAGTGGGGCATCACCGTCGAAGCAGTTGACCAGGGCAAATATAACGATCTGGAAGATTCCTTCAACGCTGCCGTTCAATCTGGCGATCTGCCCGATCTGGTCACTGGCTATACCAATGCGATGGCAAACTGGTACGCCGTAGACGCTGTTGTCGATTTGGACCCCTACCTCAACGACGCGTACTTTGGCTTAACAGCCGAAGAACAGGCTGCCTTCTTCCCCGGCTCCATCGAAGGCGGTAAAGCTCCCGATGGCACCTTCTTTGCCTTCCCCATCAGCCAGTCTGCAAACGTGCTCTTCTACAACTCCGGTTGGGCAAAAGAGCTTGGTTTTGACGCTCCCCCTGCAAACTACGCAGAATTCAAAGAACAGGCTTGCGCTGCTATGGAAGCCAACGCGACTGACGACGACCCAGATAACGATGGTACCGGCGGTTTGGTACTTTATGCTGGCGCATCCAACGTTGCCTCTTTCGTTTTCGCCAACGGCGGCAACATGCTCAACGCTGCCGGTGATGGTTACGATTTCACCGACCAGACCGTTGTCGACGCTGCTGAATTCATGAAAGAACTTTGGGACGAAGGTTGTGGTTTCCCGACCGAGTCTTACCCGAATCCTGAATTTGCCAGCCGCAAAGCCCTCTTCACCATGAGCTCCACCGCTGGCTTGCCCTACCAGTTCTCCGCTTTTGAAGCTGAAGGCGCAATCCAGGACGAGTGGACAATTGCTACTTTCCCGGGCAAAGATGGCGGCGAATCTGTTGACCTCTTCGGTCAATACGTGGCAATTGCCAACACCAATCCAGAACGCATGATGGCAACCTGGGTCTTCGTCAAATACCTGACTTCCCCCGAAGGACAGGCAAAATGGATCGAAGGCAGCGCCTACTATCCCACCCGCACCGACACCTTGCCGCTCATCGAAGCCTTCGGAGCTGAGAACGAAATCTGGTCATACGGCCTGTCCTTCCTGGATAGCGGTGCAGCAGAACCTGCCTGGGCATCCTGGACAACCGTCCGCCGCGATGTTGGAGATTCCTTCTATGCCATTCTCCAAGGTACCCCGGAAGAAATCCCCACCCTGCTCTCAGACCTGAACGATAAGGCTGCTGAAGCAGTAGCAGAGGTTGACTAATTTCCAGTTCAAATAACAAAAAAAGAGTCAGAGAAATCTGGCTCTTTTTTTATCCCTTTACTCTAACAGCAAGCCATCCATTTTTACATCGTCAGTAACACATATCTTTTGGTTCCTGAATTTTGGCAGCCTGCACCTTGTGCAGGTTGTTTTTTATCACCTTTCAATATTGTAAAGAAAAAGGCCGTAAAGAACTACATAGCGTACTTAAAAAATGTACAATAGCGCCGCTTCATCATTTCATTTATGCCCTTTAACGAGAGAACAAACAGCAAAATCTTTTACCAAAAGAGACGTTGGCAAACAATTGAATTAACAAACTAAAAACAAGACACTTTTATTTTAAAGTGCAGCAAAAATGTATCGCCCATGCCCGAAGGGTGAAACCACAAATTTGGATTGTTTTTCCAACTTGTCGGTTTCACTCGAAATATAGGCGATACAGCGACCCTACAAAAAGAATGCGGAGCAGGAAGCATCGCCTACTCGACCACCGGATGCTTTTTTGAAAAAAACTGTTACGCAGCTAAAATGAAGTAAAAGGAGATGAAGTCGTTTCATCTCCTTTTTTATGGCAACACAAACAATTCTCATCCAAGAAGCTATCATTTCTGTTGGTTTCTTGGATAAAAAAAATAAGTATACGTACGTATACTGTGCTATAGTGAAAAAAAGCACACCGTTTCGCTTAGACAAAAACTCTGTGCCGCCGCAGCATTTTTGCTGCTTATCTTAAGTCACTATTTATACTTTTTATTTCATCTCTAGGAGAAAAGCATGCTCGAGAAAAGAAAGAAAACAGAACGCGGACAAGCAATTGTCCTAATCGCATTAGCAATTGTCGGTTTAGTCAGTTTCACTGGCCTTGCCGTTGATGCTGGTCTCGCCTTTTCCAATAAGCGCCAAGCTCAAAATGCGGCGGATAACGCCGCATTCGCGGCAGCATTATCGGCAATCCGTAACCCAGAAGCCACTAAGAATGATCTCAGCACCGCCGCCGAGAACATCATGGCACGTAATGGGTTTGACCCGGATGATGGGACGGTGACCGTCCAGGTCAACAATCCACCTGAGAGCGGTCCATACGCGGGGAACAGCGAATATATTCAAGTCGTCATCGAGTCCCAAGTCAAAACTTTTTTTGCGCCGGTCATTGGCCTCGACGAAACAACAAGCACTGTTGAGGCTGTCGTAAGAGCAAAAACCGGTGAAGTAAGCCCCCTTTACAACGGGAATGCTTTGGTTGCACTTAAAGACACAGGCGATAGAACATTTATCATCAACGGTGGAAACCATGTAACCGTTGAAGGCAGCGGCATGTTTGTCAATAGCAGCGGCAGCAAAGCTTTAAAAATTGGCGGAGGTACCGTCATAAAAACAGACACAGGCATTGGCGTCGTGGGGGGGACACAAATTGCCAATAGTGTCGAGATAGATGGATATACCGTAGCGTGGAACGCAAACAATCCACCAGTCTCCACGGGCTTATCTCAAATCCCGCTCCCGCCTGATTACTCCTTTATACCTATGCCTCCAGCACCACCTAGCTGTGCGGGCCTTCCCACCATTACAAAAAACTCTTGGAACAATTATCCTGATGGGACAGATGTCACCATCTCCCCCGGCATTTACCCAAATGGGATCACAATGCTTGGTGGCGTCACACACGTCACAATGGAAAGCGGCATCTACTGCGTCCACGACCACTTCCAGTTTAATGGTGGCATGACGGTTGATGGCGACAACGTAAAACTTGTACCGCAAGACAATTACGACCTCGTTTTTAACGGGGGGACGATCTTAAACTTCACGAACCTCGAATATTACGCTGAAGACGGTGATTTAATCATACACGGTGGCAATGAACTACACGCAGACCGCTTTCGTTTCTTTGTTACTGGCGATGCGAATTTTCAAATGCACGGCGGTGCTGTTTTTGTCAGTAATGACACTTACTTCTACCTTCCTGAGGGAAAGGCTGAATGGAACGGTGGTTCAATTATTACAATGCAGGCTCCTCCCCAAAATGACCCCGATGGGTTTGGCGGACTGCTGATGTACAAGCCTTGGGAAAACACTGTAGACATGGACTTCCATGGCGGCAGCGACATTAACCTAAGGGGCAGCTTTCTCTTACCTCACACCGAGCTTCAATTCCATGGTGGAAATGAATTGGATGCTATCCAAACGCAAATTATTGCTTATACGCTTCAATTCAATGGCGGCTCAAATATTTATGTCGACTTTCACGATGTAGCCAGCTACCTAGTAACGGAACTCCCTACTATAGAACTAGCGGAATAACGTCTCGCCCCCATCTGAAACCTGCTTCCCGTATCTCGGCAGCCTACTCTCTTCGGCAGGCTGCCGGTTTCTTTTCCGTCCCCACTAGACTTCTAATCCAGCGATTTTCCAGTGAAAGCGGGGATTATAAATCCCCCATAGAACACTATTATCATTTATTTTAAGCCACTACCTCGTTTTCTGCTCCTAAAGAACGGGTAGTTTTATATGGAAGGTGGTACCTTTGCCCAACTTACTGCTTACGGATATTTCGCCCCCATGAAGCTCAATGATTGATTTGGAGATTGCCAATCCCAATCCGCTTCCTGGCTTGCGAAGTTTGCGCGGCAAGGTTGATTCGACACGATAAAACCGTTCAAATATATGCGGTAAATATTTGTCTGCAATCCCCGATCCTGTGTCTGTTACAGCAACGCTCAAAGAATTACCTGTTTTATCATGCTGCAATGTTAGGCTAACTTCATCCCCCTGATTTGAATGTTTCAATGCGTTATCAAGCAAGTTTGTCAGGACACGTCGAAGTTGTTCCTCATTTGCCAGCGTTGTTGGCAAATTTGAAGTGGATACAAGACTGAGCTGAACCTTTTTTCTCTCTGCCCGTACACGAAAGGTAGCGCAGACTTCTTCTGCAAGTAGACCCAGGTCAACTTGATCCCGTTTATCGGATTCCATCCCAGCCTCGAGTCGAGACAGATCAAGTAAATCATTAACCATTTTTCCGAGGCGGTCTATTTCCTGTTCAATCTCCGTCAGAAAGCGTTCTGAAACTTCAGGGTCATTTACAGCACCTGTACGCAAAGCTTCTACCCGTAATTTGATTGACGTAAGCGGCGTGCGTAGTTCATGGCTCGCGTTGGCTACAAAAACACGCAGTTCGGCCATATGCCCTTCTACACGGCTCGCCATGCTGTTAAACGTCTCTGCCAAAAGGTGCAATTCCTGCGGTCCGGTTGGGATGGCACGAGCGGCCATATCTCCCCGGCGAAGGCGCTCTGATACGATTGTTAATTCTTCAATAGGGTAAGCTAGATTTCGCGCTAAAAGCCAGCCAACAACACCAACCCCCAAAGTAACCAGTAGCGCACTCAATACAAGCAAACTTAATAAACGTTGCTGGGAGGTAAATGTCATCGCCAACGCAAATGGCGTTTCTAATTGCAAAACGCCAAAAACTTCATTTTCATGCTCAATACGAACAGCCACATAGAGTGTATCAATACCGGCTTCACTTTTGCGGATAAAATCTCCATCGCCAATCTCATCCTGCAAAGCAATGAAAAATTCGGGGACTGTCTCCATATCGGCTTGATGAGCAATACTGCCATCACTTTTATATATTGGCGTACCGTCGACTAAATAGACTGTGTACACAATATTTATTTCATCGATTAATAAATGATCGATCGTGTTATACACCTCGGCATAAGACATACGGCCTTCGATAAGTTCATTCAGAGGGTCTTCCAATGTATTGCTGGCCGCAAAGGCCAAATCTTCCAGATGGTGTTCGACTTGCTCCTGTGACGCCTTAATGATGGAGCGCCCCGCAAAGATAGAGATTGCCCCAATGCTAACAATCGCAACCAAAAGGTGAGAAAGCGTTAATCGGGTATACAGATTATAGGGCATCGGGAGTTTCATTCCAGCTCCTCGGCTCCGGCAAAGCGATAACCATACCCACGCACGGTTTGAATAAATCGAGGGCTGGCCGGGTCCGTTTCAAGTTTTAGCCGAAGCCAGCGAATATGAACATCTAAAGTGCGGGTCTCGCCAACCCAGTCTACACCCCAAACTTTATTGATCAGATCGCTGCGGCTCATTGCCTGGCCCATATTGGCCATCAGAATGGTGAGAAGGTCAAATTCCCGGGAAGAGACCTGAATTTCCTGGTCGTCTTTGAATAATCGCCGAGCGACAATGTCCAAACGAAGGGGGCCCGCCTGAATAAGTTTGGAAATATCCACTTTTTGGTCCAACGCTACGCGGCGCAAAACAGCTCGAATACGCGCAAGAAGCTCTCGGAAGGAGAAAGGTTTAACGAGATAGTCGTCGGCACCCACTTCCAGCCCCAGAACACGGTCGATTTCGTCATTGCGGGCAGTGAGCATAATGACGGGGGTGGTACTAAAGCTTCTTAGGCGGTGGCAAACCTCTCTTCCGTTAAGATCCGGAAGCATTACGTCCAGCACAATAACATCGGGCTGAAATTCAGGCACAATCGCCAGTGCTGACATTCCATCTTCCACGGCTTTGACTTCAAAGCCTTCCTGACGGAGGCTATAGGTTAGCGAATCAACGATAAGGCGTTCGTCATCTACGACAAGGATTCGTGGCATGGGGGTTTCCTTTAGGTGTCTCTGATACTAATTATGCTCTTCTATTTAGTGTAGCCCATTTCTCCTATAATTAGGCATTTTTGGGTTTCTCTTAACCAAACCTTAAACTTGTCGTGCTTGATTGTTAACTGCTTACTTAGCTAATAATACTAAACTTTGGGGGCTATGAATGAGAAAACGGGTTGTAAACTTTTAGATCAAAGATTCAAAATGTGGAGAAAATTGCTCCTGGTAAGCGATTTTTTTTATGCATAGAGTTAATTCTTCGGCGGCTCTTTTCAGCCGAGTCTCTACTTTTTTATTGCTGCTTGCTTTGGGTATTTGGGGTTGGAAGCAAAAAGGCATGCTTTTTAGCCCCGGGCGCTTAAGCGCAAAAGAACAACCCGGCGTGACTCTGCAAGGATTTAATTCTCACGCAGACTTTGAGAAAGAGTGTAAACGCTGCCATCAATCGTTAAAAACACAACAGGCTTTTTTATGTGCAGATTGCCACACTAACATTGCCAACGAAATTGATTTGCAGGATGGTGTTCACGGTCAATTGGATCATGTGATGCGATGTGAAAGATGCCACCCTGACCATCGCGGGGCAGATTTTGACCCGGCACAGGAAGCATTAGCATTTTTCGATCATGATATTACAAATTTTCGTTTAATACGACATCAATTC
>JBNKMO010000055.1:0-5311 GCA_050293165.1 Anaerolineales bacterium | reverse complement strand
CATTGCACTTGCAAAGTGCGTTGCAAGTCGGGGCTTCGAGATCAAGCAAGATTTGCAAGCCCCGCAGTGCATTGCATCCCATAGGATGCGTTGCACTGCTTTATTTTTTAGACGGCTTCCCCCGCACCTGATTCATCAGACCTGCTTGAGAGCGAGTTTTGCCCAGACTGCGTTGAGTTTCTTGTGCAGTGCCTTCGGGAATCTTTAGGACTTCCAAAATTTGCTTATCACTCATGTTTTCAGCTTTGCTGGCTGAGTAACTTTCTGGCAAACCTTCTTGTGTTACGATACACTTATGCTATGGAAAATTTAGAGCAATTTAGCAAGCGGGAAAAAGAAGTCGTAGCTCTTCTCAGACAAGGCAAAAGCAATAAAGAGATCGCTTTTACTTTGGGGATAGCGGTTCGTACCGTTGAATTTCATTTAAGCAACATCTATGCAAAATTAGACGTAACTTCTCGTACGGAAGCGGTGCTTAAGCTGTCAGAAACCGAATTGCGGGAATCCACAGGTGAACAACTACGGGAATCTACAGGTCACAATAAAGCTGATTCTGTTCATAATGGCGAAGTATCTATCTCAAAACGGAGGCTTCCCATGAAAAAGATTTTTCTTAGCATAGTTTTGTTGACGACGGTGTTCTTTGGCATATTTTCGGTAGCGAATTTTTCCTCCAAGGAAGAAGAACCATTCTTAGCGACCACAACTTCGCCTGTGACTGCTACATCCATGCCTACCACTCCTACAAAAACTCCCGTCCCGACGGTTTCGGCGAAGGAGCATATTGTAGAGCAAATTAGAGAACTGGTCGCCGAATACGATCAGGCAGTCCAGTCCGAAAAGCAAAACGGGGAGGTGGAATTTAGCACAGATACAACGACTGGAGAAGAACTCTTTTTCTTTACAGGCGAATCGTATACGACCATTATGCGACTTAATTCGGAGCTTGGGGAGAACATTAATTCGCTTAATGTTCTTTACACCCAAATTTACAGAGATGAATTAAATCCAACGCCATTTCCCACGCAAAGCTCGGATCAGGAAAGTCAAGCGTTTTACGAAACCTTGACAGGTCAAGTTCCTTCTTATTGCGAGGATGTGAGGAATATCAACGTTGACGAAGCTGATATTTTGGTTTATTGGCTTGATGAGGGAAAATATTTACCACTGACTTTTGGCGATGCTTATGCCCGCTGTGAAACGTATGGACAGATGCTTGAAGAATGGCGCATCGCTCCCGAACTAGAGAAAGTCGATCAGGATGCAGATATGGCACTCATCCGCCAAATCATGGGGAATTCAGATCTACGCTTGCAGTTTCAACGTGTGATGACCATTACCAACGCTTTTCATCGCTATGGTGCAATCTATGTGGACGAGACAGGGGCCAAATATTATGTCGATATCGACACAGCGCGTTTGGCTACTATCGAGCCAAATTTTTCTGGTCATCCGAATATTCCTGCATCTGAAGCCAAAAGCATGGACGAGCTACGCGGCATTGCCAGACAATTCGCCATCACAAATTCACTTCGCCTGGGGGAACTGGAAACCGTACTTCTTTATGAAGAAGGTTGCAAAGATGAAGCTTTATGCTTCTTCCGCTGGGATTATCGCAATAAGGACTGGAGCGGCACGGACTGGTTTTTCATGCCGCCTTTTTTGCAAGTTGGCGTGCTCAGAAATGGGCAAATTGCCGTCTATATCAATACGCTGGATTTGTTTGAATAATTCAACTGATTTTTGTGCCACGACGATATTGTTGAATGTCAAAACTTCCGATTTCTCCAAGAAATCGGAAGTTTGCATTTAACCCATCTCCGTCTTTCTCCGTTCATCTCTGGTCAATGATAAAATAGCCCCTATGGACGAACCCGCCCTCATCCACGACGCCAAGCACGGCGACCTCGACTCTTTCAATCGCCTTGTCCTCGAATATCAGGACATGCTCTACAACACCGCCTATCGCATCCTTGGCGACCCCGCTCTTGCCGCCGACGCCACGCAGGAAGCTTTTATTTCTGCCTTCAACAAGCTCAAATCCTATCGTGGCGGCTCCTTCAAAGCCTGGTTGCTGCGCATCGTCACCAACGCCTGTTACGACGAGTTGCGCCGTCAAAAGCGTCGTCCGCAAACCCCGCTTGAGCCGCTTACCGAAAATGACGAAGAGATGGGAAACCCGCGCTGGTTGGCTGATCCCAACGCCTCGCCTGAAGAGCAGCTCGAAACTGCCGAACTCGACCAAGCGATTCAAAACTGTATCGAAAACCTGCCGCCCGATTTCCGCGCCGTCGTCGTTCTGACCGATATTCAGGGACTCGATTACAAAGAAGCCGCCGCTGCGCTCAAGAAACCACTTGGCACGGTCAAAAGTCGCCTTGCGCGCGCCCGTACCCGTCTGCGTGATTGCCTGCAGGCTATTCGGGAACTTTTGCCTGCCGCTTTTCGTCTGGAAGAAGGAAGTACCCTATGAGCAAAAAACCTTCATTCCGTGACCTGACCGAACTCTCCGCCTATTTGGATGGAGAATTAAACGCACCTGCGCGCAAGAAGATGGAAGACCGCCTCGCCCGTGACCCTGAACTTGCCTCCGCGCTGGATGATCTTCGGCTGTCCCGAACCGTACTCCGCCGCACACCCAAGCGACGTGCCCCGCGCAACTTCACCCTCTCCCCGCAGATGGTCGCCAAACGACCGCCCATGCCTCGCCTCGTCCCCGCGCTGAATTACGCATCCCTAATGGCGATGCTGCTCTTCCTCTTTAGTTTCCTCGGCCCGATTGGTCTTGGCGCTGGCAGCATGGCAAATCAGGAAATGGCTTCCGCCCCAATGATGGAAGAAGAATTCGCTGCGGAAGAAGCGCCGATGCTGGAAATGGCGCCCGAACCCGCCGCTGCTGATTCCGCGATGGGAGCAATGCCTGTAGAAGAATCTACTGCTCCTGCCGCAGAAGCCCCTGCAATAGAAGATGCAGCGCCAGCCGCTGAAGAACCTACTGAAGAAGGTGGGGGGAACCTTGGTGAAGTCGAACGAACAACTGTTGCAGCAGATGATGCTGAATCAGGGGTTCAGGCCGAAAAAACCTTTGCCGCGACCACGCTCCCAGTGCCGACCATTACCCCCACGCCTTTTGTGCCACCGGCTCAAATTGAATCTGCTCCGTTGCTGACGCCCTATCAGCGTACGCTTGTTATCTTATTGGTCAGTTTTGTCATCCTTGGCTGGTTCCTTCGTCGCGCAACAATTTCCAAATGGCAAAAATCTCAATAGTGAGACCTCTTATTTTCAAAAGCGGGTAAGGAATGAAAAAATATCTAATACCTTTGCTTATTGTGTTGGTTCTGTTAAGCGCAATCGCATTTATCAGAATGGATAGGTCTACAAGGTCTACGCTCCCGATAAAAATAGATTCCCCAAATGGTGAGAAAATACTGGTTGCGAATGTTAATAACGACAAACAGGATGTTCAAAATTATCTGCTGGTTTTTCTCGAAGTGCAGGATGCCAGATCAGGAAAAATTATCTTTCAAGTACAAACCAATGCTTCTCACAGAATGCGTTGGGAAGTGAGTTGGGTTGATGATCAAACCATTAAGCTTGATAGCGCTGATATTGGGACTTATTGCTGGAAAGAAGAAAGTGATCAGTTGTGGGCAGAGTATCTGTGCCCATGAATAGATATTTATGGCAAAAAACGACCGAGTAAAACACTGCATCCGCTGCGGGGCTGCTGTTGAGCAGCAACCAAGCTACGGGCAAGAGCGTCCCGTCTGCCCGGCGTGCGGATGGATCCACTTCGCCGATCCCAAAGTTGCGGCAGCGGTGCTCGTCGAGCGGGATGGCGCAATCCTGCTTGTGCAGCGCAGCTTCGATCCGCATCAGGGCAAGTGGTCGTTTCCGGCTGGCTTTGTCAACGCGGGCGAAGACCCCGCCGAGGCTGCCCGCCGCGAGTGCCTCGAAGAGACCGGCTTGAACGTGCGCATCACGCGCCTGCTGGATGTTTACGCCAAGAAGGAGCACGCTGGCGGCGCAGATTTCATCATCGTTTACGGCGCGGAAATGGTCGCTGGCACTCTCTCCGCCGCCGACGATGCCGATGACGCCGCCTTCTTCCCGCGTGATGCTTTGCCCGAATTGGCCTTTGATGCAACCAAGCATATTTTGGCAAATTTCTAGAGATTTTGAATGATTTTGCGAGGAGGATGCACTTCCGACGAAGCAATCTCATGGAATAGGAGACCGCTTCGTCGCAAAAGCGTGCTTCTCGCGGAATCATGTTTTCATTTGGATTTTCCTGTACAATAAAACCATGAAACCAATCTCTCCCGTCCGCCCCTCCCCGATCGCTGGCACCTGGTACGACAACCGACCCAAGCAGCTTGCTGCCGAGATCGACGGCTATCTTGATAATGCCGTTTTGCCTACCTTGGAGGGGGATGTGATCGCCGTGATCGCCCCGCATGCGGGATACCGCTATTCGGGCGCAGTGGCGGGACACGCTTTCGCGGCGGTACGCAACCTGGATTTTGACTTGGTCGCCGTTTTATCGCCGTTGCACGCCTATCATCCTGCACCGTTTATTACCTCATCCCATGCTGCCTACCAGACCCCGCTAGGTAAGGTTGCCATTGATCGGGATTCCGTTAGCGCCCTGAATGCTGCCTTGCACACCGAACTCGGTTTCGGGTTGGAAAGTGTTGCCCGCGACGGCGAACACTCTCTCGAAATCGAGCTGCCCTTCTTGCAACGTGCCCTAACGAGTGACTTTTCCCTGCTCCCGATCATGATCCGCTCGACAGATGCACATGAGTTGGCAGTTCTAGGGCAAGCCCTCGCCGGTCTTCTGAATGGACGGAATGCGCTCATCGTCGCCAGCACAGATCTCTCGCATTTCTATCACCAGAACGAAGCCAACATCCTCGATGGTGAGATGCTGCGCCAAATGGAAGCTTTCTCGCCCGAAGGTGTTTTGCGCGCCGAAGAGCTGGGCAAAGGTTTCGCCTGTGGGCGTGGTGCTGTCGCTGCGACGCTCTTTGCTTCGAGAGAACTTGGGGCAGATAGTGTGAAGGTGGTCAATTACGCCACATCGGGTGATGTGACGGGAGATATGTCGTCTGTGGTGGGGTATGGAGCGGCAGTGGTTTATAAATAGACCATATTTAGCTCTTCTTTTTCTATTAGGTATTCTAAGTATTTATGTCTGAACATTCAAATAATTCTGTTCAAATGTATAAAGAACTAAAGCACATTTTTCTTGAGAGAGAAATTGCAAATTTTTACGTTTTTTTAAAAACTCTTGATACTCATTTAG
>JBNKMO010000054.1:0-23082 GCA_050293165.1 Anaerolineales bacterium | reverse complement strand
GCGAGTATCCAAAAAGAGGGCATGCCCCTCATTGGCTGCGGCGCTGACCATTTGATCCATGATGCCGGAGTTAACACCGACCCAATTTACTTCGGCGCGTTGCCCGATCAATGCCATTCGTTTGGCATCCCATTCAAAACCGGAGACAAGTGCAAAGGCGCGCGTCGCGGCGATTTCTACTGCTGCGGAGGAGGATAATCCAGCCCCAACCGGGACGTTGCCCAGCATCACGCCATCCCATCCTTTTAAAGGAAAGCCATCTTCCTGCAGGGCATTGGCAACACCTTTGATGTATTCGACCCAACCTTTTCCTTTTCCGAGGGCTTCAAGTGAGAAGGTGGCCTTTTCTTTGAAATTCTCGGCGTAGATGCAAATCTTCTTGTCATTGCGTGGGCGTATAGCGATCCAAACGGCATGGTCGATTGCCATTGGCAGAACGAAACCATCGTTGTAATCGGTATGCTCACCAAGCAGGTTAACGCGCCCGGGCGCGCGCACAAGGTGGGTGGGTGGGGCCTGAAATTGGCCGAAAAAGAGCTTTTGTAAGGTAGGTTGAGGCTGCATAGTACTTTAGAGGCAATCAAAATATAGCCTAAACAGGCTTAAATGCTTGCTATTTGGGTGTGAATAATGTAAAATGTGGAGGATTGTGGTAGAAAGTGGAGGGTTTTGACTCTCCTGAAAGCGCCGGAAAATCCGGCGTTTACTGGTTAATAAGGACTTAGAACAAATGTTCCTGGGTACGTACCAACACTCACTCGACACAAAAGGACGCATTATCGTCCCGGCTCGCTTTCGCGATGACCTCGCTGAAGGTGGCTATGTTACGCGTGGGTTGGATCGTTGTCTTATGGTGATGACGAACGAATATTTTGAAGCCGTTTACCAGCGTATTAATGCAATGAACCTGGCAGATGCTGCCACGCGTGCTCTTCGCCGTCTTCTTTTTGCCAATGCTTATTTTATCACTCCTGACAAAGTTGGGCGTATCAATCTTCCACAGGATTTGCGTGAATTTTCCATGATCGAGAGCGACACCTTTGTGGTGGGGCAAGGGGAGTACTTCGAGATATGGACACCGACACTCTGGCAAACAGAGCAAGAAAGCCTTGCAGACGTTGAAGCTAACGGAGAACGTTTTACCGCTCTTGACCTTTCATCGAAAGAATAAGATGGTCTCGGCGGCGCACGACCCTGTACTTTACAATGAAATCCTTCAAGCATTAGGGCCAAAAGATCAGGGCTTTTATGTAGATGGTACGCTCGGCGCAGGTGGACATGCCTTCGGTATTTTGGAAGCCTGCGCTCCCACAGGGCAATTGCTGGGCCTCGATGTAGACCCGCAGGCATTAGCGCTTGCTCGTGAGACCTTGGCTCCTCACGAGCAGCGCAGTACCCTGTTACAGCGTTCCTACACCTCGCTTGAAGCAACACTCAAAGAAATCAATTGGTCTTTGGTCAATGGCATCGTTCTTGATCTGGGCGCCTCATCCATGCAATTTGATACTCCCGAACGTGGATTCTCCTTTCGGGATGACGCCCCTCTCGACATGCGCTTTGATCCCACCCGGGCACAAAACGCAGCCGACATCGTCAACACCTACAGCGAAGCAGAACTGGCAGAAATAATCTTCCGCTACGGTGAAGAACGTGCCTCTCGGCAAATAGCCAAAGCCATTCTAAGGGAGCGACCGATTCGTACGACGGGTCAACTTGCTTCCGTTATAAAAAGTGTAATGCCTCGTAAAAAAGGGATGCGCGTACACCCCGCAACCCGCACCTTTCAAGCCTTACGCATCGCCGTTAACGACGAGATGGGCGCCATCGAAAGCGTCCTGCCGCAAGCCATGCGTGTTCTCGCCCCCGGCGGGAGGCTGGCGATCATCTCCTTCCACTCCTTGGAAGATCGTCTGGTGAAGCAATATTTTCGTCAGGAAAGCCGAGATTGTCTCTGTCCACCGAAGCAGCCCATCTGCACTTGTGGACACAAAGCCACCATCAAAGAGATTAATCGTAAGCCAATCTTTCCTGACGACGAGGAAACAGCACGAAATCCGCGAGCGCGCAGCGCCCGCCTAAGAATTGCCGAAAAACTTTAACTCCAGAAAACACAGGAGTCAGAAATCTCCAGGTTTCAGACTTAATCAAAATCAACGTCTGGAGACGTTGGACTCCTCATTAATAAAAAATGACAAACTTCAGTCGTCGTATCCGCCAAGCCCCTTGGAGAACCCGCCGTCAAATGGTCGGGACTGTTTTGCTTGCCATCGTCGGAATCAGTATGGTGATCGCTCTCTATCTCGATGTGGCGACACGCACGACTCTGGTGGGGCGAGAGATTCAGACCCTGGAGTGGAAAACCGGTCAGATCGAGGCTGAGAACGCTAACCTTAAAACGGAGTTGGCACACTTGCTTTCTTTCCATCAGATCGAAGCACGCGGTTCTGCTTTAGGATTCCGCCGTGCCTCTGCCGCTGAAATACATTATCTGGTTGTCCCGGGTTACGAAGGGCGTGGGGCGGTTAATCTGGTTACTGATGCTTCAACTGATTATCAAGACAGTCTTCTGACAGATGCTTATACACAGTCCCTTTTCGATTGGTTCGGCGATCAAATTCAGGGAGGGCTTTCACGATGAGACGAGAATATGCCTGGCGCTCTGTAGTTATCGCTAGTATTTTTGCTTTAATTGGTGTCGCGATTATTGGGCAGATGGTGCGCATTCAGATTAGCCCTCAAGCCTCCGATTTCCGTGATTTGGTGCAGCGAAATAAAGGCTGGCTCGAGACCGTTTATCCCGCACGTGGTGAGATTTATGATCGCAATGGCAGTTTGCTTGCGGGCAACCAAACCGTCTTCGAGATTGGCGTGACGCTTGATGAAGTAGAAAACGCAGAATATGTTGCCGATACGCTTTCTGGCGTCTTGGGTGTGAGTTCAGCAAAGCTTCTTGAAAAGATCACGAATGTTAGCGATGAGCAAGTTTACGTCATGTTGATCGATTTTGTTTCATCTGAAGATGTGGATGAAATCAAACGCATTCAAGCTGAGATCGAAGAAATGTATACCGGAAAATATGTCGAAGGACAGGAGAGCCTCTCCGGACTTCATTTCCGGGAGCATTTGTCACGTAGTTACCCTGAAAAAACAATTGCAGCGAACGTGATCGGTTTTGTGAATCAAGCCGAACGCGGTTACTTTGGCGTTGAAGAAAAATACAACGATCTCCTTGCTGGGAATCCCGTTCAAGTTTGGATTCCCGCTGACCCGAATCGTGTCGAAGAAGTCCCTCAGGTTCCCGATGGAACGACCCTGATTTTGACTCTTGACCGTGAACTTCAAGCAAATACCGAGAATATTCTCGATGAAGCACTTGATACCTATGGCGCAGAATCAGGCGCGATCATTGTTATGGATCCGAGCAACGGTGAAATTTTGGCAATGGCATCTGCCCCACGTCTTGATCTGACCGAATATTCCAACTACGAAATCATGTTTGATAGCGCCAGCGAATACAACCGCGCCATCAACATGCCTTATGAGCCAGGCTCGGTCTTCAAGGTGTTGACAATGGCAGCCGCTTTGGATAACGGCACAGTCACCCCCGATACTGCTTACACCGATACCGGTGTTTATGAGATCGGTGGGGCAACCATCCGTAACTGGGATAACCAGGCTTGGGGCGTGCAGGATATGACTGGTTGCTTGCAGCACTCGCTTAACGTCTGCTTGGCGCGTATTGCTGTCCAAATGGGGACGGATGATTTTTACGGATATATGAATCGCTTTGGGATCGGGCATCCAACCGGGATTGACTTAAGCGGGGAAGCCGGTGGCAGGCTTCGGGTCCCGGGCGATTCGGATTGGTACTCTGTTGATCTTGCAACCAATTCTTTTGGTCAAGGCGTGACCGCGACACCCATCCAACTCATGATGGCTGTTTCCGCAGTTGCAAATGAAGGTGCAATGGTCACCCCGCATCTGCTTTATGGCATGGTGCGCGACAATCAGCAGTACAACTTCCCACCGCAGGTAGCCGGACGACCGATCTCGCGCGATACTGCGCTCACGTTGAGCGAGATGCTGGCGAACTCGCTTAATGTGGAAGATTCACTTGCGATATTGCCCGGCTATCGTTTGGCAGGCAAAACGGGTACTGCCGAAATCCCAACCGAATACGGCAGCTATTCCAGTGCCCAAACCAATGCATCTTTCGTTGGCTGGGGCCCGGTCGATGACCCGCAATTTATGATCTATGTTTGGCTTGAAAAACCCAGCGTTTCCATCTGGGCATCAGAAACCGCCGGGCCTGTCTTTGCCCAAGTTGCTGATGTAACCACCCAAATTCTAAATATCCCGCCCGACCTCGTGCGTTTGCAGTACGCAGCCGGACAACAGTAAAGGAAAGCACGTGTTAGCTCTCGCAGACATCATCGAAGCTCTGACAGGCACGCGCCCCGCAAAGGCGACGCAAGCTATTCCGCACGCCGTGATCGATTCGCGGCAGGTGCAGGCTGGCTCGCTTTTCATTGCGATCCCCGGCGAAAATGTCGACGGGCACGATTATGTTGGCACGGCTTTCAAAAACGGAGCCGCTTTTGCGCTCATTCAGCATGAAGTTGAAGGTGATTTCAAAACGCTCGATCTACGTGCAGAACTAAAAGATGACGATTTGAATGCGCCGCTCAGCCTGTTGGTGGATAACACCATCAGCGCCTTGCAAGAAATCGCACGTTTCTGGCGCAACAAACGCGACCTGCGTGTGGTCGGCATTACCGGAAGTGTGGGTAAGTCGACGACAAAAGAACTCGTCGCGCAAGCCCTTGGACAGCGTTACCGTACCCTAAAAAACTACGGCAACCTGAACAACGAAATTGGTCTGCCTTTGACCCTTCTCCACCTAACTGAAGAACACGAACGTGCCGTCCTCGAAATGGGATTTTACGTTCCCGGCGAGATTGAGTTCCTCTGCGATATTGCCAAGCCCCAGGTTGGCGTAATTACCAATATTGGCACTGTTCACGCCGAACGGGCAGGTTCGCAGGAAGCCATAGCGCGCGGCAAAGCGGAATTGGTCGAAGCCCTGCCGCCCGCCCCCGAAGGCGTCGCTATCTTGAACTACGATGATCTCTGGGTGCGTGAAATGGCGAAGAAAACCAAAGCGCGCATCTTCTTTTACGGGCTGACATCTGAATCCGATCTGTGGGCGGACCACATCGAAGGGCTTGGCTTGGACGGTATCCGTTTCCGCTTGCATTACCGTAACGAAAGTATCCACGTTCACCTTCCACTGATCGGGCGGCACTCTGTCCATACCGCCTTGCGCGCTACCGCCGTTGCTCTCACTGAAGGCTTGACTTGGCAGGAAATCATCGACGGCCTGCGTGATGGGCGCGCTCAGCTTCGTCTCGTAGCTGCGCGTAGTAAATGCGGCGCACTGATTTTGGATGATACCTATAACGCTTCACCTGCCTCGACGCTGGCAGCGCTTACGCTCTTGCAAGAATTGGAAGGACGTAAGATCGCGGCGCTCGGCGATATGCTTGAGTTAGGCAAATACGAAGAGCAAGGCCATGAAATGGTCGGCTTGCGTGCCGCCAGCATCGCGGATGTTTTACTCACGCTCGGCGAACGAGCTCATATCATTGCGCGTGCTGCACGCCAGGCCGGAATGAACCCCAAAAGCATTATTGAGTTTGATGACACCGATGACGTTATCGGCTGGCTGGATCAGAATTTAACGAAAAATGACAGCTTATTGCTCAAAGGCTCACGCGGCCTGCATATGGATCGTATTGTCGCCGCACTGGAGGTCGAACGATGATGAAACAAATGTCGTTTGTCCTCAGCCTTGCCGGGCTTAGCTTTATGATGACCGTTATTTGGGGCCCGCCACTTTTGCGTATTTTGCGCCATTTTAAGATTGGCAAGGTCATCCGTGTCGACGAGCCAGGTTTCCACCAAGTCAAGATGGGCACCCCCACAATGGGTGGCGTGATGATTATCGTACCCGTTGCGCTTATCACCATCATGCTAAATGCTGTTGCGCTAATCGGGATGCAGCCCACTGGTCGCTCAATCTTATTGCCCTTAATCGTCCTTTTCGCTTATGGCTTTATCGGTATGCTGGACGATTGGGAAGGCGTGCGCGGCAAACGTCGCGGCGATGGGATGAAAGCCGGTACAAAATTTGCTCTGCAAGTAATTTTGGCTCTCATCATCGCCGCTGTACTGAAATATATGTTTGGCGTTCCTGAAATGATTATCCCGGGCGTACAGGTAGTCCTGGAACTTGGTGTTTGGTATATCCCTGTTGCAGCCTTCATCATTATCGGTGCTTCGAACGCGGTCAACTTTACCGATGGGTTGGATGGCTTGGCAGGCTTGATCGCAGCAATGGCATTCATCACTTACGGCGGGATCGCGATGCTGCAAGGCCAACACTATGTTGGGCGTTTTTGCTTCACCCTCGTTGGGGCGCTCTTTGGATTTTTGTGGTTCAACGTTCACCCCGCATCGCTTTTTATGGGCGATACAGGCTCTCTCTCTCTCGGCGCAGCGCTGGGCGTTGTTGCCTTGATGACCGGACAATGGGCGATTCTTCCGATTATTGCCATCATTCCCGTCAGTGAGGCGATCAGCGTTATTTTGCAAGTTGGTTATTTCAAACTTTCCCGCCGTATAACTGGCGAAGGAAAACGAATTTTTAAAATGGCACCCTTACATCTTCATTTTGAATTGCTCGGCTGGAGTGAAACGCAGGTTGTGCAGCGTTTTTGGCTGATTAGCCTTTTAGCTGCCATGTTTGGTGTCGGATTGGCATTGGTTTAAATCATGACTGACTGGAACAACACAAACATTCTCATCATCGGCGCAGCCCGTCAGGGGTTGGCTTTGGCGCGTTATCTCAGCAAACACGGTGCCAACGTGACCCTGAATGATATTCGGATGCCATTCGACTTAAAGGATGAGCAAGCCGCTCTACAAGATGTGGACGTGAAATGGGAGTTGGGCGCTCATTATTCCAGCTTGCTCAGGGGCAAGGACTTGGTATGCCTTTCAGGTGGAATCCCGCTAACCCTGTCCATCGTGCGGGAAGCCCAAAAGCGCGGAGTTCCGCTCTCGAACGATACGCAGATTTTCCTCGAAGCTGTACCTTGCCGCACGATTGGCATCACCGGATCAGCGGGCAAAACCACCACAACCACGCTGGTTGGACGCATGGCGAAAGTTGCCTATGCCGATAGCGAGAATAAGGTTTGGGTCGGTGGCAATATTGGTGATCCGCTACTCAACTACGTCGATGAGATGCAGCCCGATGATCTCGCCATCCTTGAGATTTCGAGCTTCCAACTCGACCAGATGACCCGTTCGACCAATATCGCTGCTGTGCTGAACGTGACCCCCAATCATCTCGATCGCCACGGCACGATGAAAGCCTACGCTGCGGCGAAGGCAAGGTTGCTCGAAAACCAAACAGCAGATGACGTTGCTATCGTCAGCCGAGATGATGAAGGTGCGTTTGCAATGCGCCATCTCTCGCCGGGTAAACTGCTTACTTTCGGTAGCAAGCCGCTCGCCGAGGGCGAATCGGGTTCTTATCCGATTAATGGATATATCTATTTCCGTGATGGACGTACTGAGTTGCCGCTCATCACGACTGACGTCGTCCAGCTACGCGGACAACATAATTTGGCAAATGTGTTCGCAGCATGCACGATCGGTTTTGCGGCAGGTTTCCCAACATCGGCTTTGGAAGCAGCCTTGATCGATTTTCATGGCGTTGAACATCGCCTGGAGCGTGTGCGTGAACTGAATGGGGCGGTTTGGTACAACAACACAATCGCAACCGCGCCCGAACGGACGATGGCGGCTGTACGCTCTTTTGATGAGCCGATCGTGCTGATGCTTGGTGGACGTGACAAAAAGCTGCCCTGGGCCTCGCTGGCTGAGTTGATCCGCCAACGTGTCGATCATGTGGTGCTTTTTGGCGAAGCCGCCCCGAAGATCGCCGAAGCAATTGGCGGCAGCCGAAAAGGCGAACGCCCTTACACGATTTCACATTGCATCGGTTTGGAAGATGCCGTGAAGACGGCGGCCAAAGTTGCTGAAGCAGGCGATGTGGTTTTGCTCTCGCCGGGCGGCACAAGTTTTGATGAGTTCAAAGATTTCGCAGAACGCGGAGAAAGTTTCAGAAAATGGGTACTCGCGCTTTCGTAAATAATCGCTATCCAGTTGGCTCTCGCCCGAATACCAAAAGTGGTGATGCGCCTCTGCTGATCACCGTCATTATTTTGGTGGCCTTTGGTCTGTTGATGCTCTATTCCTCCAGTGTGGATTATTCAGTGGAGATTTTGGGCAAAAATCCCGGCTATATGCTGGGGCGCCAATTCTTGTGGCTCATCATCGGCGTAGTGGCTGCTTACATCCTTTCGCATCTGGATTATCACTACTGGCGACGCTTGGCAGTCTTTGCCATGCTGGGAACGATTGTTGCGCTGATTGGCGTGTTGCTGATTAGTGAGTTGCGCCTGGGCGCCGTACGTACTTTCTATAACGGCTCGATCCAGCCCTCTGAGTTAGGCAAGCTGGTAACAGTGATCTATTTGGCCGTTTGGCTCTACGCCAAGCGCGCGCAACTTCAAAATATCGAATTGGGCTTGATCCCGTTGGCGCTTATTCTCGGTATCATCGGTGGTCTTATTTACCTCCAGCCTGACCTGAGCGCGACCGCAACGGTCTTTATTCTCGGCGGGACACTCTTCTTCCTCGCTGGGGCAGATATCAAGCAACTCACTATTTTGATGGTTTTGGCTGCATTGGTCGCGTGGGTTGTCATCCAGTTCAGCGAAAAGGGACAGGCACGTGTTGAGTTTTACTGGCTCGGTCTGAAAGACCCGATGAATGCTTCTTACCATGTCCGTCGTGCGCTCGAAGCTATTGTGAATGGCGGCATCTTCGGGTTGGGCATTGGCAAAAGTCTCACCAAGTTGACCGGTTTGCCCGTCCCGCCGACTGACAGCATTTTCGCTGTTGTTACCGAAGAATTTGGCGTTCTCGGTGCAACCTTCCTGATCGTTTTATACGGTATTTTGATCTGGCGCAGTTTGGTGATTGCGCGCCGCGCGCCCGATATGCTCGGCACACTGCTCGCAACGGGCCTCGCCTTTTGGATCGGTATTGAAGCCCTCATCAATATGACCGTTATGGTCGGGCTCTTGCCGGTTGCAGGGAACGCGCTGCCCTTCATCAGTGCGGGCGGTTCCAGCCTGGTTACCTCGCTGGCAGCCATGGGCATTATTTACAACGTCTCCCGCCAACGCGGCGAAGAGACATCTCAAGCAGAAGATGAATGGAGAGCCTTCGGTGCGACTACTGATTTGCGCGGGCGGAACGGGCGGCGGAGTTTATCCCGCACTCGCCGTTCTCGCTAAGCTCCCACGCGAAAGCGTAGAAATGCTTTGGGTTGGCGGTGAAGGCGGCATGGAAGCCGAACTCGTCCAACGTGAGGGCATTCCCTACACTTCCATTCCTGCGGCTGGCGTGCATGGCGTCGGCTTACGAACCTTACCAACAAATCTCGTCAAACTGACACGCGGCGTGCTGGCCTCGCGCAAGATTTTGCGTGAGTTCAAGCCGGATGTGCTCTTCTTTACAGGTGGATACGTGGCAGGCCCGTTGGCGTTGGCTGGCTGGCGCATCCCAAGCCTTCTCTATGTTCCGGATATTGAACCCGGACTCGCCCTCAAGGCCCTGGCCTGGTTCGCGGATAAGATCACCGTCACCACTCCGACATCTTCCGCCTACTTCTCCCGCACAGAGCGGATCGTGATGACCGGTTATCCTCTGCGCAGTGATCTCGCCAACTGGGAGAAGAAAGCTGCCCGCGAAAAACTCGGCTTGAAGGCAGCTGAACCTGTCCTGCTCATTTCGGGTGGCAGCAAGGGCGCACGCTCGATCAATAATGCGGTACTTGCGCATCTGCCGGAGCTTCTCGAACGGACACAAATCGTCCACCTGACGGGCAAGCTCGATTATGAGACGGTGCAAAACGCTCGTAATGCTCTTGCCCCGAATCAAGCCGAACGCTATCGCGTTTTCGACTATCTGCATGAGATGGGCATGGCCCTCGGCGCGGCGGATCTGATTATCTCGCGCGCAGGTGCATCATCCCTCGGAGAATATCCCTTCTTTGGGCTGCCCGCGCTGCTGGTCCCTTATCCGTATGCGTGGCGCTACCAAAAAGTAAACGCCGAATATCTGAGCGAACGTGGCGCGGCGATCTTGGTAAAAGACGAAGATTTGGATGCACAGATTTTGCCCCTTGTGGACGATCTCTGGCAGAACGAACAAAAACTGGAAGAGATGCGCGCGGCGATGAAAGCCTTGGCAACGCCGCAAGCTGCAGAAAAGATTGCGGCAGAATTACTGACTTCTGTCAGGAAGAGATAAATATTATGGTCAATCTCATTTATATCTTTTGGATGTACGTCATGCTCTTTGCCGTGATCGGCGCTATGCGCGGATGGGCAAAGGAATTGCTGGTTAGTTTTAGTGTTATCTTGGCGCTGGCGCTTAATCATTTGATGCGCCGTTATATCCCGATGATCGTCAATTTGCCAGCAAATGAGTCTTCTCTCTTTTGGATTCGCACGTGGATCACGATTGCGCTGGTTTATTTTGGTTATCAGACGGTTGGTGTTGAAAAATTTGCAGGAAAAGCGCGCAAGGAAAAACTACAGGATGCGCTTTTTGGCGCCGTGATGGGCGCGATCAATGGGTATCTGGTTGTTGGCACGATCTGGTCTTATTTGGATGACGCGGGTTACCCCTTTCCTGGTATTTTTTACCCGCCTACAGAAGCAATTTCGCTTCAGGTTGCACGTATGATGGCTTGGATGCCGCCACATGCTTTTGGCGAGCCGGGCATCTACTTTGCAGTGATGATCGCTTTCGTATTCGTGATTGTTGTCTTTATCTAAAAGATGATGAGTAAGGGCGGGGTCATCCTGCCCCTACAAAAAGAATTAAAAAAAATGATGAAAAAACAGATCCACTTAATCGGCATTGGCGGCACAGGACTTTCCGCGATCGCCCGCCTCCTGAAGGAGAGCGGTCATACGGTCACGGGTTCTGATATGCAGCCCTCGTCCTTTGTGGATGACTTGCGTGAGATCGGCATTCCCGTCTATATCGGGCATAAAGCCGAACAGATCGCAGGCGCAGATTTGATCGTGCGCTCGTCTGCTATTCCCGATAAAAACCCTGAAGTGGTTGCCGCACGAGAAGCGGGAATTCCCGTTTATAAACGTTCAGATTTTCTCGGGAGTCTGATGGAAGACAAGATCGGCATTGCCATCGCCGGGACGCACGGCAAGACCTCGACCACTGCAATGATCGCCTGGACTTTAACAGAACTTGGGCAAGACCCCTCCTTCATCGTTGGCGGCACCATCAACGGGATGGGCGTCAATGCACATTTTGGACAGGGCAAAACCTTTGTTATTGAAGCGGACGAATACGACCGCATGTTCCTCGGCTTGAAACCGACCATTGGCATTGTCACCAATCTCGAGCACGATCACCCCGACATCTACCCGACGGCAGAGAGCTTCCGACAAGCCTTTGTGGACTTCATCCATCTTCTGCCCGAAGACGGCGTTTTTGTCTACTGCGGTGATGATGCCGGTGCAACGGATTTGGCGAAGGAAGCGAATGTCGAAACGATTGCCTACAGTCTTGCAAATGCAAACCCGCAGCCGAACACACGCGGTGGCTTCGATTTCACTTTCGAAGATTCAAAGGTCTCCTTGCAAGTACCCGGCAAACATAATGTCTGGAATGCCCTCGCTGTGATGACTGTTATTGCCCGTTTGGGATTATCGCTGGAAGATGCAGCCGAGGCGCTGGGACGCTTCGCCGGAACCGGACGCCGTTTTGAGTTGGTCGGCGAGCAGAACGGAATCTTGGTCTACGACGACTACGCCCACCACCCGACCGAAATCCGCGCGACCTTGGCAGCCGCCCGTGCCCGCCATCCCCAAGCAGGGATTTGGGTCGTTTGGCAGCCACACACCTACTCGCGCACGCAATTGCTTTTTGATGAGTTCACGCAGGCTTTTGGTGACGCCGACCATGTCATCGCAACAGAAATTTACAAATCGCGTGAACCCGAACAGGATTTTTCATCCGCGCAAGTCGTGGATGCGATGTCCCACCCCTCGGCAAAGTTTATCGCCACATTGAAGAACACTAGTGCATATTTGATCGATCATCTCAGAAAAGGCGATGTTCTCTTGGTACTCTCGGCTGGTGACGCAAACCAGATCAGTCGGGATGTGTTGGATGGATTGAGTGAAAGGAAGAGATGATGGACAAGAAAATAACTTTTCGTGAATTCAATAGTGATGTGGAAATGTTGCCTCTGGAACTTGTCTTGATGGATATTCCGGAACCGGATCCGGGCAAGATGAATTTTCGCAACAAACCGAAAAATCAGCAGTTTACACATTTCCGTCAGCCAGCTGTTGTGACAAAAATAATCAATCTTTTGAGTGTGAAGAACTAAAAGATGAAAACTTTATCCCTTCCGAATTTGCGTGGTGCTTTTGGCGATAAGTTGCAAGAGAACGTTTCTCTGGCAGCCTATACCTCGGCGCGCATCGGCGGGGATGCGGATGCACTCATCATTGTGAACTCGGCGGATGAGTTGGCGGAGACCATTTCGCGGCTTTGGGAGATGGAGATGCCCTATCTGCTGCTCGGCGGCGGATCGAATTTGCTCATCAGCGATGCAGGTTTTCGCGGTGCGGTCGTGCTGAATAAAGCGAAAGCGGTTCGCTTTGACGAAGGGCATGCTCCCGTTGTTTGGGCAGAATCTGGCGTGACGATGAGTAAACTCGCCAACCAAGCCGCGACAAAAGGTTTGGCTGGCATGGAATGGGCAGCGACCGTCCCCGGGACAGTCGGCGGCGCGGTTTATGGCAATGCTGGCGCTTTTGGCGGCGACATGGCTGGGAACTTGATCCAAGCCGAGTTGCTGACCAAAGCCGGACGCGAGACCTGGTCTGTTGAAGAGTTGGCCTACGCTTATCGCAGCAGCAAGTTGAAAAGGGATGGGCTTCAAACGGTCATCCTTTCGGCAGAATTGAAGCTGACTAACGGTGACCCAGCCGAAATCCAGGAGCGGATGCGGTCCTTCATCCAAAAGAGAAAGAATACGCAGCCCCCGGGTGCCAGCATGGGCTCGATGTTCAAAAATCCTGAAGGCGATCATGCCGGACGGTTGATCGAGGCGGCTGGCTTGAAGGGCACACGCATCGGGAATGCGGAAATTAGCACGGTGCACGCGAATTTTTTCGTCAATCATGGTGAAACAAAAGCAAGCGACGTACGTGCGTTGATCGAATTAGCGCAGAAAAGAGTTTTTGAGCAATTTGGTGTTGCGCTTGAACTCGAAGTTGAAATTGTCGGTGAATAGCATGGATAAAAAACTCAAAATTGCAATCATCTTTGGCGGACGCTCCGGCGAGCACGAAGTTTCATTGGCTTCAGCTAAATCGGTTTTAGGTGCGCTTGACCGCAGTAAATATGATGTTGTACAGATCGGCATCACTCACGATGGGGCGTGGGTGACGGGCGAGAATGTTTTGGCGGTACTATCTGGCGAATTGTCAGATGAGTTGGAACAGGTTATCTTTTCACCCGATCCAACACAGACTGGTATTTATGCAATTCGCAATGCGAAATATGAACTTCTGAGTGATTTTGATGTGATTTTTCCCGTGATGCACGGTACCTACAGCGAAGACGGCACTATGCAAGGTCTGCTCGAAATGGCGGATGTAGCTTATGTTGGCGCTGGTGTGACCGGCGCAGCAGTGGGTATGGATAAAGGTATTTTTAAAGATGTGATGGTTGCCAATGACATTCCAGTTGTTGACGGCGTGATCGTTTTACGTTCTGAAATTGAGCAAGATATGCTCGGTGTTATCGCCCGCGTTGAGACCCTCGGCAGCTATCCCGTTTTTGTGAAGCCCGCCAATATGGGTTCATCGGTTGGTGTCAGCAAATGTGACAATCGCTCCAGTTTGAGCGAAGGGTTGATGGAAGCCGCCCAATTTGACCGCCGTATTTTGATCGAGCGCGGCATCAACGCCCGTGAGATCGAGATCAGTGTGCTCGGGAACGACAATCCTGAAGCATCGGTGCCCGGTGAAGTTGAGCCGAGCCGTGAGTTTTACTCTTATGAATCAAAATATGTGGATGGCACCTCGGGGCTGATGATCCCTGCGCCGATCCCCACTGAGACTGCCGAAGCTATGCGTGAAATTGCCATCAAAACCTACAAAGCGATTGACTGCGCAGGCATGGCACGCGTCGACTTTTTGCTTGATAAGGATGACGGTAAGTTCTACTTGAACGAAGTCAATACGATTCCGGGTTTTACCGAGATCAGCATGTATCCCAAATTATGGGATGCGAGCGGGCTGCCTTATCCACAATTGATCGACCGACTGATCGAGCTCGCCCTCGAACGCAAAGCCGAGCGTGATCGCACTGAACGACGTTTCCGGAGCAACGCATGAGCGATAAAACCAGACCCACCCGTGCCGATCAGGTACGACGGCGACGCAGGATTGAGCGTTCAGAAAAGATTGCTGAAATGCCCATCCTGAAACCGGTTGAGCCGCTTCGCCCTTCGAAGGCAACCTCCTTCGTTGGCCCTAAAAAGCGCAAGACACAGGTACGCACTTTCGAGCTAAACACCGCAGCCATCCTCCCGCAGCCCAGAAAAGCCGTGCGCTCTGTCCGCCCGATTGCCTTGCCTTCGGTACGCATCGAATGGCGTGCTGTCTCCGCGTTTTTGGCTATTTTGCTCACAATTGGCCTCTATATGATGTGGGCGTCACCCTACTTCAAGGTCTCTACGCCCCAAATTATTGGTAATCACTTCCTGGCCAGTGAAGAGATCGTTAGCGCGCTTGATCTGAACGGTACGCCGATCTTTACTCTACAGCCTGAAGAGATCGCGCACAAGTTATTGCTCGAATATCCGAGTCTGAAAACTGTCGAGATAACGATCAGCCTGCCCAATGTCGTGAGCGTTGCCGTCACCGAACGTCAGCCGGTTCTCATTTGGCAACAGGATGGCGGTATGGCCTGGATCGATGCAGATGGCGTCGCCTTCGCAGCGCATGGTCAAGTGGATGGATTAATTACCGTCAGCGCCCTTGGCCCTCCACCTGCTCCCGCTATGGATGCATTAACCCGTAATCTGTGGGAGCCGCCTGCATACATCGATCCTGATGTCGTGGCTGCCTTGCGAGCCTTGGTGCCCTACGTGCCGCAAGGTGCCGTAATTACCTATGCCCCGGCATCCGGGTTAGGATGGATAGATCCGCGCGGCTGGGTCGTAGAACTCGGCGATATTACGCAAGATTTTGGGTTAAAATTACGTCTTTATGAGACTATTACAAACTGGGTTGTTGCCAATAATATTAATCCGGTTTTTGTGAGTGTTGCTTATCCGAATGCGCCCTATTACAGGACGGAGCCTTAAGGAACGATGGAAGAGATCATTGTTGGAATCGATGTAGGAACAACAAAAGTCTGCACGCTGGTTGGTCGCGTGGAAGATGCCGGTGCACTGCGCATTTTGGGCGTGGGCATTGAGCCTTCACACGGCATCCGCAAAGGCGTGATCGTAGACCTTGAAGCTGCCTCGCAGGCGATCACCCGCTCAGTTGAGCGCGCCGAAAGCAGCTCAGGGTTAGAGATCACCTCTGCGCTGGTCAGCATGGCAGGAGCGCATGTTTCCTCGATCAATAGTCGTGGTGTGGTCTCTGTCACCGGTGATGTTGTGGACGAGTTCGATCTTGCCCGTGCACTCGATTCTGCGCGTGCGGTGGCTATCCCTCATAACCGTGAAGTCATCCACGTTGTGCAGCGCGACTGCACTGTTGACGGGCAGGATGGCGTGCGCACCCCGATTGGGATGCATGGCTATCGCCTCGAAGTGGAAACGCATATCATCACCGCCGCGACTGCGACGGTTGAGAATCTGCATAAGTGCGTTGGTGCAGCAGGGGTGGAAGTACAGCAATTTGTGCTCAATCCGCTGGCATCGGCAGAAGTTGTGCTGACGAAGAATGAGCGTCAAATGGGCGTGGTTGTCTGCGATATTGGCGGTGGCACAACCGATATGGCGATTTACGTGGATGGCAAGATTTGGCATACGATGGTGCTGCCTGTTGGCGGTAATCACGTTACCGCCGATATTGCGCACGGGTTGCGTTTGGCCGTTGCGCAAGCAGAAGAGATCAAATTGCAACAAGGCTACGCTATCCGCGCGGAAGTGGGCGCAGAAGATTATTTTGCCGTGCGTCCCTTCGGCGAAGATAAAGCGGTGCAGATCAATCGTCAGGAATTGGCGCATATCATTGAAGCACGTGTCGCAGAGATTTTCGAGATTGCCTTGCAGGAGATTAAACGCTCCGGCTATGATGGCCTCCTCCCGGCTGGGATGGTGCTGACAGGCGGTTCAAGTGCGCTGCCTGGCATCCGTGATCTTGTCAGCGAAGTGTTGGGGATGCCCGTCCGCATCGCGCAGCCAGAGAACCTGATCGGCATGGCTGACAAACTCTATTCACCGGCATATTCGACCAGTGTAGGTTTGCTGCACTGGGCGTTGAAAATGCAAGAAAGCGACCTGAGCTTGAGCAAAGGTCGTCGTGGTCGCTCGCGCAATAAAACCAAGTTCGATTTGAGCGGCGCAAAAGATTGGGTAAAAAGGCTTTTGCCTTAACCCTCGAACTCCTCCCGTAAATTACGGGAAAAAGATATTTACTATGGCGGGCAGATAAGTACATTGGAAGTAAAAGGAGAAAATGATGGACTCGAAGAAAGCTAGTAATTCAGAAGCCTTTGCACGGATCAAAGTGATCGGCGTTGGCGGCGGCGGTTCGAATGCCGTTGATCGTATGATGGTTGAAGGCATTCAGGGTGTGGAATTTATCACCGTGAATACGGATGCTCAGGCGTTGATGCTCTCGAAAGCGCCCTCCCGCGTTCGGCTTGGTGACAAACTCACCCGCGGACTTGGCGCAGGCGGCAATCCTGAGATCGGGCGCAAGTCTGCTGAAGAATCCGCCGACGATCTTTATGCCGCCCTCAAAGGCAGCGACATGGTCTTCATTACAGCCGGTATGGGCGGTGGGACCGGTACTGGTGCAGCCCCGGTTATCGCGCAGATCGCAAAAGAATCTGGCGCGCTGACCATCGGTGTTGTCACCCGTCCCTTCACCTTTGAAGGCGCTCGTCGTATGCAATCCGCTGAAGAGGGGATCAGCAAGTTAAAGGAACATGCCGATACGCTGATTGCCATTCCCAATGACCGTTTGCTGCAACTCGCAGACAAGCGTGCCAGCCTGCAAGATGCCTTCCGCATCGCAGACGAAGTTCTGCATCAGGGTATTCAGGGTGTCTCGGAGTTGATTACCATCCCGGGTCTCATCAACCTTGATTTCGCGGATGTTAAGGCGATCATGTCTGAGGGCGGCGCAGCCCTTATGGCAGTGGGAACAGCTTCAGGTGACGAGCGTGCACGCAAAGCTGCCGAGCAGGCGATTTCCAGTCAGTTGCTGGATATCACCATCGACGGCGCACGCGGCGTCCTCTTCAACATCACTGGCGGTTCTGAGATGACCATCTTTGAGGTCAATCAGGCGGCTGCGATCATCCGTGAGACCTCACACCCGGATGTGAATATGATCTTCGGTGCAGTGATCGACCCGACCATGGGCGACGATATTCGCGTGACGGTTATTGCAACAGGTTTTGACAGCAGCGGTGTGCCGCGTCGCATTTTACGCCCGAATCGCCATACGGAAGAGAAGTCTGAAACCGCTCATTTTGTGAATTCTTCCCGCGAAAGTGTTTCTGTGGGCGCACCTGTTGAGCAACGCCCTGTCTCTTCTGCACCGGCGCAGCCGCAGCAGAAAACATATAACGATAACGACCTCGATATACCAACCTTTCTCCGCAACCGGCGATAAAGCGTCGGATTGGAAAGTAGTGCTAAAAGAATGGCTTTTGCAATTCTTTCGCATATTTAGATCGTGAATGCGTTAGTAACGATTTCTCCTAATTATCTTAGGATTTACAAGGGAGCGGACTTCTGTTCTCTTGATGAAAATTTGAAGTAGAAAAACGAGTCCTGTAGGTCCATCAGGAAGCGGCCTCCTCGTCTGCCAGCGAGGGTGTCGTTTCTTGCTTTAAGCGTTAGTGCCGATAGAACGATTTCTCGGTCTGCCTCTCAAAATCAGGGGCGGTACCGGTTCCCCCGTCCGCGCGGTGGCGGTTTTTGAATAAGAGTATCGCTATCTCAAAGCATCATAAACGTCTAGATATTCGGTTTATCTGAATTACTAATCTCAGGCGAAGTAGATGTTGTAGAAAGAGTTGGTGAAATCGGGTTTTGAGCGAAGGTATCAGAATAGATGATTACCTGATTACGCCCCAGTTCTTTAGCATGATAAAGCGCCTGATCAGCACAGTGAATAATTTGTTTGCCGTTTGCGCAATGGTCAGGAAAGGTTGCTATTCCGGCTGAAAACGCAATATTAAATTCTTTATTATCCACTTTAATTTTTATCCCAGAGATAGCCTTTCTCCATTCTAAAGCGCGCTTATACGCCGACTGTGTGGAAGTGCTATGAAGAATAACTAAAAATTCATCACCGGCGTAGCGGCAGATGATATCCTCTGTACGGCATATCTGTTTGAGTACATTTGCAAATATCTGCAATGCTTTATCCCCGCCTTCCACATGTCCATAGGAATCGTTGATTTCTTTCAGGTTATCAACGTCAATGAAAACTACGCTGAGAGGTTTTTCGTTCCGTGAAGCCTTGGAAAGTTCTCGCTTGAGTACATCATCCATGTGGCGACGATTGAAAAGCCCTGTGAGCGGATCACGAATGGCTTGCTCTCGTAAGGCAGCCTCCAGTTCTTTGATATCAATCAGTTGGCTTTGTAGCGTTATATTGGCTTCTTTTAGCTGAATATCAGCTTCTTTGCGAATAGCAGCATCTTCCACTATTCGTTTTACCCCGAAAAACAAGGTTACGGAAGTAATCATCACTATGAAGAGCACTATTGTACGGCGATTGTCTCGAGTCTCATGCAAGATATTCCCAGGCACAAATGAAATCACCTTCCAAAAATATTGATCTTTTTCTAGTTGTGAGATGCTGGACGCGAAAGCATCTCCTGATCCTGTACTGGATTTTTGCCCCTCAAGTAAAGGGTAGACGGTTATAAAAGTAAACAGACCATGCGTTGTTTCAAACTGACCGGATTCGTCTGATATGATTCTTTCCCAAGCTTCCGGGTAGGCATTCCTGAAGGTTGCTTCTTTTCGATCTTCGTACATGAAGCCCCAGACCTCTTCCTGATTGGGGCCCACAAGCCAATAGCCCTCTGCGTTGAGCAAGATTGCCTGACTGCCTGCCAATGTATCTGACTGGCTGGCGAAACGCATCAGCATCCCTTCAGCCAAATAGTTAAGTAATACGATACCACGCTTGGTGCCGTTTTTATCAAAAACAGGCGTTGCAAAGCGCATGGTTGGTTTGAGTGGTTGCTCGATTTCACCATGTTCAATATTCAGGTCAAGAGGAGAAACAAAAACATCTCCTTGACCTAATTGAATCGCATCATCGAAATAGTAGCGCCCTTTTTTGTTCTGGAGTTGCTCCAGGGGGACAACGAAAGGGGAGTTGCTGTTAAAATTCACCCTGATAAACTCCATGCCATCCTCATCAATCAGGCGTATCTGGTCGTATAATTTTAAATGGTCTGAAACCTCTAGATACTCTGTCGTCAATCTGGAAAGAACATCAGGTACGGGAAGCCCTTGATCGTCCCACAAATCCAGCATCTCTCTTCTGTGGGTCAGAAATGCGAGGTCAGAGGTGATTTGTTGAATATCCCTGTCCAGGTTGCTTGCCTGTATGTTAACCGTATGCCACTCTTTATGCAGACGGGCTTGCTTTTCAGCATGTTCACTGGTTAAAAGGGTGGCTACAGCTGTGATGATTATCAAAGCAAGAAGGGGTAAGAAAAATATCAAAGTGTTCTTGATAACCCTATATCGATACGGGATTTTCATATGTTTACTTATTCTACGAACGCTTATTTGGACAGTCGTCTGGAAATGAGATGGTGGATGTAGATTATTAGGTCGCGCTTTTTAAGGATTATACACTTCTTGTGTTAAATGAATTCTTGTAAGACCATTGCGGAACGGGCTCGCCTGTTCGTGGGTGGCGGTTTTTTGAGTGAAGATGGCGAATTTCAGGTTGTGATGATTTTGCGAGTGTTGGTGGAAAAATGATAAACTAGTTCTGTTTGCATATTCGCTCAAGAATTGTTTGAATCGAAAGGATAATGATAATGAAGCAACCGATTTCTGTTTTGATCTTGCTCTTTGCGCTTCTTTTTTTGAATAGCGCCTGTCAGCCTACAGAGGCAGTTGATGATTTGAGTGTTGAGCCTACAATTGTGGAAACACCTCTTCTCTCAACGCCAACTGAGACCGTTGTCCCAACACCGGAAGCAACACCTATCCCCTTTGTGATGACTCGCAATATCCCCTATATCTCAGAGCAACTAAAAGACCAGAAGTTGGATGTTTATCTTCCCAATCCTGTAAGTGATAAGACGCCCGTAATTTTGGCTGTCCACGGCGGGGGTGGGGATAAGGGAGATTTTCTACAATTTGCGCGTTATTTTGCAGAACAAGGTTATGCAACTGTCTCGATTAACTATCGCCAAATGCCCGCGCACACGTACCCCGCGCCAATGAAAGATACCTTCTGTGCGCTGGCCTGGGTCTATGCCAATGCAGATGAATATCATTTTGATACAAGCAAAATTGCGGCAGTGGGTCATTCGCTGGGCGGAACTTTTGTTGCGGCTGTAGGCACAATGGAAGACAGGGATGCTTTTATTGATAATTGCCCCAATAGTCTCCCTGATGGAAACGTTGTGCAATCAGTGATCACATTCACAGGCGTCTTTGATTATAGCGCCTCGACCGGGGGCTTGCTCGATTATTACACAGAATTTTTCGAAGTATCCCCAGAAGATGCGCCTGAACTTTGGACAAACGCTGCTCCAATTACCTGGATTGACGCAGAAGACCCGCCATTTTTACTCATTCACGGTGATGCGGATAATAATATTCCCTATGAACAATCGGTCAACTTTTCGGCGGCTTTGGATGCTGCTGGCGTGAAGAATCAATTGCTGATCGTTCCAGGCGGTACCCATTTTTCAATTATCAATAGCGAAGAATCCTATCAAGCCATTACCGATTTTTTGCAATCAGCGTTTGAATAAAAGGATTGAGATGCCCTCACGCTCTGTTGCCATTCTGCAAGCTTTGTTCGTCGTTTTCCTTTGGGCGACTTCCTGGGTCTTTATCAAAATTGGCTTACAGGATATTCCCCCGCTGATCTTTGCGGGCTTACGCTATTTCCTTGCATTTCTGATACTCTTCGTGGTCTTGCTTTTTGGAGAAACGAAAAAAGAGATCGCAACCCTATCAAAAGGGGCGTGGGGACGTCTAATTATTCTCGGCTTACTCTTTTACGCTGGGACGCAAGGGGCTTCTTTTGTCGCGCTCGCCTATTTACCGGCAGTGATGGTCAATTTGATCTGGAATTTCAGTAGCGTGGTCGTGGTTCTTTTGGGCATTCTCTGGCTCTCTGAAAAGCCGACGTTCTTCCAGTGGGGTGGGATTCTGGTGACCGTCATCGGTATCGTGATCTATTTCTATCCGGTAGACATCCCCGAAGCGCAAATCTTTGGGATTGTCATCTCGGTTGTTGGCGTACTGGCAAACTCAATCTCTTCGATCTTTGGACGGAGTATCAATCGCTCTGAGAAATATCATCCCATGGTCGTGACGGTGGTCAGCATGGGGATTGGTTCGGCGGTATTGCTCATTACCGGGCTTTTTGTCGAAGGGTTTCCTGCCATTGGATTCAAAAGCTGGATGCTCATCTTCTGGCTGGCGGTTATCAATACGGCTTTTGCCTTCACCTTATGGAACCATACCCTACGCACCCTGACGGCAATGGAATCCAGCATCATTAACGGCACGATGTTGATCTGGATCCCGATCTTTGCGGTGCTCTTTTTGGGAGAGAGCATTACGCCGAAAGAGATCGTGGGTTTGGTCGCTGTCGGGATCGGTACCTTCATCGTGCAGTTGCGTCTTTTGCCGAAAATGAAGGCAACAAGCTAAGTTTCCTACTCATATGGTGGTAAAGCGCCGCCATGTGTTGAATTTTAGGCTGTGGAGAATTGTGCGGGCGTTGATGCGTGATAGGCTATAATGAAAATTATTCGTTTTACAGTGCAATAGGAAGGGACTTTTATGCCTTTTTTAATCCGTGATTATCAAGCATATACAATGGCAGATGATTACACTTCATTTGTAAAGCATCTTGTATGGTATCGAATGTATTGTGCGTGCGGTGTAAGCCGATCTAAGAAAGATTATCAAGAAGGTTTTGACAAGCTTATTGATTCTTTTGAGAGAGTTTTTCAATACGAAGACGATGGTGTGCCGTATGGCATTCAGCAAATTGTCAACCCATATTTCACAAGCATATCCAAAATACTTAAAAAGCCCAATCTTGAAGATGATGATGTTGACAAAATCGCTGACCTTTTGTTGGATCTCGAGAAAGTTGAAGATGCTCGACAAAATTCTCTAAGAGAGCGTTGTTTAGACTTTCGCCTTAATGCAGATATTAAACAAAACCTTCCTGATCAACTTTATGATTCTCTAAAATATTTGTTGGATATTGAGGAAAATGATGCGATAATTGTCGAATCTTTTAAATATTTAGATGGGGTATTGCGAACTGTGCTCAACGATTCTTCTAGCGAGAACTTTGGGGAAAATCTGATCAATAAAGTATTTGCTCCGCAAACTGGTTATCTCCAGTTAGACACCCATGTTAATGAACAAGTCGGTATGAGAAACTTTTTTTCTGGAGCAAATGC
>JBNKMO010000053.1:0-4923 GCA_050293165.1 Anaerolineales bacterium | reverse complement strand
TTCTCGTTGTATGCGCCGGCTATTTTTGAATTCGCTCGTCGTGAACGCCGGAACTCAACCAAAATACGCTTGCGGAAACGCACGCCAACAACAACTAGAATCGGAATGATCGCAAAAACGATTAAAGCCAAGCGCCAATTGATAACGGCCATGAAAATAACCGATGTTGTGATATTGGTTATAGCCCAGGTTACGTCAAGTAAACCCCAGGTCATCAGGTCGGCAACGCGACCCGAGTCCGAAGTCATTCGTGACATCAGGCGCCCAACCGAGTTTTGACTGTAGTACGAGAGTGACAGGTCTTGCAAGTGCTCAAACATCATCTTGCGCAGGTCGTACTGAATGCGCTCGCCGAGTACACCAGCCAAGTAGACAAAACTAAAAACCATGGCCGACTGTAAGACAATAAAGCCACCATAAATGCCAGCCAATTGTAATAAGCGGTCGACGTTGCCTGCGGCAATACCTTGGTCAATGATGTTTTTGTTGATAAAGGTAAAGAGCCCATCTAGCGCCGACGTGATCGCAATTGCAACGAAAAAGCCGATTGCCCAGAGTTTATGGGGCTTGAGCAATTCTGCAATACGTTTCAGTACGGGCAATGTTAATTGGCTGGTATGTTCTTCTTCTTCGAGTTCGATTTTTTCTACATCTTCAGACATGAGATTTCTCCAGTAGGGGAGTGGTTGTCACTCCCCTACATGATTTTTAGAGAGCCAGTGAAATTTCTTTTTCGAGTTCTTCATCGATCCGCGTTTGGATCTCGTAGATTTCTCGGTACATACCCTTCTCGTCAGCCAGTAATTCTTCGTGCGTTCCGGCTTGGACGATCTCGCCTTTGTCCAGTACAAGGATCAGGTCTGCAACCATGACTGACTGGATACGATGGGCAATGATGAAGGTGGTGCGGTTTTCCATTAGGTTATTCAGCGCCGTGCGGATCTCTGCTTCAGTTTCCATATCCACAGACGATGTTGAGTCATCCAGAATCAGGATATGCGGATTTTTGAGCAAAGTACGCGCAATTGCTACACGTTGTTTCTGACCGCCAGAGAGAGTGACGCCCTTCTCACCGACAAGCGTTTTGTATCCATCAGGGAAGGTCAGGATGACTTCGTGGACAGCGGCAGCTCTTGCGGCTTCTTCAATCTCTTCGTCGGTTACTTTGCGCCCGACCCCATAGGTGATATTCTCACGAATCGAGCGGGAGAAAAGGAAAGGTTCCTGTTCTACAATGCCTGTCTGCGCGCGCAGGTACTCCCGTGGGTAATCCTTGAGCTCGACCCCGTCTAAACGGAGGGAGCCGCTCGTGTAGTCGTAAAAGCGCGGTAACAAGTTGACCAGCGAAGTTTTGCCCGAGCCTGTTGACCCAAGCAAGGCAACCGCTTGTCCCGGTTCGCATCGGAACGAGATGTTTTTCAGGACAGGCGTCCCATCCGATTTTTCATCATCATAGGCAAATGAAACATTGTCAAAAACGACATCGCCATGTACTGATCCGGTCGGCTGGTACTTGCCTTCGGTGAGCGGTTCACGGTCCTGCTTGGTGATGTCCATCAACCGTCCGTAAGAAACCAATCCTGTCGAAGTCTGCACGATCAGACGACCGAGATTTCGAATAGGCCAGATCAGCCAGGCGACCAAGCCAACGTAGGCAAGGTAGGTGCCGACCGTAATTTCACCATTGATCGCCATAATCGCGGCAAAAACGAAACCGCCGAGCATCTGCGCACCAAGCACCAGGTCAGAGAGCGGCCAAAATAGAGAGTGCATCAGTAACAGGTGCCGGCCACGCAGGAATTTCTCCCAATTGTCGCCTTCAAACTTTGACTTTTCGTGCTTCTGGCGTGCAAAGGCTTTTACCACACGCACGCCAGTCAAATTCTCTTGCAAAGTCGTTGAGAGCACAGTTGCCTGCTCCTGATATTTTTCGTAACGCTTGGTCACGCGTTTGAAGAACCACATTGAAACCCAGAGCATGAAAGGGATCACGATAACTGAGATCCACGCCAGCTTCGCGTTTAGACGCAAGAGTGCGGTGAAGTTGATGACGAAAATCAGGACGATGCGCCCCACGCCTATGGCTTGCTCGTTGAAAAAACGGCGGACGGCGTCCACGTCAGAAGTTACCCGTTCAATCAGATCGCCTGTGGGCGTGCTACCGTGATATGAGAAGCTCAGTCGCTGAATGTGATCGAAAAGGAAGTCACGCAAACGACGCGCAATTCCCTCCGCTGTGTACGCCGCCAAACGACCGGAGATGAAGGAAAATCCGCCCTCAAAGAGTGCCAAACCGACAAATCCCAGCGCAACCAATGCAAAGGTGCGCGACATATTGCCGTTGATGGCCGCAGCATCGCCCGTGAGCACATCAGCAAAATAGCGTAAGAGAAGGTAGGTGAGCGTTTTTGCGCTCGCGGAGATCGCCAAGGAGATCGTTGCTCCAACGTAAGGAAGGCGGTAATCCACCATCATCCGCCAAAGACCTTTTAGGCGGTTTTTGGCAATAGTTTGACGGAAATCAAAAGTCAGAGTTTCATTCATGTTCAGTTCCTTGATGGTCAATTAAGAAAAAAAGCCACGATGCTAAAGTGCGCATCGTGGCTGAGAAGACGACAGAGTCTATTCGTACTAACGAGGAATAGGCGCACGTAGAGGCAGTGAAAAACCACCGGCGGGGATAAAGGTGTAGATGCTCATTTTTGTGCGCTCCTTTCGTTAGAATTATGTCTGAAACAGACAGCGCAGAGTTTATCATTAGCAAGAAAGGCTGTCAAGGACTTTTTTCTTTAAGGAATAATGAATATAGACACCGTATTCATTATTCTTGCTGCAAATCACTAAATAGAAGTGAACAAGCGATGTGATATAATGAAAGGGTTGAGCCACAATAGGGGATAAAGGGATAGACAAATATGGAAGAAACACTACAAGCGGGGGAGTGGATTGTTCACAAACAATACGGCGTAGGGCAAATCAAAGGCGTAGAGATGAAGAATATAGGCGGAGAAACCCGCAAATATTTTCGAGTTAAGATTAGCAGTGGTGTTTATTGGCTTCCTGCGACAAAACTTCCTGATTATGTTCGCTTTGTTTCAACAAAATATAAGCTCTTCAATGCGTTGATATCTATCCGACATACACCTGAAGCTTTACCCAAAGACTATAAGCTGCGCAACAAACAAGTAGCGAAACGTGCTGAGGGAGCGACCTTGCAGGCGAAAGGGGAGTTGATTCGGGATTTGCACGCAAGAAGATATTCCGAAAGGTCAAATACCAGCATTATAGATGAACGCCAACTAACGATGTTGCGTCAGCAATTTTTGCGCGAGATGGCTGTGATTTTGGATATTGATTTCGAGGAAGCCGAAAGCAAGCTAGATAAGGCCCTGGAAATAAGCATAAAGAAATTAGATTCCGAAGAAACCGATTAAGTTCCTAAATTTAAAGCCCTAGTTTTTATCAAAAATTTCATAATAGCCACGATCCAGTTCATCATCACTGATGTGTGCATAGCGTTGTGTCACAGCAATATTGCTGTGACGTGCAAGTTCCTGTGCCATTTTTAGATTCCCGCTAGCGCGCAGAACGGTCGTTACAAAATAGTGCCGGAAGGAGTGGGGGGTTATCTTGCCAACGGCTTCTTCGCCAAGGATACGCCGCACGGCATCGTTGACAATATTGCGTCCCGTTGCGGTTGTGATCGGTTTAACTTTTTTTCCAGCGCCTTTGTCATGGCGCGCGAAGAGCGGCAAGGAGGGGAGAGGGCGTCCCGATGCGCCGTCCAATTTCTGGCGAGCCGCTAAATAATCTTTCAGAGCACGCATAGAGCGCGTTGAAAAACGGATTACAGCCTGTTTGTCGCCTTTACCGATGATAATCGCACGACCTTCGTTCCAATCGACATCTCCCCGTCGTAGAGCGCAGGTTTCATGCACACGCAGCCCTGTATCCGCCAAAACAACCAGAAAAGCACGCTCTCTTAATGCGCGTAAGTGTTCTTTTTCATCAAAACCAGAGTTTTGCGCATAACTTTCCACAACCTGGAGTAATTTTTCGATGTCCTCGCGCGGAAACTGCGGCAGCCTTTGACCTGGCCTGCGAGCGCGCTGACGGATGAGCAGACGCAGGCGGGGGAGGTTAATTTCCGCCAGCCGTTCAGCTGCCAGAAATTCGTAGAAGCCTGTCAAGGCAGCCAAGTAGAGTCGTTCGGTCGTGGGAGCGTAAACATTTAGCGCAGAGATCGTCCAGGCAAGCGCCTCCTCTGACAACTCAGAAATTTTCATTTCCTTGGGGGACAGGTTGCGCACGTCCAAAACTTCCAGAAAAAAATTGAGCGCATTGGCGTAGGTGCGTGCTGTGTTTTCGCTTCTCGCCAGCTTCACTGTGTCTATGTACCGCTCAATCGCGTCAAAGATGGTCAGATCGTTGCTCATAGTCTCATTCTCTTATGTTTCTTATAATAATACTTATCAAAAGCATAAGCTTATTATACTGAGATCTAACCGAATGTCAATCCCCTGCTCTAGAGTTACACAAGTGGTAAGTCGCAGGTCGTAAGTTTTACAAGATATCTTGGGCGAGTTGGCTCGCGCAAATTCTTATCTAATGAGACTTACGACTTCGACGAACTCCCCTGCCCTATTCACAGGCATCCCGCCGACAAACGGAATCAAGCTGACAGCATGAGCGAATCGGCGTGCAGCGCATCATCCATTGCTATTGCGCAAAAAGAACACATGTTCTATAATAAATTTATGGATTCGATCAATCGCCTGAAATTGCTTAGCTCACAGATGAGCTTTGAAGCGGACATGGAGCGACCGCTTGCCTCGCCCGTGTTGGACGATTGCTCTCGCGTGGATGATATTCAGATCGCATCGGCGACGATGTCGCATGGAAAAATACGCCTACTGAAAACCC
>JBNKMO010000052.1:0-9360 GCA_050293165.1 Anaerolineales bacterium | reverse complement strand
ACCCCGCACGACAAGCAGTCGCCACGTTGGGAGAGTTGGCACAACAAGCGCTTAACGAAACCCAAAATTTAGGGGAGAGCGAAGAGGAAGCCACGCCGCATCCCTTTTCACCGCGCGAAGCGGAAGTGCTGGGGCTCACTGCTGAAGGGCTAACGAATAAGCAGATCGCCTATCGGCTGGGGCTGAGCGAACGCACGATCCAGTTTCATCTCAATTCGGTTTTCAACAAGACGGGGACAAATTCGCGCACGGAGGCGGTGGTGGTTGCGTTGAGAAATGGGTGGATTGGCAATTGATTTTGCGAGCGAAGCGAAGCAATCTTCTCAATCATGAGACTGCTTCGTCGCAAAAGCGGCTTCTCGCAGAATCATGATTTTTTACTGTGTAACACCACAGTGACCAACCTGTGCAAATGGCGGGGGACAAGGCTATCCTTTTCTTGTATGCTAAGAACAGAAACAGGCGTGCGTCGCACCAGCTTCGACAGGTAGATTCTCGTCAACATATATTTTGCCCATTGATGGGCAGATCCTTATCCGCTTGGTGCGACGCACCCTCTTCACTGGCAAAAAAGGAGCAAAAATGAATACACAAGAACTACTCACTGCTTTAGGCAAACTCGCCCCGCTCTACACCGACGAAACCACAACCGCGATCATCGTCGATGCACCGGACAAGGTTTTTGTCGAGCGGCAGGGATCGCTCGTGGATGTGGGCGTCGTCTTTGACTCGGCGGATGATATCCGCGCGTTGGTGGATACAGTGCTGGCGTTGCGCGGCATCACGCTTGGGGAGGGGCAAACGTCCGGGCGGGTGTATTTCGATGATGGGTCACGCTTTGTGGCGGTCATCCCACCGACGGCGCGGCATTCTGCCCATATCGCGCTCCGCAAGCCTTTCGTGGGTTCGATGACGATGGACGATCTCTTTCGCTACGGTTCACTGATCCCCGCTCAGCATGAGATTTTGCGCTCAGCGATCGCATCCCGCAAAAATATTTTGGTCTCCGGCGGGACGGCGAGCGGAAAGACAACCTTCGCCAACGTGCTGACCGATGATTTCCCCGCCGACGAACGCGTGATCGTGATTGAGAACAGCCCCGATTACCAGCCGCGGATGCAGAACTTTATCCGTTTTGCCGCCGAGAACTCACCGGATCACTCCTTCGCGGACTTGGTCTCGCTCGCTGAGCAAATGCGCCCCGACCGGCTGGTGATCGGCGAACTGCGCGACGGGGATGCGCTGCACGTGCTCAACCTGTTCAACACCGGGCACGACGGCGGATTGGCAACGATCCACGCGCGCGGCGTTGAAGATGCGCTCGCCCGCCTGGAGACGATGTGCCTGATGGCGAATTTGGGCTTGGGCTTGAGTGAAATTCGGCAAATTATTGCATCGTCGATCCAGCTTATCACACATCAGGAACGCATCCCAAACGGCAAACGCCGCCTGACGCATGTCACCGAGCTGCTCGGGCTGGAGAATGGACGCTACCGCCTGCAGCCCCTCTTCCACTACGACCTTGACAGCGACACGATCACATCAACGGGTGCGGAGCCGAGTTGGTAACAAGTCTTTATGGCAGCAAAAAGCGGGCTCTCACCTATTGTGATGCCCGCTTTCAATTTTAATTATATGCATAGTAATACATTCTCACCATCCGACCTATCCAAAGCAACTTCTGTTCTATGCAATTAGATTATCATTTCCCCTAACTCTTCCACCATACGTTGAGCACTAAAACCTTCCTTACTCATAGAATACAGTTCTCCAGAATGCGATAATCTTTCACCCAACTCTACACCATGCGGCAAGACATCACGCCAATTTCGAAGCATTTTTTCTGGATTTTTGTACTCTCGCAAAACATACTCGATATTTAAAGCGATTACGAGCGTTTCGAGCGCACTATCATCGGACAGATGAATATCAATTTGTTTACGTTCTAGATATGGGGTTGTATTGAGAAGATTAGTGCTTCCTGCCAGTGGATCACGAGCAGCAACATGTAAACGCCGTATTCCTGACATATAAAATGCGCTAAAACATAGTGGACACGGCTCCAACAATGCATATAAGGCAGTGATCGGACCTTTTTTCCTGGTCTCAAATGACAAAAGTGCATTGAGTTCTGCATGTGCCAGCCTGTGATTTCGCACTATCCCTGTCACGCTACCATTGTCTCTAATTTGATTGCGACCACGGGCAAGTATTTCACCATCATCGTTCGCGATTACTGCCCCAATCGGAAAATTGCCAGCACAATAAGCGGCCCATGCTTCTTCAAGACATATTTGCCAAGGTTGGGAAAACTTTGTCCACATATTTTTCCAAACAAATTCAGAAACGATACAACCATTATACAATCCCACATATTCGTAAACAACCCACCAACGAAGCTTATCTCTGCCGCCTGCAACCCATCTTCCACTGCGACCTCGCCAGCGACACGATCACACCGACGGGCGCAAAGTCGAGTTGGGGGTAAAATTCAGTTACGATAACAAATAGAACGCGGATAGCACGGATAAAACGGATTTTCGCAGATTTTTAAAAAATCCGTGTCAATCCGCAAAATCCGCGTCATCCGTGTTCCATCTTTTCCAAACTCGAAAGGAACCTCCCCATGCCCAAAATCCCCCCTCGCAGCGAAGCCAAACCACAATACACCTGGAACGCCGAAAGCGTCTTCGCCTCCCCCGCAGCCTGGCAGGCAGAAGCCGACGCCATCCTCGCCGCCATCCCTGCCGTCAAAGCCTATCAGGGCAAACTCGCCGAAAGCGCCGCCACCCTCGCCGATGCCCTCGCTGCGCTCGAAGACCTGCAAGTCCGTGCCGAACGGCTCGCCATGTACGCGGGCTTCTCCTACAGCGTCGACACCGCCGACCAAAACGCCGCCGCCATGGCAGACAAAGCACGCGGCGTCTACGGGCAGGTTAGCGCCGCCAGCGCCTATCTCCGCCCCGAAATGCTCACAATCGGCGAGCAAGCCCTTCGTCAGTTCGTTGCGGATGAACCCCGCCTGAGCGCCTACGAACACTTCATCCACGACCTCTTCCGCAAGCAGGCGCACGTCCGCTCATCCGAAGTCGAAGAAATTTTAGGCATGTTAGGAGATCCATTTGGAGGGGCGGGATCGTCCACCAGCATGTTGACCAATGCGGATTTCAAATTTCCGCCTGTGCAAACAGCGGACGGGAACGAACTTGACCTGACGCAGGGTACCCTGCAAAAAATTCTCAACGGTGCCGATCGGGATGCCCGCCAACGCGCGTGGACGCAATATCTCGAAACCTATCTCGCCCACAAGAACACCCTTGCCGCGAATTTGGCGACATCCATCAAGCAGAACGTCTTCCTGATGCGCGCCCGCAAGCACGAGAGCACGCTCGGCATGTCACTTTTCGAGAACGACATCGACACCGCTGTCTTCCATAACCTGATCGAGACGTTTAAGAAAAACCTGCCCGCCTGGCAGCGTTATTTCGACATTCGGCAAAAAGCGCTCGGCGTGGACGAGTTGCATCCCTACGACCTGTGGGCACCGCTCACCCCTAACGCCCCGACGCTGACTTTTGAGCAGGCGGTGGACTGGATTTGCGAAGGTCTCGCCCCGCTGGGTGCAGACTACGTCGCCACCGTGCGCAAGGGCTGCCTTGAAGATCGCTGGGTGGACGTTTATCCCAATCAAGGTAAACGCAACGGCGCGTTTTCATGGGGCGCACCCGGCACGCATCCTTTCATCATGATGAGCTTTGGCAGCAACATGCTCGGTTTGAGCACCCTCGCCCACGAACTTGGTCACTCGATGCACTCTTACCTGACGTGGCAGAATCAGCCGCTCGTCTACAGCGACTACTCGCTCTTCGTCGCTGAAACTGCCTCGAATTTCCATCAGGCGCTGGTGCGCGGCTATTTGCTGAAATCCAACGACGACAAGGATTTCCAGATCGCCGTGATCGAAGAAGCCATGTCCAATTTCCTGCGCTACTTCTTCATCATGCCCACGCTGGCACGCTTCGAACTCGAAACCCATCAACGCGCCGAAAAGGGCGAACCCCTGAACGCCGACAGTATGATGACCCTGATGGCAGACCTTTTCGCCGAAGGCTACGGCGACCAAGTCAGCATCAACCGCGAGCACGTCGGCATGATCTGGTCAACTTTCGGGCATCTCTTCTCCGACTACTACGTCTATCAGTACGCCACAGGCATTTCGGGTGCCCACGCCCTCTCCCGCCGTATTCTGGATGGCGTCCCGAACGCGGTCGAAGACTACAAAAAATTCCTGAAAGCGGGCAGCTCGCTCTATCCGCTCGATGCGCTCAAAATGGCAGGTGTCGATCTGACCACGCCCGCGCCCGTCGAAGAGACTTTTGCGGTCATGGCGAGTTATGTGGATAAATTGGAAGAATTAACAATGTTACGTTAGACAATCCTCCTCTGTCCTACGGACATCTCCCCCGAAGGGGGAGAATTTGTCCCTTCCCCCTTCGGGGGAAGGGTAGGATGGGGGAGCGGGCATAACAAAATCTAACAAAACTAATAACCCCACCCTATCAAAGATTTGCTACAATAGACCTAATGACAAAGAAACTCTACTTCGATAATCCCCTGCTGACCGAGTTCAGCACAGACGTGATCGAAACCCTGCGCGACGAACACGGTTTTGGCGTGATTCTGCCCGAGACCCTCTTCTACCCAACCAGCGGCGGACAAGCCCATGACACGGGCGCTATCGGCGATTCCCGCATCGTGGACGTGGTCATCGACGACGATGGACGCATCATCCACTACCTCGAGCATGAGATCGAAGTCGGCACTTATCCCGCTCACATCGACTGGGAACGTCGCTTCGCACACATGCAACATCACACCGGTCAACATATCTTCTCGGCTGCCTTCTGGCAGGAGTTGGAGCTTGAAACTATCTCGTCGCATATTAGCGCTGAAGCCCCCTCGACCATCGACTTCGATATAAATTCACTTTCCCCTAAGCAAATCGCGCACGTGGAAAATGTGGCGAATGCGATCATCTTCGAGAATCGCACGGTCAAGACCTATTCCGTCAGCGACAAAAACGCAGTCCCCTTCCGCCGCCCACCCAAAGTGGACGGCGATATCCGCGTGATCGAGATCGATGGCTTCGACTACTCCGCTTGCGGTGGCACACACTGCCCGCAGACCGGCATGGTCGGCACGCTCAAGATCGTCCGCACCGAACGCGTTCACAAGATGCTGCGCATCCATTTCGTGGCTGGCTGGCAAACCCTGAACCATTTCCGCGAGACCCAGAATGCTGCCCAGGAAACCGCCCTGCTTGTGGATGTTGGCATTGTTGATATGGCTGAAGCCGTCACGCGTCTGCAATCGCAACTCAAAGAAGCCGAGAGCGAACTCAAGCACCTGCGTCAAATAAAGCTGGATGCAGAAGCCGAGAAACTTGCACAATTCGCCGAGCCAGTGGATGAAAAATGGCTGGCAACCCAGCTCTTTGACAATCGTGACGCTGGTGAGTTGCGTATCCTTGCCGCGAAGCTGCGCCTGTACCCCAAGATGGTCGCGCTGCTCGCCTCCTTCGATGGCAAGAAACTTTCGTTGGTAGCAGCCTGCGCAGAAGACACTGAACTGGATGCGGGCGAATTGCTCAGGGATCATCTTGCTCCCTTTGGCGGTCGCGGCGGCGGAGACAAATCCATTGCTCAAGGTGGCGGCACGGCTGAAAACGTAGATGATCTTTTCAAGCACAGCAAAGAGATGGTACGAAATTCATAAGAAAAATTTGGCGTAAAAAAAGAGCTGCCGTTATCGGCAGCTCTTTTTTGTTCCGGGGTTACTTATTAGAATCGTACGTAACAACACAATCACGCCCAAGATGTTTCGCCCGATAAAGGGCATCATCCACAACCAGCAACATCTCATCTGCCGTTTTGCCATGCAAGGGGTAGGTCGCCAAACCGATCGAGGTCGTCAACGGGATAGGTCGCCTTTCGTGAGTGATTCTCAATGCCTGCACGGCCACGCGTAAATCCTCGGCGCGATTAAGTGCATCCTCCAATGTAATATCAGTCAGCAAAACCATGAACTCCTCGCCACCATAGCGGAAGGCATAATCGCTTGTGCGTGTATGGTTATGGAGCAATTCACCAAGGGCAATCAATGCTTGATCCCCGCCAGCGTGGCCGTACGTATCGTTGACATGCTTAAAGCGATCAAGGTCCAGCAGCATAAAGACCAGCGAAGAACCCTGACGACGCGCACGGGAAATCTCTTTTTCTAAGATATCGTTTAAATAACGACGGTTATACAAGCCTGTCAACACATCTCGAATTGCTTGCTCCTTTAATTTAACTTGCAAGGAATTAACTTCTTTCAGTTGCATCTCCAAACTGTTTTTCGCTTGGTACAAGTTATGTTGGGTATTTTGCAATTCTTCTGTGCGCTGGATCACACGCCTTTCCAACTCCTGATTAAGTCTTCGCACACTCTCTAAGCGAAAACGAATAAAAGCCAGCACCAAGCCAACAAATCCCAAAACAAGCAGCACACGGAACCACACAGTTTGCCACCAGGGCGGCAAAATATGGATGTACAGACGCGCCTCTATCGGATTCCAGGTCCCGTCGTTATTGGCGGCCTTGACCAAAAATGTATACTTTCCCGGTGAAAGATTGGTGTAACGCGCGCCATTCGAGTTGCTTGGCGGTGACCAATCATCATCAAAACCCTCGAGTTTATACCGATAAAGATTCTTCTCCGAAAGTTGGTAACTCAACGCCGCAAACCGGATAGAGAAAACATCCTGCTCATGCGAGAGCGTAATCTCGCTCGTCTTCTCTATCGGAAAGGGCAATATCTCACTCCCAACAGGAACGGGGACATTATCCAGAAAAAAATCCGTAAAAACCACAGGCGGAAGATGCAGATTGCGTCTCAACTCTTCGGGGTGAAAGAAGGTCAATCCGTTTGAGCCACCGAAGAAAATCTCGCCGTCTGGACCAAGGCGAGAACAGGCGATTTGGAATTGGTCGCCTTGCAAGCCATCTTGGGCAACATAGTTATAAAACGTCTCTGTTTCCCGTTCAAAGCGGCTGATCCCCTTGGTGGTACTTACCCAGAGATCACTCCCCGTTCCGGGCTGGATACCCACAATCGTGTCGCTGGGCAAGCCGTCGCTTTTTTCATAGTTGAGCCAATTTCCAGTGAAAATATCATATCCGCTTAAGCCCCCGGCAGTTGCAGCCCACATAATTTGATGATCTGCGTCCCAGTAGAGAGCGTGAACGGTGTTGTTGAGAATCGTATTATCATCGTCAGGGTCGTTAAGATGGTGCGTAATCCGGTCAGTTTTGGGGTCAAGAAGCTCCAGTCCACCGCGTGCTGTTGCAATCCAGACTTTGCCAGAAGAGTCTATGGCAAGGTCATAGACCGTGCCCTCCGAGAGTGAGTTGGGGTCTTCAGGATCTGTTGCATACTCTTTCTCAATCGTAGCGTTTTCTGGATTAAAGAGAAGCATTCCGAAACCAAGTGTGCCTATCCATAACCGTCCGTTTTCAGCATTTTCCATTGTCGTGGCATATTTGATACTGAGACCATAAGGTGTTTCGGGAGTATCGGTGTAGATTGTGTTTTTCCCAGTTTCCGGGTCAAGATGGTTTAATCCGCCTCCATAAGTTGCCAACCACAGGGTGCCATCTTCGGCTTTCTGGATATAGTAAATTTTGTCATTGGAGATGCTGTTCGGGTCTTCAGGGTCATTCATATAAACGGTCATCTTGCCTGTCTCACGGTCGAAGCGATTTATTCCACCTCCAAAAGTGCCTATCCAGATCGTCCCGTTTTTCTCCGCGAGAACAGAATAGATTTCATTCGAGTTGAGGCTGTTTTCATTGCCCGGAACACTGCGGTATAAGCCAAATTGAGATAGGCTGGGATAAAGCTTATTCACGCCCCCATAGCGACTTGTGATCCACAAAACCCCAGATCGATCTTCTGCCATCCAAAAAACGTCGTTATTGCTGAGTGTGCTTGGGTCATTTGGATTGCTCTGATAGGCGTAGAAGTTCCCCGAAACAGGGTCATAGCGATTCAAACCGCCATACTCCGTTAATATCCACAGGTAATCGTCAGAATCTTCAAAGAGATTCCAGATATTGTCATCGCTCAGCGTAGTGGGATTTTTCTCGTCGTGATAGAAGCGTTGAATAACCTTCCCCGTTTCACGGTCGAAGAGATTCAAGCCCGCGCGGCGTGTGCCGACCCAAAAATTGCCTTTGCTATCTTCGAGCATCGACCAGACATTCTTGCTTGTCAGGCTGGTTTCGTCGTCGGGATCGTTTGTGAAGGTGGTGAAGTCGTCGGTTTCTGGCTCGTAGCGTTGTAAACCCTGATTACCACCGATCCAGATCGTTCCTTCACTATCTTCATAGATGCGATAGACCACCGGAGCAGCCAGCGAACGCGGATCGTCAGCATCCGGCAAATAGTTCGTGAACAAGCCGCTCTCACGGTCGAGGCGGCTGAGTCCGTTCCTCGTCCCGATCCAGATATTGCCATTCCGATCCTCGAGCAGCGACCAGATGCTATCATCTGGCAAAGAATTCGGATCGTTTTCAGCGTGCAGATAGAGCGTGAAATTGCCTGTGTTTGGATTGTAGACATTCAATCCCCCCGGATCAGTGCCTACCCAGATCAGCCCATCACTACTCTCGATGAGAGCAAATGTATTGTTATTGCTCAGGCTATTAGGGTTATAGCGTTCATGTTGGAAATTCGTAAAGTTCATGCCATCATAACGGCTTAAGCCGTCTGCAGTGGCAAACCACATGAAGCCTTGCTGATCTTGCAACACGGAAAGAACAGTGGAATGCGGCAAGCCATCTTCCACTTTAATGCGCTCAAAACGGATCGGCTGCTGTGGCAGTCCTTCCTGGGCGCGCGTAGGTGTAGCCCCTGGAAACAATAGCGTTACCAGCATAACGCTAAACCACCACGATCTGATTCTCTTCATATGAAGCTCCTATACGAATATCCCTATTATAGTAAAAAAAGCGAAAGAGTGGTTTAGAATTATTCCATGACTTTAAACCTATTAAATCAGGAAATTATCGCCTGCCGCCAGTGTCCACGCTTGGTGGAATGGCGTGAAGAAGTGGCACGTGTCAAGCGCAAAGCCTTTCTCGATTTCGAGTACTGGGGAAAACCCGTGCCGGGCTTTGGCGATGCGCACGCTAACGTGATGGTGGTAGGATTAGCCCCTGGCGCACACGGCTCTAATCGCACAGGGCGACAGTTCACCGGCGACGGCTCTGGCGACTTCTTGTTCCCTGCCCTTTACAGAGCGGGATTCGCATCCCAAGC
>JBNKMO010000051.1:0-5039 GCA_050293165.1 Anaerolineales bacterium | reverse complement strand
CGCACCTGACCCTGAACGACATCGATGCGATTGCCGTCACACGTGGGCCCGGCTTGGCAGGCTCTCTCGTCGTTGGCGTGAACGCCGCCAAAGGGCTGGCGCTCGGCGCAGATCGCCCGCTGGTGGGCGTGAACCACCTTGAAGGACATCTTTATTCTGCATGGGTACATAAGGCCGCAGAAAACGCACCGCCGGAACCACAGTTTCCACTAATGGCCTTGCTCGTCTCCGGTGGGCACAGCGAACTAAACCTGATGAAAGACCATCTGCAGTACGAACGTCTCGGAGCAACTCTTGACGATGCAGCAGGGGAAGCCTTCGACAAAGTTGCCCGCACCTTAGGACTCCCCTACCCGGGCGGCCCCTCCATCCAGAAAGCAGCGCAAGATGGCGATCCAAACGCTTTCAGCTTCCCGCGCTCATGGCTGGGCAACAGCTGGGATTTCTCATTCAGCGGGCTAAAGACGGCTGTCCTGCGCGAGGTGCGTAAACTCGAAAAAGAAGGAAAAGACCTCCCTGTTGCTGATCTGGCAGCCAGCTTTCAGGCGGCTGTTGTAGATGTACTCTTCACGAAAACAATCAAAGCTGCTCGCGAATATAATGCGAAGGAAATTCTGGTGGCGGGTGGAGTTTCGGCAAATGCCGCTTTACGAGCTGCCTTCCTGGGACAGGATGAATTCCCCGTTAATATACCGCCCCTGGCGCTCTGTACCGATAACGCTGCGATGATTGCAGCGGCAGGGCATCAACGTTTTTTACACGGACAGATTGATAGCCTGGGTCTCGATGTGCGCCCGACCTGGCCGCTCTCACAAGTATAGAAAAGGCATAAACCGGTATAAAAAAGCTGCGGAGTTTCCGCAGCTTTTTGTTGTTTGGGGGTTATGTTATGGTTCCGGGGTTGCTTCCGGGGCAGCACCTGTCCACGAGAAGACACGCTCAGCACTCGGGGCACCTGCCAATTCCCAGATCGGTTCGCCTTGTTCGTCCGTACCAACTTGGCGAACAGTGGTCACGTTCCAGCGCATGACGTGCGGGAGATTATCCTTCGGTCGGAAAGAAACCGGCACGATCAATTTGGTATCGGTGACATATTCGATGATACGACGTCCAGCGCCTTCGGTGACATCTTCAACCGTGACCTGATAGACTTCGTTCTCACGCAAGGTACCGATAGATGCCCATTGCAAAGTGACGATGTCATCTGCCAACGTGAAGGAAGCGCCATCGGCGGGCAGAAGCAAGTTCGGGGCGGGGTACGGGGGCGGCGTGGTGGGTGTGGGGGTCGGGCCCGGTGTGGCGGCACGCATACAGAGCGGGATCTGAATCGTCATTCCCAAGAAGACGGTGTCCGTGCTCAAACCATTGAAGGTTTTGATCGCATCTTGAGAAACAGCATAATTGGCCGCAATCGTGGAAAGCGTATCACCCTCCTGAACCGTGACAACCACTTTTTCGCAGGCAGCTTCAGTTGCAGCGATGCCTTCCAAGGTTGCCGTTGGCAATGGCGTAACCGTGGGTGTCGGATAGGGGATCTTCAGGGCCTGTCCAATCACAAGACTGTTGCATGAGGCCGGCAGGTTGTTAAGAATAATGATGCTCTGCACAGAAACGCCAAAAGTGACCGCGATGCCGCCGCAGGTATCACCAGAGGCAACTGTGTAATCAAAAGGCGGCTGGGCTGTCGCTGTTGGGACGAGGGTAGGTACGAGGGTCGCCGTGGCTGTGGGTGTGACGGTAGCGGTTACCGTAGCGGTTGGGATGGCTGTTGGTTCCACAGTACGCCCTGTCGCACGCAAGGTAAAGAAGACCGCAGCCGCACCAATAACCAGGAAGAAAGCCAAAAAGCCCAATGCGGCGGGCAAGCTGAGGGTGATCTTGGGCATGGTGCTCCCTTGCACCGATTTCTTCGTTTTTGCCGTAGTACCGGCTATTTCGAAGGTTGCGCCACAGACCAAACATCGGCTAGCGTTCTCGCCTAGGCGGGTTCCGCAAGTTGGGCAAGTTTTTGTTCTGGAAACATTCTCTTGTGTACTCATCGGGGCAAAATTATACCATCGAACGGAAAAAGGGAAGTGCGCTCACGAGAAAAGAGGAAAGAAGAAACAAGCATCTTTCTTCTTTCCTCTTGCGTGAAATCGTTTCCGAATGAATGTTATTTTGTTACTTCGATCCCAGCACCTGAAACCACTTCGCCAACATGCCAGAGCGGCTGATTAAGTTCTTTGGCACGAGCGAGCATTGCATCCAGCCGTTCAGCAGGAACGGAGAGGAGCAAGCCGCCACTGGTTTGGGCATCAAAGAGCAGCATGCGATTTTCTTCATCAATGCTTTCGTCGAAGGTGACGTGCTTTTCGAAGTAGAGACGATTATCTGATGAGCCGCCGGGGAAGGTCCAGGCTTCGGCGTATTTGCGGGCGCAAGAGATGAAGGGGATCTGCGAGAAGTTGAAGCGCAGCCCCACGCCGGAGGTAGCCGCCATCTCATGGGCATGCCCCAACAAACTGAAGCCGGTGATGTCGGTTGCACCGTGAACGCCAAAGTCGAGAGCAAGCTCGGATGCGGTTTTGTTGAGGCGGCTCATCCAGCCGACCACTTCGGCAATCTCTTCGGGAGTAGCTTTCTGCTGTTTTATCGCGGTTGTGGTCGTGCCAAATCCAAGCGGTTTGCTAAGCACGAGGGCTTCGCCAATCCGCGCGCCGCCTTTGGTCATCATCTTTTCTATTTCGGCAAAACCGAGCACGACCAACCCATACTTCGGCTCGTTATCGGTGATGGTATGACCACCTGCAATCACAACGCCTGCTTCACGTGCTTTTTCGGCGCCGCCGCGCAAGATTTGACCTGAAACTTCAGGAGGCAGCGTGGGTGGCAGGGCGGTGACATTGAGGGCGAGGAAGGGACGCGCGCCCATAGCATAGGCATCAGAAAGACTATTAGCCGCCGCAACAGCCCCGTAGTCGTAGGCATCATCCACAACCGGGGTGAAGAAATCGGTGGTAACAATCAGGGCACGTTTCTCGTCAATGCGCCAAGCGGCGGCATCATCGGGATCGCCTATGCCAACCAGAAGATCGGGGTAATCGTCCGCCTGATAAATATCTTGAATAGGACGCAGAACCTGCGCCAGTGCTTCTGCACTTAATTTGGATGCTCAGCCAGCGCAGGAAGCCAGGCTGGTGAGACGAATTTCTTTGCCTGATGGTTTTGCTTCGTCAACCATAACGCTCTCCTTTTGGGGTTGGTCTCGGCATATAAAAATGACGGCGCGGATATTTTACTAGACCCACGCCGTCATCTCAATGGTTATTTCGGTATTCGTTAGGGAACTGCTGTAGGAACAACGGTTGTGGTGCTACCTGCACCAGGAAGCGGGAAGAGGAAGGGTGAATCACTGGGCAGCAACATGACATCAATATCGGCAGCAAGTTTCTGGATATATTCGTAGGTCAGCAGATCGGGATTGCTTTTGATGACAGCACTAATCTTTTCGAGTGCTGCGGCTTCGGCATTGGCCTGAATGATACGCGCATCTGCTTCACCTTGCGCGGCAATGACGGCGGCATCTGCAACGCCTTGTGCTACCTGACGTGCTTGCTCAGCTTCCTGCTTTTTCGATTCGACCACAAAGAACGCTTGTTGCGCCTGCTGTTCAGCAATTTGCTTCTGTTCAACAGCTATGGCGTATTCTTCACTGAAGTGAATATCACGTAAAACGAAGTCAACCAGAACGAGATTGTTCTCCAGGAACTTTTCTTCCAAGGTTGTTGTAATCAAACTTTCCAGGGAAGCACGCTCGGAACTGACAATCTCTTCGATGCCATACTGGGATGCAATATCACGAATGATACCGCGTGTTGTCGGGCGAACTAGCTCATCCTGATAACGGCTTTGCCAGTCAATATGCAGATTGACAACTTTTACGGGATCAACCTGAAAAATGACAGAAGCATCAATGAAGACTTCCTGCCCATCTTTGGTACGGGCACGGATCGAATCATCTCCGGAAAGTTGCCCTTCGCTAGTCGCAGCGGACATGGTATAAGTTTGGCGTGAAATCGTGTAGAGCCGCACGTTTTCACCCGGGACGATCCAGCGTAAACCTGGGGTGATGGCGCTTTCAAGATAGCCATTCGGCGCACGGAACGCATACGGGGATATAACCACACCGCGTTCATTCGGCTCGACAAAGACGATCCCGGCACTAATGACAGAAATAACGGCAGCAAAGAGAAAGACACCAACGAGCAAGGATGTGAGTCCCTTCACAGCTTGTTTACGGGATGCACGCATGACCAAAATGCCCAAAACAAGGAAAAAGGCAAGCCAGGAAAAGCTAGCCAACCCTTTAAAGAGCGTTGCAATATTCATCTAATCCTCCAAAAGAAATAGTGACACGTAGCTGTTTCGCCCCTTAAAAAGGCGATATTTACAAGCATAACGAATTTGATGATACCATGCAAATCTCCCCCTTATATTGGAAATTTATCAGAAATAACAGGAACAAAAAAAGCTGGCTGCGGAAATCCGCAGCCAGCTTTTTATTTAGTGCTTACGAAAGAAGCTTATTGAAATACTGCAAGAGATGCTTCAAGCAAAGCGCGGGTGTAAGCAGGGTTGTGAACGCCCATGCTCTTGTCTTCGTGCGCAATATAAATGTAGTTCCACAGTGCAGCAGCTTCTGCTTCAGGGTACTCGCCAACAACGGCTGAGTCTTTTTCTAGATCGTACATTCCAGCGGCGACCAATGCATCTTCAAGCTCGGTAAGCAACGCTGCAACTTCGGTCTGGGTACCATTGACATCAAAATCGGTGATGTCAGCGTGGCACTCTTGGCAGGCAGCTACATTCGGATCGAAGGTATGGTTAGCGCCTTCACCAACGTGGCAGGCTACACAGGTGTCTTCAACCATGCTGTAGTGCGCTGAAGGTTTCCCTTCAACTTCACCAGCACCGCCTACACCCAGAAGCATGGAAGCCTGCGGGCCGTGGTGCGGACCCCAATGGGTGCTTGTTACTTCAACATTGCCATCAGCATC
>JBNKMO010000050.1:0-30465 GCA_050293165.1 Anaerolineales bacterium | reverse complement strand
ATTGATTCATGAGAGTCTCGGAGATAACCGTCTATTACTCTTGGGCCGCTCACGTGAATTTGAATTGTCCGTTCGAGCGGTAGGTTCTCCAGATACTTCTCAACACTTACGCCCTGGTAAGATGAAACTATGCGAGCGTGGGCGATATCCAGCAGAAAACCGGAATCTGTTTCCCTTACAATATCACTGATTGCAGATGGGTTTGCGGCATAGGCATATCTCTTTTGAGGCAGGGTTGGCAAGTTTTCCAGAATAATCGGCATTTTAATAGCATTCTTCAACTTCAGTAGCGTATGAATAAAGCTATTCTTTGCTTTTTTTATATCCAATGGGGGGAAATGTAATCCAAATCTGGAACTCATGAAAAATGTCCCTATGAACAATAACTCAATATGCACTGAAACCCACTCGCTTTGCGTGCACCTGTGATATTCAGTTAATCTATTAAATACCCTTGGCCAATATCGGTAGCGCGTAATAAAACTGCTGGCATGAAATTGAATTGGATAAGCCGAAAATTCTCTATGTATCTGCCTGATCTTCTCTGGGTGAAACCACGGCCCAATTTCCATGCCGTCTATTGGTGCATCGTTTGAGCGGATAAGGTTTACAAGAGATTCAGAGTAATTTGTTGTTAGCTTGGGCACGGATAGTCCTGTTTTATGGCAATTTTTCGTTAGAGTGAAACAATCGAGTCCTCTGTCCCGAATTCATTGGGTTTGTAGGCGTCGGCTTCCCAATCATTTTCCCAGCGATTACCGTCGAGCCAATAGCGGAAGCGATATTCTTTGCCTGCATCGAGGGTTACGCCAACGGTGAATTTACCGCTTTTGAGTTTCTTCATCGGGTTAATATCTTTGCTCCAGTTGTTGAATTCGCCACATAAAACGGCGGTCCCGGCTTTGGCTTCTGCGGGTAACTCAAAAGTCACACGGCATTTTTTACCATCTTTTGAAAATCGTTTTTTCAGCATATTGATCTCCTGATACTCTTTGGAAAAAGTTGGCAAGAGTATACCCTTTTTTGATAGCGTTGTTTTTTTTGTGAATAATTACTCTTTGTTTTTGTAGAATTCCAAAGTCATATGTCCGCCTACCAACTGGATTTCAGGATTTTTCTCGATCAAATGTTGGATACGAGGAGCATGGTGATACATAAAGAAGCGCGCAAACCAACGGGGAACCAGGTCTATGCGCGCGTTATAGGGTAGTGCGTCGCTACCGTAGAATAGCCAAGCATCTTCGTTTCGGATTGCTACGCCAGCAAGCCCGGGCGTGTGCCCTTGCAGCGGGATGAGCCATATCTCCGGTGAAAAGCCGGTTAGCTGAAGAGCCTTGAAGCCAAACCATTTTCCGTCTTTTGTGTGGTGCGCTTTCCATTTTGGTTTATGTGCCCAGTGTGCAGGAATATATTTCCAATTGGGCTTCTTTTGAATATTATCAAGTTCTTGTTGCAGGAGGTGAACTGTAGCCCACGGAAAATCCGCTAAGCCTCCGGCATGGTCAAGGTGTGCGTGACTTAGGATGATGTGCTGTACATCTTCGGGTTTGTAGCCCAATCTCTGCACTTGCTGAAAAGCAGTTTGCTCTACATTTCTGGATGTGCGATAAAGCAGCTTGTACCAATGCATACGCTGCGTGGGCTGCCTGTGGTCCTGAATCCCGATTCCCGTATCCACGAGGACGGGGCCATGATTGGTCTCGACGAGCAAACAAGTTACCCCGCCTTTGATCCGCGTCAAATAAGGCCGGATTTCGAGACAGTTTAGGATGGCAATACTCATAGCTATGTGTAAGCTAAGCTAAGTAGCCCTGCGCTTTTAGAATCCCTGCAAAGGCTTGGCGCGCATCCAGAATGGCTCTCTCGAGCCATGCCTGTTCAGCAGGCATAAAGAGCTCTCTGAACTCTTGAGTTACCCACGCTTTTGCGCTTGGACTAGCGCCATATTGGAAAACTTGGTTCTCGAAAATGCTGCTGCGTAAGCTGTGGATCGCACCCCAGAGTGAGTCGCCGTAGGTGCCAAATTCAAATGCTGCGGCGTAGACCTTGGCTTTTGGATTGATCTCTTCAGCCAACTCGTAGATGAAATCCATCATGTCACCGTGAACAGAGTAAAACTCTTCGGGATTGGTTGCCGCGACGCGCGGGTAATTGAACTTGCTGCTTGCCTGGATAGAGGTCATCGGCTCGCGCAGGGAATTGACCAATGTCATCTCATAACGAGGACCGTAGCCTGTGTGCATATCCAGATGGACGATTTGCGCATAATCGACAAGGCGCGTGCGCAAAACCTGCATAACGCTTGCTGCTTCGGACTGTATTTCTGCGCCGCCATGATAAATACCTTTGGGCGTGTGGTACTGGCCCATCAATGTCGCTTCGCGGATGCTGTCGATACTGTATTTAATCAGATTACCGATGACGCTACCGAGAAAGCCGATCTGCGCCGTAATGTGATTCATAAACGGTTTCTGCGGATTGAGAAAAGGGGAGAGCTTTTTGTAGTTGGGATTGATTTCGGCTAATTTGCTGGTATCCGTGTTGAAGTTGCGGTTCAGGTCGACGTTGTTGGGGTTTACGCGTCGGCGGTGTTTCATGCCCCAGGGGTTGATGGCATGGATGAACAGGATGCCCGTTGTGGCAGGGTCGAGTTGTGGCAGGTATTCTTCGACGAAGAGCTGCATCATCACCGCGCCGACATAGCCTTCTATGCCGTGCAAGCCGGTTGAGATGACGAGCAGGTTTTCTTTGCGCTCCAGCGCATCAGCAAAGAAGGTGTCGGTGGTCAGGTCATCATCTTCGGGGTGGGGGATTAAATGGGACTCTAATTGGGTTTCTGGATATTGCTTTTTTAATGAGGACAAGTATCCACGGAAGCGTTTTCGTGATTCTTCGTAAGATGAGGGGATTTTTAGCATGGGAATCCTTTTAATCTGAAACGTGAAACGTGATGCGTGATTCTTCACGTTTTACGTTTCACGCATCACGTTTTAGAACGGTCCGTATCCGATCATCACGCCGAGGGCGAGGAAGGCAATCGTCGCAATGAAGACCCAAACCCAGAGCTTGAGCAGCCATTTCATCCACTTGCCGTAGGTGACGACGGTCAGACCGAGCACGATCAGCAGGACGGGGTTGGTGGGGTAGGCGAGGTTGGAGAAGCCGTCGCCGAAGCAGTAGGCGGTCACGGCAACCTGGCGGGTGACGTCGACGATGTCGGCGAGCGGCAGGATGATGGGGATGATGAGAAAGGCTTTAGCGGAACCCGAGGCGATGAAGATTTCGATGACGAGCGCGAGCAGGTAGACCAGCAGGGCGGCGAGCACGGGGCTGGTTTGGGTGAAGACGTTGGCGAGGCTGTGCAGCATGGTGTCGATGACTTGCCCCTGGGCGATGATGAATTTGATGCTGGATGCCATCAGGATGAGCGGAATGGCGGGCGCGATGCCGAGTGCGCCATCTTTGGCTGCGCTCCAGATGGTTTTGGGATCGGTGCCAGAGAGAAAGCCTGCGCCCATCCCGCCGACAAGGAAGAGGATGCCGACCAGCGGCAGGGCAATGAAGGAGATAATCTCGATGAAAGGAGCGGCGAAGAGCGTGGCGAGGATCAGTACGATGAAAACAGCGATCCAGCGGATAGCTTTGGTGGTGTCAGGATTTTTGGTGAGTTTGTCGACCAGGAATTTGCCGTAGTGGCTCTTGCCCTGTTGGTCTTCTGTGTAGACAGACGAGGCTTTGGGGTCTTTTTCGATCTTCTTGGCGTATTGGGTCAGGAAGATGGCGAGAATGGCGTACATCACGATGAAAATTATGATGCGGAACCATGCGCCCGAAAAGAGCGGCAGGTCTGCCAGTTTTTGTGCCACGCCGATTGTGAAGGGATTGGTGATGGCTGCTGAGAAGCCCATATTCGTGGCAAGGATGCTCATTCCCAGCCCGACGAGCGTATCCCAGCCGAGGGAGTAGGAGAGGGCGATCATCAGCGGCACGAGCGGAACGACTTCTTCAAAGATGCCGAAGAATGCGCCCAGCGCCATGAAGAAAAAGGAGACGATCAGCAGCAGGAGATATTTTTGGTCGCCGTATTTTTTGACGATCTTGCCGAGCGCCGCTTGCAGGATGCCGCTTTTGTCGAGCACGGCGAAAGCCGCCCCGACCATGAGCAGGAAGACGATGATGACGATGATCGTCAGGCTGTCTTCGCCGCTGAGCACTTCGATGGGCGCGGTGAACCAGCGCCAAATGGGATAGTCGGCGGCATCGACGTAGGAGAAGGAGGCAGGGTCGACAACTTGACGCCCGTCGATATCAAGGCGTGCAAATTCGCCCGCAGGGACGATGCGGGTCAGTATCCCTGCGAAGATCATGAAAACGAGCAGGATAACGAGTGATTGGATGAAGGCTTTTTGGCTGATCTGTGCGCCTGATTTTTCTTCGGTCATGGGGATGCTCCTACTATAGAAGGATGAATCTGCGAGGCAGTTTTACCGCCGAAGCAGTCTTAGCGCAACAGGTTTTCTCTGCACTCGATGGGATTGCTTCGGCGGAAGTGTATCCTCCTCGCAAATTCGTTGCGTTCTTTGTGGTGAGAGTTTTTGTCGGGCAATTTTACCCCTTCTTAAAGAAAAACTCCCTGCGTTGGGTAGGGAGTTGGTTAAGGTTTGGTTAATCTCGTTTACTTTGTCCAGAAAGAGTCTGCCCGAGAAGTTGTGAGAGACTCACCAGATGAAAGGCGAAAAGTGAATGCGAGTTCGGCAGGTGATAATTCTTGTGAGTTGATTGAGCGAGAACTAAAAATGTTGCTGTTTTCACTAGTGACAGTGTCGTCGAACTCAAGCCATATTAAAACCATAACATCAACGGTTTCTTTTGCATTAATTTGTAAAGGAAGTTGTATAGCTGAGTTTTTTAGTTCAGTATAGTTTTCTGAGTCCTGTGGATAATCTTTGCGGAAGTCGTTATAGTTCGCTGATGGGATGATCACACCGCCAACACTTTTAAGTCTGGGTATGGATGGTGATACGACGAGTGGGATTATGCTGTTAAATTGAAGACTATCGTGAAGATCACGCCAATACATATCAGCACTTGCATCGATTATTGAAGTTGAAACTCCTCCAAGGTTTGTCAAATGTATGCCATACACAAAATTAACATTTTTATCATTGGTGGTAGTGAATATTTGTGCTTGGTCTATAGATGTGACAACGTTAGCAGCATATTCTTGATTGGCAAGGTTGTTAGCTTCTCTTGCAAGAAGATTCGACCACAGTGAAATACCAACTGCTATAAGACTAAATATAATTGCTGTCACTTCAATATAGATTTGCAACCTAGCAGTATCTTTTTTCTTAGACATTTTCCTACTTTTCTATGGTGCTTGCGCAATGTTGTTTTCAAATCTAGTGGTATGAATTTAATCGCCTAGCTTGGTGATTAAGTGCACGAAAATTATATCACCCCAATTGCCTTGTCTCAAAAAAACTCCCTGCTTCAACAGGGAGTTTCATCTACATCAACTTCTCAAATGACAGGCGATCTTATGTCCGGGGTGCCCGTCCAACTCTTTGAGCTGCGGTTCTTCCTTTGAGCAGATCGCTTCAGCGATCGGGCAGCGGGGGTGGAAGCGGCATCCGCTCGGTGGATTGAGCGGACTGGGGACGTCACCTTCAAGGATGATGCGCTTTCGCTTGCGATTGGGTTTTGGGATCGGGATAGCCGACATCAGCGCCTGTGTGTAGGGATGCTGTGGGTTAACGAAAAGCTCGTCGCTGGGCGCCATCTCGGCGATCTTGCCGAGGTACATCACCGCCACGCGGTCGGAGATATGTTCAACGACAGCCAGGTTGTGCGCCACGAAGAGATAGGTCAGCCCCAATTCCTTTTGCAGGTCTTTCAGGATGTTGAGCACCTGTGCCTGAATGGAAACATCCAGGGCCGAGACAGGCTCATCCAATACGATGAATTCGGGATTTAGCGCGAGTGCGCGGGCGATGCCGATACGCTGGCGTTGCCCACCCGAAAACTCGTGCGGATAGCGATTGGCATGGAAATGCTGCAAGCCAACTTTGCGCAGGCTTTGCATGACCATCGTCGAACGTTCATGCGCATCGCCCATATTATGGATTTTCAAGCCTTCGGCGATTGACTGGCCGACTGGCAAGCGCGGGTCAAGAGATGCGTAGGGGTCCTGGAAAACGATCTGCATCTTGCGACGCATTTCCTTTAGGTCAGCGCCGCGCATGCTGAGCACGTCCTTACCCTGAAAGGTTACCGATCCACTGGTGTGGGGGCGTAATTGGAGCATGGTATGCCCAACGGTGGTCTTACCACAGCCGGATTCACCGACCAAGCCGAGTGTCTCGCCTTTGTTGATCGTAAAACTGACATCGTCCACAGCTTTGACTTGCGCAACTTCACGTCGAAAGATACCGCCTTTGACGGGATAGTATTTGACGAGATTGTCTACACGGACAAGTTCTTCATTTGTTTTTACGTAATCACTCATAATTACTTCTCCGCTTTTATGGGCGCGGCATGGTTTTCACCGTCCTGATAAAGCCAGCAGCGTACGCTGTGATCGCCTTTATATTCGTCTAGCGCAGGTTCTGTCTTATTGCAAATTTCGAGATCATGCTCTATACGGGCGCGACAGCGCGGGGCAAAGCGGCAGCCGGGCGGCATGTTGACAAGATTGGGCACCGAGCCGGGGATGACTTCAAGACGGTCCTGAACTTGTCCGAGGATCGGCACAGAGGCGATCAAACCTTTGGTGTAGGGGTGCATCGGAGTCTCGAAGATCGTCTCAATTTCGGCTTGTTCAATGATCTGCCCGGCGTACATCACAGCTACGCGGTCGGCGCTCTCAGCAATCAAGCCGAGGTCGTGGGTAATCAAAATAACGGACGTTCCCATTTTGTCACGCAAGCCGAGGATCAAATCCAAAATTTGGGCCTGGATGGTCACATCAAGGGCGGTGGTTGGCTCATCAGCGATCAACAGTTCGGGTTTGAGCGCCAGCGCCATCGCGATCATCACGCGCTGCGCCTGCCCTCCAGACATCTCGTGCGGGTAGGATTTCGCCTTGCTCTCCGCATCGGCAATGCCGACGAGTTTGAGGAGTTTGACCGCTTCCTCCCACGCTTCGTCTTTTTTGATGTCCTTATGAATTTGGAAAACTTCAGCGATCTGGGCGCCAACGGTGAAGACCGGGTTCAGGCTGCTTTGCGGTTGCTGGAAGATCATCGAGATCAGGTTGCCGCGCATTTTGACCATCTCAGCTTCGGAGAGTTTCAGAAGATCATTGCCTTTGAATAGGATTTCACCATCCACGATGCGACCGGGGTCGTCAATTAGTTGCAGGACGGAAAAGGACGTGACGCTCTTGCCGCAGCCTGATTCGCCTACCAAGCCCAGGATTTCGCCCGGGCGGACGTCGAAGTCAACGCCGTCTACAGCTTTGACGACGCCATCGTTGGTAAAGAAATACGTCTTCAGGTTTTTTACTTGCAGAAGGGGTTCTGTTGTCATCTGATTGTCTCCTTCTGTTATTTCTTCAGGCGCGGGTCAATTGCGTCGCGCAGCCCGTCGCCCAAGAGATTGAATGCCAATACAGTGATCATGATCGCCAAGCCGGGGAAGAAGACCAGGTGCGGGGCAGTGAAGATTTGGTTTCGTTCGGTGCCGAGCATTGTCCCCCATTCCGCTGTTGGGGGCTGGGCACCCAAGCCGAGGAAGGAGAGCGCAGCCGCATCCAAAATAGCGGTACCAATGCCCAAGGTTCCCTGCACGATCAGAGGCGGAACCGCGTTCGGCAAAATCCGTCTAAAAAGGATGTGCATGGGACTGCCGCCCAGCGCGCGCGAGGCTGCGACAAATTCCTGCTCCTTGACGGAGAGAACACTGGCGCGGACGACGCGGGCATAGACGGGAATGGAGACGATGGCGATGGCGAGCAGGGCGTTTTGGAGACCGTGCCCGAGTACCGAGACGATGGCAATGGCGAGCAAGAGGGATGGGAAGGCGAGCAGGACGTCCATGCTGCGCATGATGACGTTGTCGACCCAGCCGCCGAGGAAACCGGCCAGTGAACCGAGCAGGGTGCCGATGATAATGGCGAAGCCGACGGTGCTGAAGCCGACGAAGAGGGAGACGCGCGTGCCGAAAATAACGCGGCTGAAAACATCGCGGACGTTGCCATCTGTGCCAAGAATATGCTGGGGTTGGTCTTCCGGGCATCCTAAAAGGTGGATACAGGGATCGGCGCGCTTTTTGACATCTTCATGCCCGATCAGAACAAAGTTGGGGTCGTATGGCGCAAGCGCTGGCGCAAAGATGGCAACAAGGACGAGAAAGAGCAGGATGGAGCCGCCAATCAGTGCCGAGCGTTGGCGGAGAATATTGCGCATTGTCAGACGGAGGAGGCTATCAGAACGGTATTCATCGTTGATGATTTCTTCTTCCAGTTCAAATTCCAGGAGGTTTTTATCTTCGGTCATTTATCTACTCCAGCCTGATGCGTGGGTCAATGAAGACGTAGGCGAGGTCAACGAGTAGGTTGACGCCTACATAACCAATTGCGATGACGATGGTAAAGCCCTGTACAACGGGAAAATCACGCGCGGTGATGGCTTCAAAAAGCATACGCCCGATACCGGCAAAGCCAAAGATGGTTTCGGTGAGTACGGCGCCTGCGAAAAGCGTGCCGACCTGCAAACCGATGATTGTGATGACAGGCAGGAGTGCATTTCGGAAGGCATGTTTGAGAATGACAAAACGTTCAAAAAGACCTTTGGCGCGTGCTGTGCGGATGTAGTCTTGTCTTAGCACTTCTAACATACTGGAGCGGGTCATGCGCGCGATAATTGCTAGTGGAATGGTGCTGAGCGCAACGGCGGGCAGAATGATGTGCTTCATGACGTCGCCGAGCACTTTCCAATCTGCGGTGATGATGGAGTTGAAGATGTACATATTGGCGAAGAACTCCATGACGACGTATTTGGTTGTGCCTTCGGTCGCTGTCCAATTGAAGACTTCATAAAAGGGAATGGCACTCACGCCAGCGGACAAACGTCCCGATGGGGGCAGCCAGAAGGGGGTGTCTTTGAGCAGCAGGGCGAAGACATACGCCAGAACCAAGCCCAGCCAGTAGACGGGCATCGAGACGCCTGTGTTGGCGGCGACCATGACGCCTACGTCAAGCGCAGAGTTGCGCTTAACCGCTGCGATCACTCCTGCCGGGATGCCGATCATGATAGCAAGAAATAAAGCAAAAATACCAAGTTCGATGGTAGTGGGGAGACGTTCGAGTAGGATGGTGGTGACGGGGCGGCTGAAGCGGATCGAGTCACCGAAGTCGCCTTTAGCAATATTCTGCATGTAGACCCCGAATTGAACGGGGATGGGTTCGTCAAGCCCATATTTTTTCGTGAAGCGCTCACAGGCTTCAGCAGAAGCTTTTTCCCCGAGCATTGCCTTGCAAGGTTCACCAGGGATTGAGCGTGCCATCACGAAGGTGACAAGCAGAATTCCGAAAATAACCGGAATTGAGTATAGAATGCGGCGAATAGCATATTGTGTCATAAAAAACCAGCCTGATTCTTAAGTCATCAGTTCACGCTGCTCGGCATTAACTTTGTTAACGAAGACCAGCGTGAACTCGTGATTTATGATCTTAAGTTTCTAAAACGAAAGGAGAAAAACAATGCGAGACAGCACTGTGTTAGAGGCACCATCTCGCATTGTTCATTTGTGACGAGCTAGGCGATCAGCAGAAGATTTACTCCGCTGGTGCGTTCATCAAGCCGTCCCACAGGTAGCCGTAGTACGAGAAGGTGCCTGTGTTGCCAATGTGGTTTGGATTGGCTGCGTCAATGCCGGCTGCCCAGGAGGCAACTACATCGTTTGCATCAAGTTTTGTCCCGTCGTGGAAGGTGACGCCTTCACGCAGGTTGCAGGTCCAAACGGTGGAGTCTGCGTTCGGGGTACAGGCGGTAGCCAATTCTGGAACAACTTCGCCGGAGTCAATTGCATAGGCCAAGAGGGTCTCGGTGATTTGCTGGCAGACAGCCAGGGATTCGCCATCAGATTCGTCTTGGCAGAAGAGGCTGATCGGTTCAGCATTTTGCATGTAAACGAAGGTGTCTTTGCCGGGATCAACTTTTCCCAACAACGGAGCACCGAAGGGGCGGAAGTGAGCGTTTTTAACGGTTGCTAAAGCAGCAGATGCAGATGCGCCGTTTGCAAGCGGAACCATCGGAACCAGTTCACGAATAGCATTGTTGGCTTCAACATAAAGTGCTTCTGCTTCAGCAGCGTCACCGATTTGGGATGCTTCCTGAAGAACTTCGTAAATCTCAGGATGCGTGGTTCCGAACTGTAAGTTAGTTTCAGCAAAGTGATAGTCGAGGAAGTTGGTGACGTGAGGATAGTCAGCGCCCCAGCCAAGCAGATAGATGCCGTCCAAGCGACCATTGCTGGATTCATCGATGAATTCACCGGATTCCATCACAACAACTTCAGCTGTAATGCCCAGGTTTGCTTCCAATTGGGACTGAATTTCAACAGCAACCAAGCCGGGTTCGGGCAGGTAACCACGGAAGACATCGCGATAGTAAATAGTGGTTTCGAAGCCATCAGGATAGCCAGCTTCAGCGAGTAGCGCTTTGCCAGCTTCCGCATCGAAAGCGTACCATGCATCACCAACACAACCGTTGGGCAGGCTGCAGGGGGTGAAGAAATCAGGAACGGTAGCGCCTTCAGCATAGAAGTTGTCTACAATGCGCTGGCGGTCAATGCCCATGGCAATAGCCTGACGGACTTTAACGTCACCGAAAGGCTCAAAGGTGTTGGTCATGCCCAAATAAAGAATATTCGGGTTCGCAACCGGGATGAATTTCAGATTGCTGTCAGCTTTGATGGTTTCGTAATCATCGGGGCTGGGGTTGGTGATCTGATCAACAGTGCCGGACTGGAGCTCGAGTAAGCGCTGTGCACCTTCAGTTGCCCAGCGGAAAACGAGGGTGGCGTAAGCAGGTTTGTCGCCCCAGTAGCCATCATAGGCTTTGAGGGTGATGCTTTCACCGCTTGCCCAGTTTTCAAGAGCAAAGGGGCCGGTGCCGACGGGGGAGCGCAAGAGGGTTTCCTGGCCAGCAGCATTGGCGTATTCGTTCAGCCATTCTTGCGGGTAAATGCCGAAGGGAGTAAAGGCGGCTTTTTGCGGGAATGCCGGATCGGGGCTGCACATGGTGAACTTGACGGTCAGTTCATCGACTGCTTCGATGGAACTGATTTTTCCGCCATAGTCGCAGTTATCGGCAGCAACCGACATCGGTTCAGAATATTCGATTTCATCATAGGCGCGATCAACGGCAGCAACAGGTGCGTCAGTTTCAGCAGCGGGGGTGCCGCAGGCAGCCAGGATCATACTAAGGGTTAATACAGCTGCAAAAAGTAAGTAAAGGGTTTTATTTTTCATTCTTTCTCCTCCTCCATGTTGGAGAATTTAGTGATTGATGCACATCGGATGTGCAGTAAACAAACGTGAAACTTGTTTATCTAATATTCGCTATGTTATCCTCCTTTTTTTATGATGTGTGTCTATACAGACATTTCATCTCATTATACGGGGCTTTATAGAGGCTTGTCAACGAACGCCCTTTTAGTAAGATGCCTTTTTTAGGTTTTAGGATGCCCTTTTTCTTGTAGGAGAATAGCGGCTATAATTGCACTTTATTTTCCTCTTGGAAAGCAGAACATGACTTTATTGCGAGCCTATCTCTTTAAATCACTGCGAATGGAAGTTGACGCTGGCGCTTCCCTGGATATTGGCTCGCCTTTGATGCGTTCGCTTTTGGCATACTTGTTGCTTAATCGTGAGCATCCCAGCGATCGAAGACGCTTGGCATTTATTTTCTGGCCGCGTGGAACAGAGTCTGCTGCCAGACGAAATTTGCGCCAATACCTGCATCGCTTGCGGCAGACCTTTGACGGGGTGGCGTTTGAAGATGACCTGATTTTGACCACAGGAAATAGCGTTCAGATCAACCCTGCTCTTGATATTTGGTTGGATGTGGACGTGTTCAAGCAGAGCACGCGTAACGACGCCAGCTTGGATGAACTCGAGCAAGCTGTTGCTCTTTATCGTGGTGATCTTCTTAGTGATCTTTATGAAGATTGGTGCGATGCCGAGCGTCTGGAACTGCGCCAGCGTTTTTTGCAAACCTTAGATCGTCTCAGTGAAAAATTGCAAGAGAGTTATCGTCCTGGAGACGCCCTCGAAGTGACCCGTAAATGGATTGCTGCCGAACCCTTTGACGAGAGTGCTCATCGGCGTTTGATGGCGCTTTATGTTGAGATGGGGAAACGAAATCAGGCCTTGCAGCATTATCAGCAATTGAATAAAGAGTTGCTCGAGGGGCTTGGTACCGAGCCTTTGCCAGAGACGCAGGCTTTAGTGGAGTTGATTCAGTCTGGGGTGGTGCGGCGCAGCCAGCCTGTAGCGCCACGCTTGCCGAAAACCGAGACCATCGTCCAACCGCCGCAATTGCCGTTAGTAGGACGTCAATTGGAGCTGAGTAAAATTCGAGCGGCGTGGGAGCAAGCCAAGGTCGGGCGCGGTCGCTTTATCCTGCTGACGGGTGATTCTGGCATCGGCAAGACACGTTTGCTGCATGAGTATCTGCACGCTGCTGATCCAAAATCCACATTGCAGAGCCTTTGCCATGAAGTCGAAGCAATGGTTGCTTATGCTCCGTTGCGCGATGTTCTCTATGAAGTTTTGGCGCGTTTTTCGGATGATGAATTGCAGGATTTGCAACCCTGGCTGATGGCGCTAACGCCGATCTTGCCGGATTTGCGCCGCCAGTTTCCGAACTTGCCTGTATGGCAACCCGACCGGCGTGAAAAAATTCAAACTCCTGAAGCGATTGCGCAAATCCTGTTGCACCTGACAAGGAGTGGCGGGACGCACGCGACCCCGATCTTGTTAGCGCTGGACGATTTGCACTGGGCGGACAGTTTGACTTGGGAACTGCTTGATGCGTTGATGCATCGTCTGACAGATTTGCCGCTTGTCCTGGTCGGTTCCTGCCGTTTGGAAGATCTTTCGCCGGAGCAGGAACGCCTACTGCGTGGCTTTAAGCGCCGGAACGTCTTTAGCCATCTGCCGCTTGAGCGTCTCAGTGAAAACGAGAGTGCTACGCTCGCCAAATACCTGCTTGATGATGCATCCTACGACCCCCATTTCTTTCAGCGTCTTTATCAGGAGACGGAAGGCAATCCATTCTTTATTATTGAGGGCATTCGTTCACTGCGCGAAAGCGAACAGCCTGCCCGTCTGCCTTTTGGTGGCGGACAGGAACGCGGCGGTGCAAATTTGCCGCCACCGATCCAGAGTCTGATCGAAGCGCGCCTGGATCGCCTCGATACGCAAAGTCAGGAGCTTTTGGGAATTGCTGCGGCGATTGGGCGTGCCTTTACCTTTTCATTACTTGAAGAAGTTAGCGAAAACCCCACCAAAGAAGTGGTTGCTGCGATTGAAGAGTGGCAGCAAAAGGGCTTGGTGGTGGAGAGCAGCGAGAGCTATGATTTCAGCCACGACAAGATCCGGCAGGTCGCTTATGCTGGCTTGAGCCGTGCCCGTCGCCAATATGTGCATCGCTGCATTGGTGAGATTTTTGCGAATGCCGTCATCCCCGTCGATGCGGCGACTTTAGCGCATCATTACTCGCGTAGCGATCAAGCCATCAAGGCCTTGCCTTATTTAACGGCGGCGGGCGAACAGGCGTTGCGCATCCACTCTTATCACGAGGCGCGGCAATTCGGCTCACAGGCGGTTAGCTTGCTCGGTAGGCAAACGGGGCCGAAGCAGAATCAGGAACGTATTGACCTGAACCTGCAGCTTGCTCAAGCCTATGCGTTCAGCGGCGATCTGGTACGTGCGCAGGAGATGATCGAGCAAGCCGAGCAGCTTGCAGCGCAGATCAACGACGAAGAGCGTTTGGGGAGAATCTTTCGACGGGCAGCCCAAGTCTTTTGGCTGCGCAGCAACCCTAAAGCGGCGAGCGATTACGCTCATCGTGCCTTGCGTGTTGCCGAAGAGCAACAGGATGTCGGCCTCTTGCGGGCAGCTTTGCGGATGCTTGGTCGTACCAGTATTGCCCTGGCAGCTTTTGATGATGCCATTGCCTATCTGATGCGCTATGTTAATCTTGAAGAAGAGCAAAAGCTTCAATATCATCCTAACTTATTGGTTGTGTATGGCTATTTGGGAATTGCCTACGCGCGCGTCGGTTCCTGGGAGCGCGCACTTGAGACTGCTGAACGTGGCGTTGCATTGGCGCGTGAGCAGGGCGTTCCCTCGACGATTGCCTTTGCTATGGCGCCGCTGGCCTATGTCCATGCTGCCCGCCATCATTGGGATGCCTGTGGTGCGACTCTTAGTTTCCTGCCTGAACTACAGATCGCGTCGAGTGAATTCACTCCGCTGCGTTTTGTGCTAACGGGGTTACACGGCTTGGTAACTGCGCATCTTGGAAAGCCTGCCGAAGGGGTCGTGATAATCCGCAAAGCTTTGCAGTGGGTCGGACAGAATGAGTATCGCGTATTTCACTATTTACCGCGCATCTTTTTGGCGGAAAGCCTTGAGTTGGCAGGAGAGTTCATCGCTGCCAAAAGCGAAGCGCAGGAAGCCCTCGAAGCCGCCCGCGCCGAGGGAAATCGTTGGGCCGAGGGTGTCACGCTGCGTTTGCTGGCAGAGATTATTAGCCGCACCGAAAAACCGGATTGGCTGATTGTGGAAGAATGTCTGATCGAGTCGCTGCGCATTCTGCGCCGGATACGCGCCCGACCTGATCTTGCTCGCACCTACCTGGCATTAAGGCGGCTTTATGATCGTGCCGGTCAAACCGCGTGGGCAGTGGATTGCCACTTCCGTGCCACTTCCATTTTTGATGAGCTAGGCATGGTAGAAGAACGGCGGCTAGCACAAGGCCAGGCAGCTGGCGAAAGGAAAGGGGCTGTTGTTATCCTTGATATGGGATTGCGCGGCCCCAACGTCGAAGAGGCGGACGCAGACAGACATTAAGCACCGCGAAAACGAACAGGGATGAATAAAAATGACAAAAGGCTTTCTTTTGTCATTTTTTATTTCCCCTTTAAAAAACTCGTCTAAAACTTGTGTGTTTTGTTAACGCGTGCGTTAACGCTTTGGTAGCGCACGCCGCATAAGATAGTGCTATTACTCTTGTCCTAGGAGTCTCTATGCAGCGTGATTTTCGACATACTCTCAACAGCAGTTCACTCAATCCCGGCGATTTGCAAATTAATATCGACCACGTCAAATTGGCATTTGGGGGCGTTACCGCTTTATTCGATGTTAGTCTCTCGATCTATCAAAGCGAAATCTTTGCCATTATCGGCCCAAATGGCGCCGGAAAAACTTCCTTGCTGAACTGTATTAGTGGGTTATATCATCCCCAAAAGGGAAGTATTAAATATCACACAGGGAATGCTGAACATGAGATTACCAAACTCAAACCCTACGAGATTGCCTCGTTGGGTATTGCTCGTTCCTTCCAGAATATTGAATTATTCCGTCACATGACCGTGCTCGATAATCTCATGGCAGGCGCGCATGTCCACATGAAAACAAGCTTGCTCTCAAGCATGTTTTATTGGGGGGCTGCGCAACGGGAACAGATCGCCTTTCGCCGTTTTGTCGAAGACATCATCGACCTGCTGGAAATTCAAGCTATCCGCGACAAACCCGTTGGCTCTTTGGCCTATGGTTTACAAAAACGTGTTGAACTGGGACGCGCACTGGCAATGAAACCTGCTGTTCTACTGCTCGATGAACCGATGGCTGGTATGAACGCTGAAGAAAAAGAAGATATGGCACGTTTCGTTCTTGATGTGAACGAAGAACATGGCGTCACAATTGTGCTCATCGAGCACGACATGGGCGTCATCATGGACATCAGTGATCGTATCGCTGTCTTGAATTTTGGTCAGAAGATCGGCGATGGTACGCCCGATGAAGTTCGGCAGAATGAAGCCGTTATTCAGGCATATCTCGGCGAGGAGCATGGCTCCATGCCGATTAAGCCCGTTCAACTATAGAGAAGGTTGGAGAAATCCATGCCCGAAACTTTACCGCAATACCTCCTTGAACACGCACAAAAAACACCCGAAAACACCGCTCTAAGAGAGCGGAATTACGGCATTTGGCAGGCGCTAACCTGGCGTGAATATCTCGACCATGTTAAATACTTTGCGCTTGGTCTGCACACCCTGGGACTTGTCCCTGAAGAGACGATTGCAATTATCGGAGACAACCGCCCTGAATGGGTTGTCTCTGAATTAGCAGCCCAATCCGTTGGCGCAAAAAGCATCGGTGTCTATCAGGATGCGGTGGTGAAAGAGATGGTCTACATCTTTAACCACGCTGATGTTTCCTTTGTTGTTGTCGAAGATCAGGAGCAGGTCGATAAGCTGCTCGAAATGTGGGATGACCTGAAAGGCATCCGCAATGTGATCTATTACGATCCCAAAGGTTTGCGCAATTACACCGAAGAGTATCTGCTCTATTTCCCTGATGTGGAAGCGCTGGGGCGTAAATTTGACGAAGAGAATCCTGGCTGGTGGGAAGAACGTGTCGCGGAAGGTAAAGAAAGTGATCTCGCCATCCTGTCGACGACATCCGGTACGACCGGGAACCCGAAACTTGCTATGTTGACCCATAAGAATCTGCTCAGCATGGGACATAATCTCATGAGTATCGATCCGATTAGTCAGGGTGACGAATTTGTTTCCTTCCTGCCCCTGGCGTGGATCGGCGAGCAAATGATGGCGCTTGCCTGTGGTTTGCAAATCGGTTTTACGATCAACTTCCCGGAAGAGCCGGAAACTGTTCAGCACGACATTCGTGAAATCGGGCCGCAGGCGATGTTCAGCCCGCCACGTATTTGGGAGAATCTGATCTCGCAGGTACAGGTTAAGATCGAAGACAGCACCAAATTCAAGCAAATGATGTACGACTGGGGTCTCAAAGTTGGCTACGAAATGGCGGATATCCGTTTCCGCAAAGAGACGCCTACTTTTGTGCAGAAGCTCAAATATTTCTGGGCGGACTGGACCGTTTTCCAGGAGATCAAAGATCAGCTTGGGTTGCGGCATCTTGAACGGGCCTATACCGGCGGCGCTGCTTTGGGTCCGGATGTTTTTCGCTTCTTTCACGCACTCGGAGTCAATCTTAAACAAATCTATGGTTCAACGGAAACAAGCGGAATATCCGTAGTGCATCGTGATGGGGATGTCAAATTCCAAACAGTCGGTACACCCATCCCGGAAACAGAAATCCAAATTGACGAGAGTGGCGAAATCCTGGTCACATCACCGGCAGTCATGATTGGCTACTATAAAAACGAAGAAGCAACAAATGAAACCTTGATAGATGGTTGGCTGCATACAGGCGATGCGGGGTATTTCGACGATGACGGGCATTTGATTGTCATTGATCGCGCAAAAGACGTGATGACCTTGCATGATGGTACAAAATTTAGCCCGCAGTTCATCGAGAATAAATTGAAGTTCAGCCCCTACGTGAAAGAAGCCGTGGTATTCGGCGGCGATTGGCCCTTCGTAACTGCGATGCTAAATATTGATTTTGCAAACGTCGGGAAATGGGCAGAGAACAACCAGTTGGCATATACGACCTATACCGATCTGGCGCAAAAGCCAGAAGTTTATGATTTGGTACGCCAGCGTGTGGAAGAGGCGAATATTGACCTGCCGCCTGCTGCGCGTATCCGTCGATTTGTTTTGCTCCACAAAGAATTGGATGCAGACGATGCTGAGCTGACCCGTACGCGTAAGGTGCGCCGCAACGTGGTGGCACAGCGTTACGACGATATTGTCTCTGCGCTCTACAGTCAAAGCCCGCATTTGGATGTTGAAACGGTGATCACCTATCAGGATGGACGCACCGCGACCTTGCAGACCCGTTTACGCATCGAAGATATGGGCATTAACGAGTAGACAGGATAACGAAATATGGAACTTTTCATTCAATTAACGCTCACTGGATTGACGAACGGTGCGATTTTGGCTCTGGCTGCACTCGGCTTTGTCTTGATCTATAAAGCCAGCGATGTAATCAATTTTGCACAAGGGGAATTCCTGTTGATCGGTGGTTACGTTGTTTATGGGATGGTCGCCCAGTTTGGTTTGGCGTGGCCGATTGGTTTGGTCATTACGATCGCTGTTGCGATTGGGCTTGGTTCCGTTGTGGAGCGCTTTGTGCTGCGCCCGTTGATCGGGGAGCCAATTATTTCGGTCATCATGGTAACGATCGGTCTCAGCAGTTTGCTAAAAGCGATCGTCAGCACGATCTGGGGCAATCAGCCAAAAGCTTTTCCGCCTTTCATTCCCAGTACGCCGGTTAATGTTCTTGGCGCGACTATCGGCGCAGATCGTTTGTGGGCAATAGTGATTGCAGTTGTAATGCTTGGCTTATTTACCTACTTCTTCAAACGCTCGAAAGAAGGCATCGCCATGCGCGCCGTTGCCGATGACCAACAAGCTGCTTTGAGTATGGGAATCAGCGTCAAGAAGATTTTCGCCTGGGCATGGTCAATTGCTGCCATTAGTGCAGCGATCGGTGGGGCCTTGGTTGCCAATATTGTCGGTGTTAGCGGTGAACTAAGTCACTTTGGTTTGCGCGTTTTCCCCGTTGTGATTTTGGGCGGCCTTGACTCGATCCCCGGTGCGATTATCGGCGGCATCATCATCGGTTTGCTGGAGACCTATACCGGCGGTTATATCGGCAACGGCCTGAATCAGGTTGCCCCCTTTGCCATTCTCATCCTGATCCTGATGGTACGGCCTTATGGTCTCTTCGGTCAGGAAATCATCGAACGCGTCTAAGCATTCACGAGACAGGAAACTCCTATGAATTCTGGTATTTTTCACTCGACCTACAAGGCAGATATGGGATTGCGCCATACCCATCTTGAAAAAGCGCGCTGGATCATTTTTGGCGTCTTTATGCTGATTTTTCCCTTCATGGCGAATCGCTACTACCTGACGCTCGCGAATCAGATCGGTATTGCAACAATCGGCGCGATTGGTTTGAATATCCTCGTCGGTTATACCGGGCAGATCAGCTTGGGTCAGGGTGGTTTTATGGCCGTTGGCGCTTATGCTGCCGCGATCCTGACCATCAATATGGGGATGCCCTGGTGGGCCTCGACAATTATCGCTTGTATATTTACGGCTTTGGTCGGAGCATTGTTTGGCATTCCTTCCCTGCGTTTGAAGGGACTGTATCTGGCAATTGCGACGCTGGCTTCGCAAGAGATCATTCTGTGGGTGGTAACTCACTGGGATGCAGTTACTGGTGGCGTGGACGCGCTGGTTGTTCCCGCGCCGATGCTTTTTGGCATCAACATGAGTTCTGATTTTAATTTCTACTGGCTGGTTTGGGCGCTGGCTGGCATTACTGCCTTGCTGACAGCAAACCTTTTCCGCACCCATTTTGGGCGTGCCTTTATTGCTATTCGAGATCAAGATATTGCTGCTGAAGTGATGGGGATTAACTTATTCAAATATAAATTGCTTGCCTTTGCTGTGTCTTCCTTCTTCGTCGGTATGGCAGGCGCTTTGACAGCTCATTATCGCAGCATTGTCACTTGGGAACGCTTCACGATTGATGTATCGGTGCTTTATTTGGCGATGATTATCATCGGTGGGCTGGGGTCGATCCGTGGCTCCTTCTACGGCGCGACTTTTATGACCCTGCTTCCGGCCATCCTGTCGAACGTGGGGCGTGCTTTGAAATCATCTTTCCCTGTTGTTGAATCGGTTTTGCCTTTTATTCAGCAAGCAGCCTTTGGTTTAGTGATTATTTTATTCCTTGTCTTTGAGCCGGAAGGCTTAAATAAGATATGGAAAAATATCAAAGATTATTTCCGCCTGTGGCCTTTCAGCTACTAAAAAAGATACGAGGTGAACCATGTTTGTACACGATTTTATGACCCCCGATCCGCTCACCATTAATCCAAAAACTACATACCCCGAAGCGATTGCGCTGATGCGTGAGAAAAAAATCCGCCGCTTGCCTGTGATGAATAAAGGCAAATTGGTTGGCATTGTGGTCGAAAAAGACTTGCTTTCCAGTCAACCATCCCCTGCGACGACATTAAGCATCCACGAGATGTACAGCTTGTTGGAACGTTTGAAAGTTGAGCAGTTTATGACATCCCCGGTTGTGACCGCGACAGTCAACTGCCCAATGGAAGCTGCTGCAGGTATCATGATTGATCGCAAGATCGGCTGCCTGCCTGTTATGGATGATAAGAAGCTGGTCGGAATTATCACTGAAACGGATATTTTCAAAGCCTTTGTGAATGTTCTGGGTGGCTTTGTCGAAGGCACTCGCTTGACGATTGAGTTACCAGATCGCCCCGGACAACTAGCAAAGATTGCCGAAGATATTGCCGCAGCAAATGGCAATATCTTGGCGGTAACGACAACCAATATCAATGCGGATGCGACCAGTGAAGTGACCATCAAGGAAACAGGTGCTGATGTGGAAGTGCTTAAGAAGCGCTTGAAAGAACACGACATCACCATTGTGGATTTGCGTTCTAATATTGATTATTCGCCGCGTGAATACGGAAAATAATCAGTATAGTTCGACCCTTTTATTCATTTCTACCCAAAGGAGAATAGAGAAATGACCCGTAAAACCACCTATGCTTTATTTGCTATTTTTGTGCTGGCAGCTATGATGCTTGCGGCCTGTGGCGGAGGCGGCGGAGGCGCTGCTGAGACCATTAAAGTTGGTGCCATTTTTGACCTCACCGGCCCCACCTCGGATGTCGGCACGCCCTATGGCGATGGTGTCAAAGGTTATGTTGAATGGCGTAATGCAAATGGCGGGATCGAAGGCCGCCAGATCGAGCTGATCTCTGCTGACTATGCTTATAAAGTCGATCAGGCTGAATTGCTCTATACCCAATACGTACAGGAAGGTGTTGTAGCATTCCAGGGCTGGGGAACTGGCGATACAGAAGCGCTTCGCACAAAAGTTGCTGCGGATAAGATCCCCTTCATGTCTGCTTCGTACTCCGCTGGTCTTCTGGATATGGAAGCTGCCCCCTACAATTTCCTGGTTGGCACATCCTACTCTGACCAAGCGATTATTGCGATCCGCTGGGCGATGGATGATTGGGCTGCAAAGGGTAATGAGGGTATGCCCTCGATCGTTTTGACCCATCATGACAGCCCCTTTGGGCAGTCCCCGGTTGAAGATGCCGCAGCATTTGCGGAAGCAAACGGCGTTGCCTTCACAAGCCTGCCTATGCCGGGCGGCGTGACGGATTACGTTGCTGAGTTAGCGCAAATGCAGCAGTTTGGTGCAAATTATGTCATTATTCACACCGTCTCCAGCCCCGCTGCAGTGATGGTTAAAGATGCTGCCAGCCAGGGCATGACAGACTCCGTGTCGTTTGTCTGCATGAATTGGTGTGCTGATGAAGGTTTCGTGGAATTGGCTGGCGATGCCGCTGAAGGCGTTGTTGGAACAATCCCCTTTACTCCTCCGAGCGCACGCGTCGGTGGACATGAAGATGCCGATGCCTGGCTTAAAGAACATGGTTCAAGCATTGATGAAGCCAGCTTGCACTATACACAGGGCTGGTGGACAATGGCGCTGATGTCCAGAGGCATTGAGATCGTGTTACAGAATGGCGATGAACTGACCGGCGAAAACATCAAAGCTGCTCTGGAAACGATCCAGAACTTTGATACCGGTGGCATAACATCCCCGCTTTCCTTCTCATCTTCTAGCCATCGCGGTAATAACGCCCTGCGTCTTTATCAGGTTGAAGGCGGAAAGTGGACGGCCATCAGCGATTTTATCTCCGCTGAATAAGTAACTTTCTAATTTAATGTTGAGGGGTGAGGATATGATGCCTTGCCCCTCAACAAAAGACCTGCTTGCAAGTAAATGTGCGTTCCCTGAGAATTGACTACTGAAAACTGGTTACTACTATGCTCTCATTAAATAACATTGAAGTCATTTATAACGATGTCATCCTTGTCCTGAAAGGCATGTCTATGGAAGTGCCTGAAGGAAAAATCGTCGGCTTGCTCGGCTCCAACGGCGCTGGAAAATCGACAACACTCAAAGCCATTTCCGGCCTGCTTAAAGCCGAAGACGGCGAAGTAACCGATGGCGGTATCGTCTTTAGGGATGAAAATATCCATCACATGGATGCCTCTGACATTGTTCGGAAGGGTATCTTTCAGGTTATGGAAGGACGGCGCGTTTTCGTGCATCTGAGCACCGAAGAGAATCTTATTGCAGGCGGTTACACTCGCAAAGATGGCGTGGGGCGTGATGATCTTGAGATGGTCTATCAATACTTCCCGCGTCTCAAAGAACGCCGTAACCAAACGGCCGGCTATCTTTCCGGTGGTGAACAGCAAATGCTCGCAATTGGACGCGCCCTCATGGCAAAGCCGAAGCTAATGATGCTCGATGAACCATCTCTGGGCCTTGCACCCTTGCTCGTGCATGAGATTTTCGAGATCATCAAGCGCATCAATCGCGAGCAAGGCACCACTATCTTGTTGGTCGAGCAGAACGCAAATCTTACGCTCGGCGTGGCCGATTACGCCTATATCATGGAAAGCGGGCGCATCGTGCTCGATGGCTACCCGGACGACCTGCGCGCTAATGCCGATGTGCGTGAATTTTATCTTGGCCTTACCGAAGTTGGCAGTCGCAAATCCTACCGCGAAGTCAAACACTACAAACGCCGCAAACGCTGGCTTTCGTAAATTTTGAAGAACTAACACAGATGGCGCGAATGAACGAATAATGCGAATAAAATTCGCGCAATTCGTTTGTTCGCGCCTCTTGCTTTAAAAATGGATGGAGAGAACTTTTATGGACATCGCTGAATTGATCACACATCTCGCTGAAAACGCACCGGGATTTGCCGCACGCCTCCGTGATGCTGGGCTTGCTCCCGCGCAATTGACATCTGCCTCGTCCCTGAATGCATTGCCCGTCATCCGCAAGGACGATCTTGCCGACATCCAGGCAGCTTCGCCGCCCTTTGGCGGATTCCTTGCCTGCGAACCCGGCTCGCTTAAACGCATTTACCAATCCCCGGGGCCGATCTACGAACCCGAGCCGCGAGTTCCCGACTACTGGCGCTGGGAATCAGCCATGCGTGCGACAGGCTTTGTCGAAGGTGATGTCGTTTTGAATGCCTTTGGCTATCACCTTACTCCCGCAGGAGCAATGTTCGAAGAAGGTCTCTTTGCAACGGGCTGCGCTGTCATTCCCGGTGGAATCGGTAACCAGGAGCAGCAGGTTCATGTATTGCACGATTTGAAAATAAATGGCTATGTTGGGTTGCCTTCTTATCTGAAAGCGCTTGTTGAAAAAGCCGAAGAAATGGAACTGGAGATTTTTGTCAAAAAAGCATTCTTTACTGCTGAGCCACTACCTCCTTCTCTAAGAACTTGGTTGAACGATCACGGGATACCCGTTGCTCGTCAGGGCTATGGCACCGCCGAATGCGGCAATCTCGGCTATGAATGCGATGCCGAAGATGGCTGGCATCTCCCCGATGACGCTATCATTCAGGTTTGCGACATTAACTCAGGACAGCTGTTGCCCCCCGGCGAGACTGGCGAAGTGGTCGTTACGCTCTATAACGACGATTATGCTCTCGTCCGCTTTGGGACGGGTGATCTTTCCGCCGTACATCCCGAAGCATGTTCCTGCGGTTTGGACTCACCGCGTCTGATGGGCTGGCTTGGTCGTGTGGGAGATGCAGTTAAGGTACGCGGCATGTTCTTGCACCCGCGTCAGTTAAACGGATTAATGTCCTCGTTCCCGGAAGCGGTACGCTGGCAGGCGCGCGTCACCCGCTCGGAGCACAGAGACCAACTTTCCCTGCGTGTGCTTCCGTCCGCTGACGCAGATGTGGAAACCCTGCCTGAACGGTTGTCCAACGCGGCGCGCGAGAGCATCAAGTTCCGTCTATCTGTTGAGATTGTGAGTGAAAAAGAGATTGCTGAAAACGCGCCGCCAATTGAAGACTTGCGATCCTGGGATTAGCTTTTTTCTTTTCTGGCAAATGAGCGGCAATATCGCTCCGGGGGATAATAGAGGCTGGTGAGGCTGTGTTTCCCGTTCTCGCTGTTCTCATCCTTGATCAGGTAGGCGCGTAGAGCAATCTTGAAGCGTCCCGCTTGGGGGGAGGGTAATCAGATACTTCAATTCGATGCCCATGAGAAAAACAAGAAAAAGCTGGGAAAACACTGAGAAAAAAATCAAATTTAGCTTATACTATTAGTGCGCCAATTACTGTTCAGATGCCTCTTGGATAAGAGAACAAGAAATTTAAGAAGCCTCTGTTCTTTTTTTGAGTTGAGCATTATTTAGCGTTACCTGAAATGCGTTTTGAGGGGAGTTCGTAAGAGTGCAAGTTGCTTTTTGAAAAAGGATGTTTTTTCCTTTTTTAACAATCTCACTGAAATAGTTCAAACCAGTTAAAAAAACAGAGGTTCTTGTGCCCCCAAATAATAAAAAGACTTCTAAAAAACAGATTGAGCAAAAGAATCTGTCTTATATTAAGTTTTTGGAAAGTATGGATCGGGTTAATCGAGCCATGCAGGGAACGAGTGATCTCGATCAAATGATGAGTGATGTCCTTGATATTGTCTTATCTATTTTTGACTGCGACCGTTCATTTCTGATGTACCCATGCGATCCGGAGGCTTCCACGTGGTCCCTTCCTATGGAACGTACCCGGCCGAAATACCCGGGCATTCACGCTCAGGGAAATGCGAAGATACCAGTAGACGTGGAAGTTGCAAAGATATTTCGTATCTTATTAGATGCCGATGGTCCTGTGAAGTTTGGGCAAGGAAATCCGAATCCCCTACCTGTAGGCGCAGAGGAACGCTTTGAAATTAAATCTTTAATGGCAATGGTCCTTTATCCAAAAGTGGGGAAACCTTGGGAATTTGGGATCCATCAATGCTCGTATGAGCGCATCTGGACTCCGGAAGACGAGCGGCTTTTCCAGGAGATTGGCAGGCGATTATCCGATTCCTTATCCACCTTATTGGCATATCGCAATTTGCAAGAGAGCGAGATCCGTTTCCGAACTTTTGTTGATTACGCGACTGACGCTTTCTTCCTGAACGACGTGGAGGGAACTGTCCTGGATGTGAATAGCCGGGCCTGCCAGGCATTAGGTTACAGTCGCGATGAACTGATTGGGATGACCCCCTATGATTTTGACGCGGGTGTTGATCGCTCCTTTCTCGAAGATATTCCGGCGCGACTGGTTGCTGGAGAAGTGATTGCCTTCGAAACACAGCACCGCCGGAAAGACGGGAGTGTGTTTCCGGTTGAAATTCGCACTCGATTGTTTTCGCAGGGGGGAAAAAATTTCTCAGTTGCTTTTGCGCGTGACATGACAGATCACCGGCGGAGCGAACTGCTCAAACACACGCTATTTACGATAGCCAATGCCATCAATACGACCACCAACCTAGATGAGTTGTATGCATCGATTCACGACACGCTGGGGACCGTGATCGATACGACCAATTTTTACATTGCCCTTTATGATAAGGCCACCAACTCGGTCTCCTTCCCATATTTTAAGGATGAGATGGATAAGGATTATGCCTACATTCGGGATTTCACAGCCACCAATTCTTTGACTGGCGAAGTTATTCTGTCGCGAGTCCCCTTGTTTTTTACCGAGGAAATGCTTTTGGAAAGGGGCGAAAAAAAACAGATACTCGGAACACCCCCAAAAATCTGGCTGGGCGTCCCGCTGATAATCAAAGCTGAGGTGATCGGTATCATGGCTGTCCAGAGCTATTCCGATGCCGAGCGTTTCGAGAGGGCCGATTTGGCCATTTTGAACACCGTCGCGGGTCAGATAGCCATCGTAATCGAGCGCAAACGGGCGGAAGAAGCGTTGCGCGAAAGCGAGAAGAAATTCCGTAGTTTTGTTGAAAGTTCGTCCGAAGGATTTACGCTCGTGGACGAACAGGGCGCGATCATTGAGTGGAACCCTGCACGCGAGAAAATGACCGGCTTATCGGCAAGTGAGGTCATCGGTCAAAAACTTTGGGATGTTCAATACCAAATGATCCAGCCAAAGCTGCAAACCCCTGAATTTTACGAACGCTTTAGACAGCCTCTATTAAACGCACTAAAAACTGGACAGTCTCACATCTTTAACCGAGTAGTTGAAACCGAGATTTTGCGCCCACACGATTCGTCTCAATTTATTCAGCAGATTATTTTCCCGATCAAGACCGACAAGGGCTATCGAATCGGTTCAGTCACAAGTGATATTACCGAACGCAAGCAGGCGCAGGAGGCGCTCACCCTGTTCCGTACACTCATAGACCACACCAACGACGCCATTGAGGTCATTGATCTGGAAATGGGGCGCTTTCTCGATGCCAATGAGCAAGCCTACCATACCCTAGGCTATACTCGCGAAGAATTCCTAACCCTCACTGTCCCCGAGATCGATCCCCTGGTGTCTGCTGGGGCTATGAAAGATATCCTGGATGAATTGCGGCGCTCCGGCTCTCTGACTTATGAGAGTCAGCATCGACGCAAAGATGGCTCAGTATTTCCTGTCGAAATCAATGCTGCCTACATTCGCCTGGATCGTGATTACGTACTCACAGTGGCTCGCGACATCACTGAGCGCAAGCAGGCGGAAGCAGAAATCCGCACGCTCAATCAGGAACTCGAACAACGCGTTGCTGACCGCACCGCCCAACTCGAAGCGGCAAACAAAGAACTGGAAGCCTTTGCCTACTCCGTTTCGCACGACCTGCGTGCACCATTGCGGCATATTGACGGATTTCTGGAACTGCTCCAAAAGAGAATCTCAACAATGTTGGATGAAGAGAGTCAGGACTATGTGGATACCATTTTTAATTCGGTCTGGCACATGGGACAGTTGATTGACAACCTGCTTTCTTTTTCGCGGATGGGGCGGCAGGAAATGCTCAAAACGGATGTTGATGTTGGGTCTCTGGTGACGGAAGTGATCGATGAATATGAATCGGAAACGCAAGGTCGGGTCATTCGCTGGAATATGACTGATCTGCCCACCGTTAGCGGCGACCGGGCCATGCTGCGTCTGGTACTGGTCAATCTGATCTCAAATGCCTTGAAGTTCACCCAACAACGCCAGGAGGTGGAGATTGAAATTGGATATATCCTGGATTCAGACAAGGAAGTCGTGATCTTCGTCCGCGACAACGGCGTTGGCTTTGACATGGCTTATGCCGATAAGCTCTTTGGCGTTTTCCAGCGCTTGCATCGCACTGATGAGTTTGAAGGTACTGGTATTGGGCTGGCCAACGTGCGGCGCATTATCGACCGTCATGGCGGTAGAGTGTGGGCTGCGGGAGAGGTGGATCGCGGCGCGACGTTTTATTTTTCGCTGCCGCAAATTATTCAAGGAGGGTAACAATGGTTACACTCAAACAGATTTTTTTGCAGACACGTTTGAACATCATCATTGCCCTAGTGCTCCTGGCGCTGCTGCTCTCTTACTCCACGCCAACGCCTGCTCTAGCCCAGGATGCTCCCGACACGGTAACCCTGCCAGTGGTGGCTGGCAACGATATCCGCTTCACCACCCTTACCGGCGAAGAGGGCATCTCCTCAGGGAACGTGTACGGTATCGTGCAGGATAACCAGGGCTTTTTGTGGTTCGCCACCGGCGATGGCCTGAGCCGTTACGATGGCTATTCGTTCCGAATCTTTCGTTTCGACCGCGGCAATCCCAACAGCCTGGCCAATAATACCGTGCAGGCTATCCTTCTGGGACAGGGCGGTGTCTTGTGGCTGGGCACCAGCGGCGGCGGGCTTGACCGCTTTGACCCGGTCACAGAAACCTTTACCCACTACCGGTACAACCCGGATGATCCCAATAGCCTGAGCGGAAATGCCATCCCTCAACACAGCCTATACGAGGACCAGCAGGGCGCGTTGTGGGTCGGCACCGTTGATGGCGGACTGAACCGGCTCGATCCGGCGACGGGAACCTTTACCCACTATCGCCACGACCCGCAGGATGCCAACAGTCTGAGTAGTAATGGCATCGAAAGTATCTACCAGGATTCGGATGGGATGATGTGGATCGGAACCTTGGATGCGGGGCTGAACCGGCTCGACCCTGTCTCGGGCAAAATTACCCGATACTTGCCGAATCCGGATGATCCGTACACACTGCCGGATGTGTATGTGCATGGGGTCTACGAAGACCGCGCCGGGACGTTTTGGGTGGCGACCGAGAAGGGTTTTGGGGTGCTAGACCGGCCAACCGGCTATTTTACCCGCTACGTCATTGCCCCTGACCGGCCGGATGCGGGCGGTCTCAATGCAATTACTCAGATCCACGAAGATGCGGGGGGCAACCTGTGGTTGGGGACCGGCGGCGCCGGGGTCTTGAAATTTGATCGGCAGCAGCAACAGATTGTGCAGTATAAAAATGACCCCGCCAATCCGCACAGTTTGCGCAATAATTTTATCAGCTCCTTTCACGAAGATCCCTCCGGGACACTGTGGGTGGGCACCCTGGGTGGCGGGGCGAATGGGTTTTCCACTCGTCCGTCCAAGTTTACCCACTATAAAAATGAGGCAGACAACCCCAACAGCGTGGCCGACAATTTCATTCTCTCCATCTTTGAAGATCAAACCGGCATCATCTGGATCGGCAATGACCGCACCCTCAACCGCTGGGATCGCCGCACGGACACCTGGCAAGTCTACCGCAACGACCCCGCAGACCCAACCAGCATTGCCACCGGATCGGTGACAGCCACACAGGAAGACCCGGACGGCACGCTCTGGTTTGGCACCTTTTTGGGCGGACTGAACCGCTTTGATCCCCAGACCGGTCAATTCAAAGCCTACCGGTTCGACTCCAACGATCCCCGCAGTCTCAGTGATGACATTGTCCGCTCGCTCTACCGGGACTCCAATGGCGTCCTGTGGGTGGGCGGCTGGAATAATGGGCTGAGCCGTTTTGATCGGATGACGGAAACCTTCCAGCGCTACTTGTCTGATCCTGGCAAGCCAGAAAGCCTGAGTGCCGGCTCCGTCACCGATATCTACGAAGACCGAGCGCACACCTTGTGGGTAGCCACCGAAGGCGGCGGCTTGAACCGCTTCGACCCAGCCACAGAAACGTTCACGCGATTTCAAAATGACCCGCAAAACCTGGCAAGCCTGCCCGATGATGCCGTGCGTGTTCTCTACGAAGACCAGGCTGGACAATTCTGGGTTGGCACGGCCGGGGGCTTATGTGCGTTTGACCAGGCGAGTGGAGCCTGCACGGCCGTGTACACCGAAAAGGAAGGACTGCCCAATAACACGATCGAGGGCATTCTGGAAGATGAGCAGGGAAATTTGTGGATCAGCACCAACAATGGACTCTCCCGTTTCAACCCCCAGACGCAAGTCTTCCGTAACTATGATGTCTTGGACGGTCTACAGAGCAATGAGTTCCATGTTTTTACCGCGTTTTATAAAAGCCCGCGCACCGGCGAAATGTATTTTGGCGGCATCAACGGCTTCAACGTTTTTGACCCCAGCCAGGTGACGGATGATCCCTTTGTGCCGCCGGTTGTACTCACCGACTTCCGTCTGTTCGGCGATTCGGTGCCTGTGGGCGGTAATTCGGTGCTGCAAAAGGCCATCAACGAGACCACCGAACTAACTCTATCCTACGACCAAAACAGCCTTTCTCTTGAGTTTACGGCCTTGAGTTATGTCGCCCCGGCTAAGAACCGGTATCGCTATAAGCTGGAGGGCTTTGACGCCGACTGGCATACGGTCGATAGCAAAGAGCGGTTCGCGGTCTACACAAACCTGGATCCCGATGATTACGTTTTTCGGGTGCAAGGCACGAACGAAGACGGGGTGTGGAATGAAGCAGGAACATCGCTCAAAATTACCATTACCCCACCCTGGTGGGGAACGTGGTGGTTCAGAAGCCTAGCCGGGCTGATGATAGTGAGCTTAACCTTCGGCGGCTACCGTTTGCGCGTCAGCAGCATTGAGCGGCGCAGCCACGAGTTAGAGCGCCAGGTGGCGGACCGCACCGCCCAACTTGAAGCCGCTAACAAAGAACTTGAAGCCTTTGCCTACTCCGTTTCGCACGACCTGCGTGCACCATTGCGGCATATTGACGGATTTCTGAAACTGCTCCAAAAGAGGACCTCAACAATATTGGATGAAGAGAGTCAGGACTATGTGGACACCATTTTTAATTCAGTCTGGCGCATGGAACAGTTGATTGACGACTTGCTTTCTTTTTCGCGGATGGGGCGGCAGGAAATGCTCAAAACGGATGTTGATGTTGGGTCTCTGGTGACGGAAGTGAT